>NZ_VFTL01000055.1:0-33429 GCF_006439385.1 Mesorhizobium sp. B3-1-7
GGTATGGCATCGCCAACGTCAAGTGGCTTAAGCGCATTGAGATACGCAACAAGCGCTTCATGAGTCAATTGATGGCAAGAGACTACGTCACCATCCGAGAGGAAGAGCACAATGGCGAGACGGTGTGGGCCGAGACCTCGGTCGGCCGTGCATTGCTGAAGTCGGCGCCTGCCAGAGTGACGCGTAGCGATGCCGGATACCGGATCAGCGGCGCAGCCTGGGGGGCCCCAATCGCCAAGGTCGAAGTGAAGGTTGATAACGGCCCATGGCTTGAAGCGACGATAGACCATGGTGAAGAAGCTGAATTCGCCTGGAAGGTGTGGTACCTCGACTGGAAAGACCCAGCAAAGGGCGAGCGCACGGTCACCTCGCGTGCCACTGATATGGCGGGACAAATCCAGCCTGCCATGGATGATCCATGGATTACCAGGAAACATACATACTGGGAAAGCAACGGCCAGGTCACGCGTCGGATCGGCATTGTTTGAGAAGTGTCTACCAGTCGGCCGTACCCACCTCAGGGAAATCGATTTGAGCTCATGCGGAACATGGGGTCGTTTCGTCCCTGTCAAGCAAGCGTATTCGCGCGTGCGGGATGACTTCCGCTTAGACGCGCAAAGCTGCACTGCATGTAGCGGATAGGTAGGCTCATTATGACCAAAGGCCGACCCTGGATCGCCTCTCTCTAACATTGTGGCCAAACTGAACTGGGACAGCGGCCGTCTAATGCAGAGAAGGTATACGCAAGCGGGACAACAGTGCCGCCAGAAGCGGTCTTTGCAGAGCAGATGTTCTGATGTCGCCTTTGGGGCCGACTGCGGACTGGCCGCTTCTTAGCAGTGGAAGTGCAAAAGCAGACGTTCGTCTTCCGACTCCTTAAGGGACGTTACGTCCCGGAGTTCCTTGCTGAAAGGCGAAAAGGTTGGACCGGACGATTATTTCGAAGCTACGCGAGTTCGAAACTGAGTTGAATGTCAGCGAGAAAAAAGTTGATCCATCCTACGGGCTGAAGGGCGCGCAGGGACCGCTTTTTCTTTCGACGACGGGCACGCCATTGCTTCCTCCCTGAATGGCCGATCGATCCGTTCACCCGCATCTGAAGGACACCGCGAAGTCGCCTCGCCACGGCACACGTTGGCAGTTCGAGTGACGATGCGTATCCGCCCCGGAGAACTCACCGATTCTGATGCAGGATCGTTTCAGCGGCGATGAAGCCCCAGGTCAGATTTGGGCCAAGCGTCGTGCCGGCTCCAACCGCGCGTGTGCCGATCGGGTTGGCCATGGCAAGACCGGCCGCGTAAAGACCAGGAATGATCGAACCGTCCGGTCTCAGGACCTGCGCCCGCTCATTGGTGCGGGCGCCCCCCTTTGTCCCGAGAATCGAACGATTGAGCGACATGCCGACAAAGGGGGGCTTGTCGATCGGCTTCAGACGGTTCTCGGGGCCGTGCGCCTTGTAGTCCTCCCAGCCGCTCTCACCGCGCCGAAAATCCTCATCGCGTCCCTTCGCGCAAAAGCCGTTCCAACGGGCGATCGTCTCCTCGAGGGCCGACGCCGGCAGCTCGAGTTTTGCGGCGAGGCCGCCGATCGTGTCGGCTTTCTTGATCCATTGCCGTTCGTAGGACGCGTACCAGCGGAATGGCAGAGACGTCCTCAGGAAGCGATGATCGCCGACCAGATAGCAGGGCAGGTTCACCGGCGCGCCGTCCGGCCCGCGCGCATCGATCGCCTCGCCGATATTGAAATCGTTCTCGCTGACGAAGCGTCTGCCATCGCGGTTGACGACGATCGAATGCGGTTCGGCCTGGAAGGTCATGGGCAGGCCGTGCGGCTTGCCTTGGTAGCGCGTCGGCAGGCAGGGATAGACATTCGCCTGGTCCATGCGATCCAGTTCCGCGCCGACGGAAGCGGCAAGCTTCTGGCCGTCGCCCTCATTGCTGGGAGGGCTGCCGATACGATCAAGGGCGCCAGGGAAATGGCGTGCCCGCATCTCGGCATCCCATTCGAAGCCGCCGGTCGCGATGACCACCCCGCGCCGGGCAAGAAGCTTCCTGCGCTGGCCCTCGCGCTCGACCTCGGCGCCAATCACGCGGGAATCTGAAGCCTGGATCAGGCCTACCGCCCGGGTTTCCAGCCAAAAGTTGACGTCTGCATCAAGGCACCCGCTGATCAGCCCGGTCATGAGAGCCGTGCCCTGTCCTCCGGAATTCGTCAGCTTCCGCCAAAGCAGCTTCGGCCAGAGCCTGAGGCCTGCGCGAACGGGGTGGTGATAGAGGTCACTATCGACGATCTCCTGGTAGCTGAAGCTGTGCGGCAAGGTGGACCGGCGCAGGCGCGCAGCGAATTTGCCCAGAATGCGGCGGCTGAGCGGCAGCGGCGAAACCATGCGGCCGAAAAGCTTGCCGCCAGGCGCTTCGGCGAAGGGGTCCGGCTCGTTGACCAGACGGAAATCCAGAGGCGTACTGCCGGCAAGGAAACGCAACATATCGGGACCCGCCCTGACGAAGGCGTTCCAGAGCGCATCCTCCTTCCGCGCCCAATCCTGGGGAGACACGGCGCGCAGATAGGTCAGCGCATCGTCCCGGCTGTCGGCGACGCCGGCATCCGCGGCCAGGTGATTGGCGGGTATCCAGACGCCCGCGCCGGACATGGCCGAGGTGCCACCCAACCATCCGCTCTTTTCGATCACCAGCACTTTGAGGCCGCCCTTGGCCGCTCTCAATGCCGCCGCGCAGGCCGCCGAACCGGAACCGATAACCAGAACATCGAATTCGCCCATCGGCGTCCCCCAGACTGTCATCGCAACGTCACTATAGGTGCGGGAAATTAAATCTGTCTACTATTGTGTCGACACTTTTTGCATTATACGTTCCGTTGGTGAGCGGCATGCACCCGCACGATAATCTGAAGCCCCTTTTCGACAGGCAGAGCCATGGATGATACTCACCTTCCGCCAGCTCCATCCGGCATTCATATCTCCGGGTCCGAAACGCGCGAAAGCTACTGGCAGCCAGTGCCGGCGAACGGCCATATCGACGTGGCGCTAGCACCCCACATCGTCGGCATGGAGCACCCGTTCGCGCTTGGCACGCAGTCGGTGGCGCCCGGCGGCTATGTGCGCGAGCACACGCATGAGCGCAATGAGGAAGCGATCTATGTGATCGAAGGCCACGGCCGCGCCGTCGTCGACGGCAAGGAGTATCCTCTGGGCCCCGACAGCGTGGTGTTCCTGCCGAAGAATGTCAGGCACATGTTCATCAACGATGGCGAAACGCAGCTTCGCTGGCTCTGGCTGATCGTGCCCAACGGTCTCGAAGACTTCTTCCGCCTCATCGGCAAGCCGCGCAAGCTGGGCGACCGTGTACCCGCCAACTTCCCACGCCCCGAAAACGTGCTGGAGATCGAGCGTAGGACCGTCTTCGGCTCCGATCTCCCCGACAAGTTCGATCCCGTGAGCCGCGGCTCCTGAAGACGCCGGATGACGACGCTCGGCCTCATCGGCTACGGAGCCATCGCGCGTGACCTCGTCTCGGCCTTTCCGCCCGACGCGGTCGATTGGCTGGTATTGCTGCGCGAAGGCGCCAGTCCCGAACTGCCGGCGAATGTCAGCGCGGTCACCAAGGTCGAACGACTGATCGAGGCGAGGCCGCGGGCTGTGGTCGAGGCAGCGGGCCCAGGGGCAGTGGCGACCTACATACCTGCCTTGCTCGAAGCCGGAATACCAACCGTCGTGGCATCGGTCGGCGCACTTGCCGATGCCACGCTTCACGCCCGGATCGCCGCCGCCGGTCGCAGCGGCGGCGCGCGGCTCATCCTGCCGGCGGGAGCGCTGGGCGGCCTCGATTATCTGCGTGCGATAGCGGCCCTTCCCGACGCGCGGGTACGCTATACCTCGCGCAAGCCGCCGACGGCCTGGGAAGCCGAACTCGCCGCGCTTGGTCTATCGGCCGAGCGTGATGCCGTGACGCTCTTCGAGGGGTCTCCCGCCGAAGCGGCATCCGCCTATCCCAAGAACCTCAATGTGGCCTTCGCCGTGGCGCTGGCCGTGGGCGCCGAAAGGGTCACCGTGCGGGTTATCGTCGACCCGAAGGCGACCGGCAACAGCCATGAAATCGAGGCCGAGAGCGTTGCCGGCACCGCCTTCTTCAGCATGGTCAACGCGCCCTCGCCCGGCAATCCGAAGACTTCGGCACTGACCGCGCTGAGCCTCGTCGCCGCGCTGCGCGATCTGCTCCACATCGACCCGCCCGAGACGGGAGGCCGCCGCTGATGACCTTCTTCGTCGCCGCCGATGGCTGCCGCATCCACTACGAAACGTTCGGGGCGAAGGGGCCGCGCCTCGTCCTCATCCCGGGACTCGGCGGCGACGGACGATTCTGGTCCGGCGTCGTGCGCCTGCTTGAGGCTGATTACCAACTCATAGTCACCGATCATCGCGGCGCGGGCCGCAGCGACCGCCCCGACGGCCCCTACTCCGTTCCGCTCATCGCCGGCGATGTCGCGGGCCTGCTGGCGCAGACGGGCGGGCCGGCACATGTCGTCGGGCATTCCACAGGCGGCGCCGTCGCCCAGAGACTTGCTCTCGACCATGCGGATCTCGGGGTGAGCTACACGATCAGCAGTTCCTGGGGGCGGGCCGACACCCGCTTCCGCGCCCTCTTCACCGCGCGTGCCGAACTGCTCGAAGCAGGCATGGTCGAGACCTACCAGCGCCTCACCCATGCGCTGTGCCACGAGGCTTCTTACCTGGCGATCCATTTCGCCGAGCTCGAGGCGGCGGTCATCACCGCCTCACGGACCCTCGACCCGCTGCACGTCGCCGCGGCGCGCTTGCGCATGCTGCTCGACCATGATTGCCTCGATGACCTCGCCGGGATTGTTGCTCCGGTGCAAGTAATCGCCGCCACGGGCGACGTGCTGACCCCGCCCCCCCTGACGCAGGCCATCGCCGAGGCGATACCGGGCGCCCGATACGCATCCGTCGACGGCGCGCATTTCCATCCCCTCGCCAGGCCAGAGGGCGTTGCCGCTGTCATCCGCCGTTTCATCACCGAAGCCGAGCAGCAAATATCATGACCGCCGACATCGTCACCGTTCTCACCGATCCGCGTCTCAAGCCGGGCTCAGACCTGCTCGCCGAGGGGCGAACCATGGCGCGCGACTGGCGACTCGGGAGCTGCCGTTTCCTCACCGAAACCGGAATGCCGTCCGAAGCCGCTTGGAAACGCAGGGCGGCCGCGGAAAGGCGCGTCATGCAGCATGCTCACATCGGCTTCCGCAGCGTCGACCGCACCATCGCGGCGATCGGCGAAGTGCATGAGCAATGCCGCAGGGCGGGGGTGACGGTCGATCGCTTCGGCATCACGCTGGACTGGTCGATGGGCTATCCGCAGGCCATGCGCGCCAAGGCCGCGCGCGGCACGGGCATCGTGCTGACCGGTCCGGAGGATTTCGCGCGCATCACCAATGCCGCTTCCGCGGCGGCGCATTTCGGGGACTTCATGCTCGGCCTGCCGGGCGCGGTCGAAAACACCCGCGCCGCGATCGCGGCCGGGACAACGGCCATCGGCAATCTCGGGCAGTATTTCACCTTCCGGCTGCCCTACTGGGACGACGACGTGGCGACCACCGAAGCGACCGTCACCGCGCTTGGCCTGATCGCCGCGCAAGATGCGGAGATCCTTGTCCATTCGAATCTTGACGACGGATTCGCCGGGCTTTTCATCGACATGGCCTGCGCGCTGGGCATGGTGCTGGTGGAAAAGCACATTGTCGAGACGCTGATCGGCGCAAGAATCGCGCATTGCTACGGCCATCACTTCAGCGACCCGCTTTCTCGCACCGCCTTCCACGCGGCACTCGTGCGGGTCACCGACACGCCGGGCACCATGATCTTCGGCAACACCGTCTCCTATCAGTCGAGCCCTGCCGGTAACTATGCCAGCCTGGCGAGCTATCTGATGGCCGACATACTCGCCATGGGGCGCTGGCCTTCGGGCCATGCGATCAATCCCGTGCCGGTGACGGAGAACCAGCGCATTCCCGACGTCGACGAGATCATTGACGCGCAGACATTCGCCCACACACTGACGCTGCACGCGCCTTTCTACGACCCGGTCTTCGATTGGGCCAAGACCGAGGCGATGGCCGATGTGCTCGTGGAAGGCGGACGGCGTTTTGCCGATGCCGCTCTCGCCGGCCTCGCAGAACGAGAGGTCGATGTGGACGATCCTGCCGCGCTGATGCTGGCTATCCGGCGCATCGGCCCAAAACGCCTGGAAGCGCTTTTCGGCCCGGGTGCGACCGGTCCGCGTGGGCGTGTGCCGCTGATCCATGCCGAATGGGCGCGAGAGCTCAACCACAAGGCGGCAACCTGGGTGGCGGGCCAGAAGCGGATGGAGGCGGCAAGAAACCTGACCGTCTGCATCGGCACCACTGATGTGCATGAGCACGGCAAGTATCTGGTCGAACAGGCGCTCGAAGGCCTTGGTATCGCCATCGCCGACGCCGGCGTCGCTGTTGACCCGGAAGCGCTCGTCACCCGTGCCGCCGAAACCGGCGCGGACGCCATCGCCGTCAGCACCTACAACGGCGTCGCGCTGCGCTACGCGCAGGCTCTGAAGGCCGCGATGACGGCGCGCGGACTTTCCTTGCCGGTGCTGATCGGCGGACGGCTGAACGAGGTGCCGAAGGATTCGAATTCAGGCCTGCCGGTCGACGTGACCAAGGATATTTCCGACCTGGGCTGTCTGCCTTGCGCCAACCTCGACGAGATGCTTGCCGCTCTTCGCTCCATCCCGCCTGCCGCCTGATGTCGCGAGCAGGGCGCCGCAAATATGTGACGGATGCCTGCTTACCAGGCGGTCATGCCGCCGTCGACCGTCAGGATCGAGCCGGTCGCGAAAGAGGATTCATCGCTGGCGAGCCACAGGATCGCATTGGCGATCTCGACCGGCTGCGCCACTCGGTTCATAGCCGAACGGGCGTTCAGGGCCGCGACAAACCCTGCGGGATCGGGATGTGTCTCCAGCATGCTGTCGAAATAGCTCGACCAGGTCACGCCCGGCGCCACGGCGTTGACGCGGATGTTTTCGCCGGCATGGTCGAGCGCCATGGCCCGCGTCAGCGCCGCTACGCCGCCTTTCGAGGCGACGTAGGCGGCCCGGTCGGCAAGCCCGACATTGGCGACATTGGAGGCGGTGTTCAGGATCACGCCGCCGCCGCCCCCCCCGGACATGACGGGAATGGCATGTTTGGAGCACAGAAAGACGCCCTTCAAATTGACCGCCATCAGCGCGTCCCAATCCGCGGCGGCGGTCGTGACGACCGAACCGCGTATGCCATAGCCGGCGTTGTTGACCAGGATGTCGATCCGGCCAAACGCTTCCCGGGCGCGACCCACCATAGCCGTGACGGAAGCCTCGTCGGAGATGTCGGCTTCCAGTGCCAGGGCGCGAGCTCTGGCCGCCACTTCGCGGACCCGCGCCCCGTCGCGGTCCACCGCAAGGATGCCCGCTCCCTCCCTCGCGAACAGTTCCATGACGGCCGCGCCAATGCCTGCACCGGCCCCCGTGACGATCGCCGCCTTGTCCTTCAAGCGCATGTCCGTCTCCCCTTTTCCAAACTTGTTTCGCCGCATCTTGCAGAAGCGCTTGCAAAGTGTCGACACTTTTGTATTTAATTTCAAGCGCAACTGGGAATAGCCTGTGAAGAACACTCCGTCGGTCGAACAGCATTTGGAGATCTATCGCCGGATGCTGCTGGTGCGGCACCTCGAGGAAAGACTGGGGGCGCTCCACAAGGAAGGGCGCACACGCGGTCCTATCCATCGGTGCGACGGCCAGGAGGCTGTGGGCGTTGCGGCTACGGCTGTTCTGGAGCCCGGTGACAAAGTTGCCACCACCCATCGCGGCCATGCCGTCTATATCGGCAAGGGTATGACCATGCGCCCAGTGGTGGCCGAGATATTCGGCAGGACGACGGGAGCATGCGGCGGACGTGCCGGCCATATGCTGGTGGCCGATGCCGAAAAGGGCGTGATCGGTGGCAACGCGATCGTCGGAGCCGGTATCCCTGCCGCTGCCGGCATGGCGCTGTCGATGCAGATCCTGGGCACGGGCAACGTCGCCATGTGCGTCTTCGGCGACGGCGCCGCCCAGACGGGCATCTGCCACGAGGCGATGAACATGGCCGGTCTTTGGAAGCTGCCGGTCGTCTTCGTGCTCGAGCACAACCAGTTCGGCCTGACCGTTCCTTCCGAAGTGCAGTCGCCGGTCGCGGATCTGTCGATCCGCGCCGCCGGCTACGCGATGCCGGCCGAAATCGTCGACGGCAACGACGCGGTCGCCGTCTATCGCGCCGTGTCGGCGATGACGGAGCGAGCGAGGCGCGGCGAAGGTCCCGGCATGGTCGAATGCAAGACCTACCGCGTCGAAGGTTTCTCGACGTCCGACATGGGCGGTTACCAGAGGCCAGAGGATATAGCGGCCTGGAAAGCGCGCGACCCCCTGATCGTCTCCCGCAAGGCGTTGCTGGGCGAGGTCGGGGAAGCACGGCTGGCCGCAATCGAAGCCGCGGCCAAGGCCGAGACTGACGAGGCGTTCGAGGCCGCCCTTTCCGATCCGATGCCGGAGTTCCTGGTCGACGAAGCCTGCAATCCTTACAGCGAGACGCACTGACATGGCGATGATGCGATACGCCGAGGCACTCAACGCCGCGCTGCGCGAGGAGATGCAGGCCGATCCTTCCGTCTTCCTGTTCGGCGAGGACATCGGCCGCTATGGCGGCGTGTTCAAGGTGACAAAGGGGCTGATGGAGGAATTCGGTCAAACGCGTGTGCGCGACACGCCGATATCCGAACAGGCGCTGACCGCGATGGCGGTGACCGCCGCCATGACCGGCACCCGGCCGGTGCTGGAAATCATGTATGCGGATTTCGTGCCGCTCACGCTCGATTCGCTGGTCAACCAAGCCTCAATTTACAATTACATCTGGAACGGCCAGGTGAAGATGCCCTTCGTGCTACGCACCCAGGGCGGTGGCGGCGCCGGCGCCGGCGCGCAGCATTCCAAGGCTCTCGATTCGATGCTTGCCCATATACCTGGCATCAAGGTCGTCGCGCCTGCGACCCCCGCCGATGCCAAGGGCATGCTGAAGGCCGCGATCCGCGACGATCAGCCGGTCGTCTTCCTGGAGCACAAGCTGCTCTACAATGTTCGCGGCGAGGTTCCGGAAGGCGACGTGACCATACCGCTCGGCAAAGCGGCAACCGTGCGCGAGGGCAGCGACATCTCGATCTTCGCCACTTCCAAGATGGTGGTGGAAGCGGCAAAGGCGGCCGATCTTCTCGCCACGGACGGCGTCTCTGCCGAGATCGTCGACCTCAGGTCGCTGCGCCCGCTCGACGTCAATACCATCGTTGCCTCGATCGCCAAAACGCACCATGCGGTGGTCGTCAACGAGGGCTGGCGCTTTTGCGGCTACGCCGCCGAGCTTTCGGCAACGATCATGGATCATGCTTTCGACGAACTGGACGCGCCGGTCGCGCGCGTCACGCTGCCGGACATGCCGATCCCCTATTCCGAGCCTCTCGAAACGGCGATGCTGCCGAGCGCTGAGAAGATCCGCGCCGCTGCGCTGAAGATTTTGAAGTGACGGAGGCGGCAGATGGCAACCCATCCGATCAGCATCGACAGCGCCGGCGGCGAGTATATGGAAGCCGTGCTGGTGATTGCCTGGGCGGCCAAATCCGGTGACCCGGTCAAGGCCGGCGATCTCATCGTCACCGTCGAGACGGCCAAGGCGGCGACCGAAATCGAGGCCGATCGAGATGGCTGGCTTGCCGATATCTACTTCTCCGAGGGGCAGGAGGCGCCGGTCGGCGCCGTGCTCGGCACCATCGCGGACGAAAAACCCATGGCGGGCCAAGCGGCTCCAGCCACAATAGCAGCGACGACCGATCCCCTCCCGGTAACCGACGCCCCTCCGCCCGCCCGCCAGTCCGGCACCCGTGCGATCGCTAGCCCGCTTGCTCGCCGGCTTGCGGCGGCTGCGGGGCTGGACCTGTCGACCGTCGCGGGGACCGGTCCAAGGGGACGCATCAAGAAGCGCGACATTGACGCCGCGCTCGCCACGCGTTCGGATCGGTCCGGCGGCATCCAGGCGGAGCCGGCCGCGTCCCCGGCATCGCCGGCGACAGCGCGACAAACGACGCCGGCGGTCCTCATCCACGGCTTCGGAGCGGACCGTTCCGTTTGGCGGCAGGTCGTGCCTTTGCTCGAACCAGGTGTTGCGACGGTCAGCCTCGACCTGCCCGGCCACGGCGCGGAGGCCGCGCGACCGGCAAGGAGCATCGAGGAGATCGCCTTTGCCCTTTCCGACCGACTGGAGGCCATGGGCGTCTGGGACGTCCATCTCGTCGGCCATTCCCTGGGCGGGGCGGCCGCTCTTGCGCTCACCCGGCTCGGCCGCCTCACCGTGCGCTCGGTGACCCTTCTCGCGCCGGCCGGCCTCGGCCCCGAGATCAATGCCGGCTTCATCGCCGGGCTTGCACGCGCGACCACCGTCCAGGCACTCGAGCGCTGGCTGGCGGTCATGGTGAGCGATCCGCGAATCCTGCCGGCCGGCTACGCGCAGGCGGCGCTGAGGCAGATGGAAAAAAACGGCAATAGGAATGCGCTGGCCTCAATGGCGGAAGCACTGTTCCCGGATGGAACGCAAGGCTTCGACCTGGCGCCGGCTCTCGCCGAACTTGGCGTGCCGACACGGCTCGTGTGGGGCAAGCTCGACCGCGTGGCACCTGCCGCTCATGCGGCCCGCGCGCCCGGCTTCGCCGCCGTTCACCTACTCGACGGCGTTGGCCACGTACCGCAGATCGAAGCGCCGGCACTGACGGCCAGGCTTATCGCGGAGACGGTACGAAGTTGCGGTTGATACGACCCGCGCTTGGCGCGCCGGCGAAGCCGAGCCGGCCAAGACTTTTTCTGGCCCCACGGGGCCGGAACAGAGACCAAAAGGAGTGACCGAGATGATCTTCGACCACCGCACTTACACCGCCAGCCCGAACAAGCTGTCCCATTTCCTCAAGCTCTACGAGGATGTCGGCTTGCCCATGCAGCGGCATTATCTGGGAGAGCCTTTCGGCTTCTTCCAGACCCACATAGGCGATCTCTCGCGGACCGTGCACTTGTGGAAATACGAAAGCCTTGCCGACCGTGAGGAGCGTCGCGACCGCATGGAAGCCGACCCGGAATGGCAAGCCTATCGGCGCAAGGTGATCGAGACCGACTACCTCCTCGACATGCGCAACCAGATCCTGAAGCCGGTTTCGTTCTTCAACCCGGGCAAGTGACATGCAGCTCGTTTTCTCGGCCGAGGGCAAGGCCTGGCCTATCCAATTGAACGGCGACGCCCTGCGCACCCGCCGCTCGCTGCTGGCCGCCCTGCCCCTGCGTTTGCAACTGCACACGCCCAAGATCGCCGGCAACCATATCTACTGGCACGCGCCCTTCGTCGAGAACGTGGAGGGTGCGACCCATGTGCTCGACGCCAAGGCCGGGGCCTTCATCTACTGGCCGGTGCGGCAGTTCCTGGAGATCACGTTCGCGCCGCTCCAGGCCGAGACGGCGGAGATCACCGTGCTCGGCCAGCTCGATGCGCCGGTCGAGGGCATCGCGGAGCTCGCCGCGGTGCTCAAGCGGGAACAGGGACGCCGCGTCATCGACGGGACCCTGGCGCTGGCCGACGGAGGGACTGAGGAGGCCCCGCCGGCATCGACGCTTCCACACGACATCGTGGCGAGACGCAAGGTGATCTGGGACCGCATGCCCGACGACATAGCCCGTATCACCGCCTCGCGGGCCATCATGCATCCCGCCGGACCGGTCTTCACGGCGGAGGCGGAGGCGCGCGTCCTGCACGAACTGCTCTGGTGGATTCGTTCTGAGCGAGCAAGCGTCAACGAGGCGGTGCTGCGCCAGACGGCGGCACTTGCGCTGAACAAGGCGGCGACACGGCTGCGAGACTTCTGCCATCTCGAGGAAACGCCATCGCTGCTGTTCCGCCTCGAGAGGGCGATGGAGGAGCAAGTGCCATTCGACCCCCTTATCAACGAGGCGATCCTCGTCGCCGGCCGTATCGGCGCCTGGCTCGACCTGCTCATCCCATGGAACGACCTCAACGAGGCGTTTCGTGCCGCGCTCGATGGCAGAAGGGCCTGAAAATGGACAGACTGACCATCGGCATCGTCGGATTCGGCGTCATCGGGCAGCGTTGGGCAGCTTGCTTTGCCCATACCGGCCACGACGTGCGCGTATATGATCCGGCGGAGCGGCGGGAGACAGTCCTCCACGAAGTTCTGCCGGCGCTTGCGACAGACTTGGACGGCTTGAAGGGTCCCGCGCCCGCGCCGGGGACGATCAGGCTTTTCCCGACGATGGCCGAGACGCTCGAAGGCGTCGACTTCGTGCAGGAGAACGGTCCGGAAGACCTGTCGCTCAAACGGCGGCTGCTTGCCGAGATCGAAAACCATATCGGCGACGAGGTCATCGTCGCTTCTTCCTCCTCCGCGCTGCTCGTCTCCGATATCCAGGCCGAGTGCCGTGTGCCTGGCCGCATCGTGCTTGGTCATCCGTTCAATCCGGCGCATCTGATGCCGCTCGTCGAGATCGTCGGCGGCAAGGCGACCGATCCGCGGGCAATCGCGCGGGCTCGCGCCGTCTACGAAACTGTCGGCAAGAAGCCCGTTACGCTCAACCGGGAAGTGACGGGCCATATCGCCCTGCGCCTGATGGGCGCGATGTGGCGCGAAGCCATAGCCTTGGTGCGTGACGGCGTCGCGTCGGTCGAGGATATCGATCGGGCCTTCATGTACGGACCGGGACCGAAATGGACGTTGCAGGGCTCATTCATTTCCAACAGCCTCAACGCCGACGGCATCGAGGACTTCCTGCGCAAATACGGTCCCACCTACCAAGCCATCTGGGACACGCTGCTCGACGCCAAGCTCGACGCTGACACGATCCGGGCGGTTTCGGCGTCGACGGGCGCGGCGACGCATGGCCGCGGCTCCGAGGAACTCAGGGCAGCGCGGGAGGCCGGGCTGGTCGGCATCCTGAGGACGGTCGCCGAACATGGCGCGCTTTGATCATATGAGTTTGGGAGAACGCGCATGGACTATCGCACCGCCCTCGTCACCGGAGCCTCCAAAGGCATCGGCGCGGCGATCGTTGAGAGCCTCGTGGCGGAAGGGCTGACGGTTTATGCGTTGGCGCGCAGCAACGACGCGCTGCTTGCCTTGCGGGAGCGGCTTGGGCCGCGGGTCAAGCCCGTTGCAACAGACGTTCGCGATGGCGAAGCGATCATGTCCGCGCTGGGCGCCGCCGAAGTCGACGTTCTGGTCAACAATGCCGGTGGCCTGGCGACCGTCCGCCCCTTGCATGAACAAAGCGCCGAAGAGACGGCGGAGGTGGTGGAACTGAACCTCACCGCGCCGCTGCAACTCATCCGCCTTCTCCTGCCCGGCATGATCGCGCGCAAGCGCGGCCATATCTTCACCCTGACCAGCACGGCGGCGAGCGGTATCTTTGCCGGCACGACAGCCTATGGCGCGGCAAAGGCCGGCCTGTCGCAAGCGGGCCGCATCCTGCGCTTCGATCTTGCAGGCACCGGCGTGAGGCTGACAGAGATCGCGCCTGGACGCGTCGAGACGGATTTCTACCTCAATGCCTTTGACGGAGACCGTGAAGGCCTGCGCAAGCGCATGTATTGCGAGCAACGGCCGTTGCACCCGGCCGACGTTGCCGCCGCGCTTGTTTCAGCGTTGAGGATGCCTGACCACGTCGACATCACGGAATTGACCATCGCGCCGAGCGAACAGGCGACCGGGGGCCAGAAATACCCGCCGCCGCCGCTACGATGAACGGCCCGGCATCGCCGCTTCTATGTATCGGCAGGCCCGCCGGTCAGCTTCGCGAGAACCGCCATGCAGGCCTCCTCCCAGGCCGCCGGCACTTCGCGCGCCGAGAGAACCTGCAGTCCCCGCTCGGTGATCCCACCAGGCGTCACCAATTCCTGCAGCATCCGCTCCATCGGGTCTCCCTTTTCGGCGATCAGTCGCCCAGCCGCTACGAAGGTCCTTGCCGCTAGCCGGCGAGCCGCCGCGGGATCGAGGCCTTGGGCGCTCGACCATTCCGCCGTCCTGCGTATGAGGTCCTGTGCCCAGCCGTAGACCGCAGCACTGACCGTCGCGACCTCAAAATCCCTCTCGCTGGAAAGTGCTATCGAGGGGCCTAGCCGGTCCAGCACCGCCCTCGCCTGCTCTAGGTTGGGATAGTAGACTGTCGGACTGGCCCCGATCTCGGAAGCAGTGAGCGGCATGGCGCGAACGACACGCGCTGGCGCGACATCCAGACCGGCCAGCGGCACGCCGGCGCAAACCGATATTAGGGTCTGCCCCATGCGCCACGGCAAGCCTCTGACTGCCTCCGGCGCATGGATGGGCCGCACCGAGAGCAGGACGACATCGGAAACCTCAACGAGTTCCCGATTGTCGGCTGCGAGCCGAAAGCCGTGCTGGGCCGCAAGGGTCGCGGCCTTGCCGCGTGGAGACAGGACGATTGCCGCCGGATCCAACCCGGATCGCAGGAACCCGGTCAACATGGAAGCCGCCAGATGCCCGACGCCAAGAATGCCAACGATCATTTCCTTCTCCCCGAAGCGCCGCTTGCCATTCGTATGAACTTGCGAAAGAAAGGTGAGCCGCAAAGTGTCGACACAAAATGCAGACAAATCCGATTGGAACTTTCATGACCGAACGAGTTGAGGGCGACGCTGGCGGCGACCAGCCTGCTGTGAACGAAGCCGAAACGCGACGCAGCGCCGACAGCAGCGAACGTGCCTATCTCACGATCCGCAAGTATCTCGTCGAGTTCACGCTCAAGCCCGGCGAGCGCATCAATGAGGTCCAGCTTTCGCGCAGCCTGGGTGTTTCGCGCACGCCAATCCGCGAGGCGTTGAACCGGCTCGCCTCCGAGGGCTTCGTTTCGCTCACGCCCAATCGCGGCTTCTTCGTAAGGAGCCTCAGCACCGAGGGCCTGCTCGATCTCTATGAGCTGCGCTCCATCATCGAATGCGCCGCTTTCAAACTGATGTGCGAGCGCGCCGAAG
Source organism: Mesorhizobium sp. B3-1-7 (assembly GCF_006439385.1). Classification (NCBI taxonomy): domain Bacteria; kingdom Pseudomonadati; phylum Pseudomonadota; class Alphaproteobacteria; order Hyphomicrobiales; family Phyllobacteriaceae; genus Mesorhizobium; species Mesorhizobium sp. B3-1-7. The sequence continues at coordinate 15,166 of NZ_VFTL01000055.1, forward strand.
ACCGCGACATCGATCGGCTGCGAGAATATTGGGAGGCGATCGTCGACGGCTATCGAGACCAGCCGGCAGATATCATCCTGGCTGAGGACGAAGGCTTCCACCTGCTCATCGCCGAACTCTCGGGAAATCCCGAACTCGTCGGCCAGCTCGCCTCCATCAATGCGCGCATCCGCTTCATCCGCCGTATCCAGATCGAGCACCCTTCGCACGACAAGGCGCAAGTCACCTTCCACTCGGGCATCGTCGCCGCCGCCGTCAAACGAGATGCCGAGGAAGGCATGAAACTGTTGCGCGAACATATCGAAATGACCGTCTCCGCCACGCAGCAGGCGCTCAAGGACGCGCTGCTCAAGGTTTTTGCGCCCGACAATGCCTCCGATTTAAAGCGTCGCCGAAAGGTCCGCGATACCTGATCGGTATCTGACCACAAGATTGAACGCAATAGTGTCGACACTTTCTTGACTGCCACTCCTTTGTCTGCTTCGATGCGCTGGCAAAGAGGGAGAAGACCGGAACGGCCGCCCTCACGTGACAGCAGCTAAGGGGAACCTTCATGAGAAAAATTACCGCCGCACTCCTTCTCGGCACCTCACTCTTCGCGCTACCCGCCATGGCGGAGCAGATAACCGTCGGCATGGCCGCGCCGCTTTCCGGCCCGCAGGCGTATTTCGGCAACACCTGGCACAATGGCTTCAGGCTCTATGTCGACAAACTGAACGCGAATGGCGGCGTCAACGGCGTCACCATTGCCTACGACCAGCAGGACGATAAAGCCGACCCGCGCGAGGGAACGCTCGTCGCGCAGAAGTTCTGCGACAACGACAAGGTCGTGCTCGGTCTTGTGAATTTCAATTCCGGCGTTGCCCAGTCAACGCTGCCGATCTACGAGGACTGCTCGCTGCCGACCATGACCTTCGGCTCGAACCCGTCGCTAACCAAACAGGGGTACAAGTTCATGGTGCGCCCCGTCGCCAACGACTTGGCGGGCGCGCTGTTGCCAGCCGAATACGCCCTGGGCAAGCTTGGCGCGAAGACCGCCGTCATCGTCAACGACAAGCAGGTTTTCGGACAGGGGATTTCCGAGATATTCGCCAAGAACTTCAAAGCGGGCGGCGGCAAGGTCCTCGACACCTTGGCCGTGGCGCCGACCGACGTCGACTTCACCGCCGTGCTGGCCCAGATCAAGACCAAAAAGCCGGATGCGATCTATCTTGGCGCCGTGATGCCGCAGCTTGCGCTGTTCGCCAAGCAGATGCACGAACAGGGCATAACCGGGACGCTGATGGTGCCGGACGGCGGCTATACCCCGGACCTTATCAAGCAGGCCGGCGAGGCCAACGTCCAGGGTACGCTTGTTGCCATCCAGGTCCCGCCGATGGATGCCTCCCCCGAGATCGCGGATTTCGCCAAGCTCTATAAGGCCAAGTATGGCGAGGATGCCGGGCCATATTCGATCTACGGCTATGTGCAGGGCCAAATCCTCGAGCAGGTGCTCAAGACGACCAAGGGCCTTACGCGCGAGGACATGAACGCCGCGCTGCATGTGGTCAAAGTCAAGACCGCGGTGGGCGAACTGGAGTTCGACGACACCGGCGAACTCAAAGTGGCCCCGTCCTACCTCTATAAGGTCGAGGGCTCGGACTTCAAACTCGCCGGCCAAAAATAGGATGCGCTGGAGCCGCTCGCCTCGGCGGCGGTCTCCCAGTTTGTTTGCGGCCGCGCTCCACAGAAGTGCGGCCGTGTCGATTGTTCCTTTCCCCGGCTCCGCCAGGCGCGCGGAACCTAGTTCAAAGGATGCCGGCCCATGCTGGGAAGCCTCATCCAACAAACGGTCAATGCCCTGACGATCGGGTCTATCTACGCGTTGATCGCTCTCGGTTACACGATGGTCTACGGTGTGCTGCGTATGATCAATTTCGCTCATGGCGAAATGTTTATGCTCGGTGCCTACGTGGCCTTCCTGGTGCTCAGCATGCTGATCGGTACCGTGGGCGCCGCCGGCGCGATTGCGCTCACCGCGGCCTTCGTCATCGCCATCTTCCTGGTGGGTGTCATCGGTGTCGGCATCGAAAGAATTGCCTACAAGCCCTTGAGGAATTCCACCCGACTCGCGCCGATGCTCTCCTCGCTCGGCGTATCGCTCTCGCTGGTCACCGGCATCCAGATCCTCGCCGGCCCACAGCCGGTCGCCTTTCCTAGCTTCTTTCCAGTCGTCCGTTACCAGGTGCTTGGCGGCACCATCACCTCCATGCAGATCGGCATCCTGATCGCGGCCTTCGCGCTGATGTTCGGCCTGCAATTCCTCGTCAATCGCAGCCGCATCGGCATTATCGTACGGGCCGTATCGGAAAGCCGCCCGACAGCGCAGCTCCTGGGCATAAACGTCAACGGCGCGATCTCGATGGTGTTCTTCGTCGGACCGCTGCTGGGCGCGGCCGGTGGTATCCTCTATGCCAGCTACTACGGCATCATGACGCCGACGATGGGCGCCGTCATCGGCCTTAAGGCCTTCACCGCCGCGATCCTCGGCGGCATCGGCTCCATTCCCGGCGCCATGCTGGGCGCCTTCATCCTGGCTTTCGTCGAGGTCGGGGGAACGGCGCTGCTGCCCGTGATCACGCATGGCGTGCTTGGCACCGAATACCGCGACGTGCTCTCCTTCGCGATCCTCATACTCGTGCTCCTGGTCCGACCCGCCGGCATACTGGGCGAAGCCGTGTCCGAGGAAAGCATCGTGTACAAGAGGGAGTTCTGATGTCCGCCGCCGAAACCCTCACCGCAGCAAAGCCACGTTCGGGCCGGGCCGTCTCGTTCCTCGTCTTCGCCATCGCGATCGCGCTGATCGTGGCGACGCCCTACCTGCCCAACTACTATGTCCGTGTCATCAACAGCCTGCTGATCTACATTCTGCTCGGCATCGGACTCAACATCGTGATCGGCTACACCGGGCTGCTCGATCTCGGCTTCGTCGCCTTCTACGCGGTGGGCGCATACAGTTACGCCCTGCTCGCCAGCCCCCAACTCGACCTGCACTGGCCGTTCCTGCTCATCCTGCTGGTGGCCGCCTGCCTTGGAGCGGTCACCGGCATACTGCTCGGCATACCGGTGCTCAGGCTGCGCGGCGATTATCTCGCCATCGTCACGCTCGGCTTCGGCGAAATCATCCGCATAATCATCAACAATCTCGACAGGTTCACGGGCGGTCCCAAGGGGATAGCGCGCCTCGACAAGGCCTCGATCCTTGGCATTCAAGTTGCCCGCCCGATCGATTTCTTCTGGCTGCTGCTCATCACCGTTCTCGTGGCCGGCGTGCTGGTCTGGCGTTTGGAGCGTTCCATCCTCGGCAAGGCCTGGGCCGCCATCCGCGAGGATCAGGACGCCGCGCGCGGCATCGGCATAAACACGACCAACGCCAAACTTGCCGCCTTCGCCACGTCCGCGACGATCGGCTCGATCGCTGGAGCGATCTTCGCCGCCTCCCAGCGCTTCGTCAGCCCGGAGAGCTTCACGCTGCAGGAATCGGTGCTGATCGTGCTGATGATCGTGGTCGGCGGCATCGGCAACATTCTGGGCATCGTCGCGGGCGCGACGATCCTGATGCTCTTGCCGGAGGTGCTGCGCGAGTTCGCCGAATGGCGCATCCTCTTCCTCGGCCTGTTGATGATCTTCCTGATCATCGTACGCCCGGCCGGCATCGTCCCGCGCAGCTTCGGGCCGGACAAGCTCATCCGGAGGCTTTTCGGCAAATGACCCTCGTCTTCGACAAGCTGCGGAAGCAATATGGGCAGGTCGTCGCCATCGACGACGTGACGGCCTCCTTCGCCCCGGGGCTCATCCACGGCGTGATCGGACCGAACGGCGCCGGCAAGTCGACGCTCATCAACATGACCGCCGGCTCCTACGGCGTCTCCTCGGGATCGATCGCACTCGACGGCAAGCGCCTCGACACGCTCAAGAAATACCAGATCGCGAATTCCGGAGTGGCCCGCACCTATCAGAATATCCGACTCTTCGACCAGATGACGGTGCTCGAGAATCTGGAGGTGTGTTTCTATCCGGCCGATGTCGGCGGCACCTGGAAGGAAGTCGTGTGGCCGCCCTATGCATCGGCCCGACGTGAGAAGCGGCGCGAGAAATGCATGGACATCCTGCGTTTCTTCGATTTGCAGGGCTACGCGGAGGCTGACGCCGGGAGCCTTCCCTATGGCCGCCAGCGCCTGCTAGAAATCGCCCGCGCCCTGGTGTGCGATCCGCGTGTGCTGCTGCTGGACGAGCCAGCCGCCGGTCTCAACCACCACGAGACAGCGGAACTGACCGCGAGGCTTGCCGCCCAGCGTCTGCCCGACAGGATCACGATCGTCGTGGAGCACGACATGGATCTGGTCATGAAGCTTTGCGACAACATCATCGTCATGCATCACGGCAAGCTGCTCTTCCAAGGCACGCCCGCCGAGGTGCAGGCGAGCCCCGACGTCCAACTCGCCTATCTGGGAACCGCCAATGACATCGACGACATCCGGGCCGCTGCTCAGGATCGCCGGGCTCAGCTCGGGATACGGGCGCGTCGGCGTTCTTGAAAACATCGACATCGAGGTCGATCCGAACGAGATCGTCGTCGTGCTCGGTCCGAACGGCGCGGGCAAGACGACGTTGCTCAACTCCATTTCCGGCGTCGCGCGGCCGAGCGCGGGCTCGATTACCTTCGAGGGGCGCGACATCACCGGCACGCGTCCGGAACAGGTCGTGCGCCTCGGCATCACCCACTGCCCGGAAGGCCGCCAAATCTTCCAACGTCTGACGGTCGAGGAGAACCTTGTCGCCGCTCACATCCGCCGAGCGGGCAGGAGTTTTGAGGCGCTGCGCGCCGAGGCATTCGATCTCTTCCCGGTGCTCAAGGAGCGCCGCAACAGCATAGCGAGCCGGATGTCCGGCGGACAGCAGCAGATGCTGGCGATCGGCCGCGCACTGATGGCAGAACCGAAGCTGCTGATGCTCGACGAGCCGTCCCTCGGCCTCGCCCCAAAGATCGTCCACCAGATATTCCGCATCATCCTGGACCTGTCGCGCAACGGCATCTCTATCCTGCTCGTCGAGCAAAACGTCCAGCTCGCGCTGGAATGCGGCGACTACGCCTATCTTCTGAACACGGGCAACGTGAAGCTTCACGGACCGGCACAGGAGCTAGCCGAGCACTCCGCGCTGAGCGAGCATTACCTTGGCGGCGCCAACGAGACTGTGCTTCATGTTTGAGGTCGACTGGAAGACGCCGCATCTGTGGCGCAAGACCGCGATTTCACGGCAGGCTGCGCCAGCGCTCGAAGGCGACATGAAGACCGACGTGCTGGTTCTCGGCGGCGGCTTCACCGGCATGGCCGCGGCGCTTGGCGCACGCGACAGCGGGGTCGACGTCGTCCTGCTGGAAGGCAACGAGATCGGATCTGCCGCCTCCGGCCGCAACAACGGCCTTGTCATCTCGCATCATTCGAAGGCATCGCCTTCGGAATTCGAGGCTGTCTACGGCAAGGCTGTCGGCACGCGCTACAACCGCATGGTGGCGGACGCCGCCGGCGTCGCCTTCGGTCTGATGCAGCGCTTCAATATCGATGCCCATCAGGTGCAGGAAGGTTGGATCCAGCCCGCCCACACGGAGGCTACCCTTGCCCGCGCCCGTCATTTCCACAACGAGTGGAAAGCCTTCGGCGCTGACGTGTCCTGGCTTGACCGTGCAGAAGTCAGCGCTCGCATCGGCAGCCCCTATCTCGGCGGTTGGATGGTCAACAATTCGGGCCACATCAATCCGTTCGCCATGACAATCGGTCTCGCGGCCGCCCTGGAACGCGAGGGCGTGACCATCCATGAGAACTCCCGCGCGACCAAGATCGAACGCCTGCAAGGCGGCTGGCGCGTCTTCACCGGATCGGGAAGCGTCAGCGCGCCGCAGGTGATCCTCGCGACCAACGCGCTGACCGGCGACATCTGGCCGGGCCTGAAGAAGACGCTGGTGCCCTTCAAGGTCTTCCAAGCCGCGACCAGTCCGCTGTCCGATGAATTGCGCGCCAGAATTCTTGTCGGCAACCCAGCCGTATCCGACATGCGCCAGGACCTCCGATACTTCCATTACGACCGCGATAATCGACTGGTCAGCGGGGGCACGCATACATTCTGGATGAATGAGGCCGACCGCGGCCGCGCCAAGGTCTCGCGTATGCTCGGCAAAGCATTCCAGGCCTTCGGCGGCGAACCCGAGATGGCGGAATACTGGCATGGCACCTTCGCAGTGGTGCCCGACCGCAGGCCTCGCCTCTACCGGCTGGCTCCGGGCCTCGTGTTCGGCGGCGTATATTCGGGACGCGGCGTGGCGCTTTCGATGTCGCTCGGCCAGGAGATCGGCCGCTGGGCGGCGGGCCGCCGCACCGACGAGCAGATGTCGCTGCCAGTCACCAACATGAAGCCGATTCCTTTTCATTCGATCGCAGTGCAAATCGCCAATCGCGCGCACGCATGGAACCGTTTTCAGGATCGCCGCTCCTAAGAGGCAGATTGGCTGTGAACATTCCAGGAGGCTGTCCATTCGGCCCTAGCGGGTTGTGTGCGTCAAGTTCTGCAAAAAGGGGCGGCCATGGATACTGGTCATGCGGCTTGGCGCAGGGCGAGCTTCTTGTGCTCGCGCAGGTCGTCCATGTTGATGTAGCGGTTGGCCTCCATCCAGTTTTCGTTGGTTTCGACGGCCAACGCCCTGACCAGGCGCAGGCAGCTCAGTGAGTTTGGAAAGATGCGCACGACATAGGTGCGCCGACGGATTTCCCGTTGAGCCGTTCAAGCATGTTGGTGGATTTCAGATGCTTGTGGTGCTGGCGCGGCAGGCGCAAGAAGGTCAGCGTATACTCGATGGTCTCCTCCACCCACATCGTCAGCCGCGGATAGCGGCCCGACCCTTTGGCAAGCCATTGGCGAGATCGGCCTTGGCCTCGGCAAGATCGCGCCGGTCGCAGAGCCAGCGCAGCTCCTGCAGGCAGTCGTCGCCGTGCTTCCTCGGCAGGTGATCGAGCGCGTTCCTGAGGAAGTGCACATAGCAGCGTTGCCAGGCGGCTTGCGAGATCACCTCGCCGATCGCCGCGACCAGGCCGGCATGGTCGTCGGACACTACCTCCTATGTGCTGCTCGGCGCGCCACTTGCCGCAGTCGGCGTGTGTTTCAAAGGATCATTTCGGAGCGTCGGAATTCCTGCCTGGAATCCTCTGCGACGGTACCGCTAGCTAATGTCTGCTTTCAAGCCGCCAAGTCGGACCTGAAAGTCCAATTTGAGGCGCAAAGCTGTCGTTCAAAATGTTGCATAGTTGTAAGTTCGTGCTGACGCGCTATCCGGCGCATGTCCCAGAAGTCGATGCCTTCAAACCTATCCAAACACCGAATCTAGTATCCCACTTTGTCCATAAGCAACTGCAATTCGGGCTGAGGCGCGACCCAGAAAGTTCGAAAAGCTTCCAGGAACCCCAGCCACAAGCTTCCGCGAATTACCAAACATCACAGTGGGCTTCGCCATGGGCTGAGCTCCGCCCGATCTGCTGTTATATTAGCAATAAACGATATGTTAACAGCTGAGGCGCAGCCTGTTCGAATCGGGAGGTCCCCGATCGACGATCCGGCACCCAGTATGCCGAGACGCCCGACCGATGCGGAGCAAACGCATGAGTGTCGAAACGGCATTGGCGCAGCTGTTGCGCATGATCCATCGTCGCGCGCTGAATTTGGCGACGATGCCGGACGATGAGAGAGATCCATACTACGACAGCATCCGCCGGTCATGCTGCGGAGCGGCCGAGCATATCGGGCAGTCTCCCGACAATGCAGCCATGACGGCAAACAGCATGGTCGAATTTACCCGGGCAATGGTCGGTATCATCGAGGCGGGACGTGGGTAAGCCGCAAACGCCGACACACTCGCGACGAGCTCGGGAGGTGCCGAGAGGCGCGGTTGCGGCCCGTTACCCGAAGCTTGCAACGTGATCGTGCCATCTGCACATCAATGATCCGGCTTGGGAGCGATCGCTATTTCAGATCGCGCCCCAAATGTTCGACGACAAATGTTTGGTTGTCGGCATTACCGGCCAGCAAACATCCGACTGATTGTCGGAAGGCAGCCCGTTCCGCATCCGCGTCGGGTTGCGGGCATCCTGCGCATATTTCAGGGCCGCGCCCATGCGGTTCAACGTCTTCAGTATCGACATAGATCTCATCCCTGGTTCGCCGTGGCAGTGAGGGGGTCGATCCCTGCTGCGTTCGTTATGGCGAGCTAAATGATCGATGAATGTTTCCGTCGCATTGCACGGAAACATGAGGCCCGTAACCGGAACAGTTCGCCCTGAAACATTTGCGTGCAAACGAGTTCAAGGCCCCCGGCCGAATCGATCTGCCGCCATCGCGCAGTTTCCTTTTCGAAACAAATACGCGCCCAGGCGCCATCGGACCGAAACGAATGCGCGGCAAAACCGTCATCGACCGGCGCGACCGGATTTAAAAACAAAGGAAAATGAAATGACCAAGTTCCTTCGTAATGCAGTTCTTGCAATTGTTGCTGCTTCTGGGCTCGTTGGCTCGGCTTATGCTCAGCAGGCGACTATCAACTCCTGCAGCAATCACGACGATTACTGGACCCAGTGCCTGAACGGTGCGCATGGCAGCCACCACGATGGCCGCGGAAGCGATCGTCGGTAATCGACACGTCCGCTGAAAGGAGCCCCGCAGGCATCTCGCCGGCGGGGCTCTTTCTGTTCGAAGTGCTGCCGGGCCGCTCGCCGCCCTCAGTCAGCAAGGCCAACCTCCCGGTCGGTATCGATATCTGGGCACGACCTGCGCGGCTATCCGGTGGGCAACGCCTCCACGTGGATGCCGAGCAGCAGCAAATGGGCTGGCCCGGATCGCGAGATGGTGCCGGATTGGCGGGGAATAGAGGGGCATATTTCCCACCAGCGTCGCGCTGACATCTCGCATTCAAAGCATGATGCGTGGACCGCCGGTTCGCCTTGCCGGCAGTTTGATCCATCGCCGCATTACAGCAATTTTTCCCAAGCCCGGAACCGGCAACGCTGCGAGGGTTGTCAGCGCATGGCCGCTGCGCTGCCGTTCGGTTGGAGAAAGATCATGCCAATGTCCTCGTTTTTCACCGCTCTTACGTCCGAAGGTCCTCCAACCGAGCGGCGGAAGGAGATGAGTCTCTACGGATGGCTGATCGGCAGTTGGGACATGGACACGGTCTATCATCCGGGAGATGGCGCTATCCAGAACTGGGATGGCGAATGCCATTTCGGCTGGGTGCTCGAAGGCCGCGCCATTCAGGACCTCTGGATAAGACCCAGGCGCCCTGCCCCGTCCACCATGTATGGAACGACCCTGCGCGTCTTCGATCCCGGGATCGGCGGCTGGCACATCATCTGGAGCGATCCGCTCAACCAGGATTATTCGCGCCAGATCGGACGGGCCGAGGGCAAGGACATCGTCCAGATCGGGGAAGACTGGCGGGGCCTGCAAGCGAGATGGCGCTTCACCGAGATCACGGCCGACAGCTTTCATTGGATCGGGGAGCAAAGAGCCGCCGATGGCGATCCCTGGCGTGTGACGTATGAGCATTTCGCGCGGCGGGCGAATCCGTAAGCTAGCCGGTGATTTCAGTTACCTCTCGCTACCGGAGGGGTATCTTCCGGCCTAAATGCTTCGAAGCGGCCAGGTCATTTCACGCAGCTTTGAGAGAACGGCAGTCTCGAATTGCGACGGCTGATGAAACTCGCTGGTGACCACGCCCAGCTTTCTCGGCGGCAGGCCATCCCGCAACGGAACGACGGCCAGTCCGGGCAGCGGGCACGATCTGGCGGCGATCTCGGGGACGACGGTCAGGCCGATGTTCTGCTGCGCGAGCTGGCAGCCGGTCATCAGCTGGCGCACCTCGACGACGGTTCTCGGCTGCAGGCCGGACCGCTGCGACATCATGGCCAGCCAATTGCCCGATGTCGTTCCCGAGGGAAAGCGGATGAAAGGTTCGGCAAGCACCTCTTCGTCGGCAAGCTCCGACCGCTCGGCGAGAGGATGCGATGTCGACAGGACGACGCAGGCGCCGTCCTGGCAGAGCAGCTCGAACAGCAGACCGGGCGACGGAACGAACACGCTGCTGATGCCGAAATCGATCTCGTTCGACCTCACGAGCTGAAACGTTTCCTCGCTGTCGATCTCCACGATATCGAGCACATGGTTCGGGAACCGGGGCCGCAGCGCATGGAAGGCGGGGCCAATGAACATCGCGGCGAAGGACGCCACACTTGCAACCCGCAGGATCTGCTCGGTGCCGAGGCTGAGCGAAGCGAGCTGATCGACGATCGCCTCGTTGCCTGCAACAAGCCGCCGCAGCCCGGGCAGCAGCGAACTGCCGACGGGGCTGAGCCGAAGCCCTTCGCGGTCGCGAACCAGCAGCGTGAAGCCCAATTGCTTTTCCAGCTGCGTCACGTGCTGCGAGATGGCCGGCTGGGTAAGGCCCAGCTCTTCCGCCGCCTGGGTGAACGAGTTCAGTTCCAGCACCGTCAGCAGGCTGCGCACACGGCGCACGGAGATCTCACCGCGTCGGGAAAGCATGACGGGCACCTTCATAAGCGTCTTTGGATGACCATAACGAAACGCTATTTCCTGGCGCATTCATAAGCAACTAGCTTCGCCGCAACGATGTGCGGAGATTTGGATGACGGCTCGCGATTCAGGGGTTCAACGAATTCATGCCCGCAAAAATCATTCCTGCTATGGAATGGGCCTTGGCATCATCATTCTCGACGAGGTGTATCCCGGATTCCCCGGCGACGTGCGGAACGCCAGCGCCTATCCCTTTCCGATCCAATATGAAATCGCCGAAGGCGTCGACATCCAGAACCTCGTCCGCGGCGACGACAAGAAAGCCCTGCTCGAGCCGATTGTCAGGGCCGCGCGGAAGCTGGAACGCATGGGATGTCGCGCGATCGCCGCCGAATGCGGCTACTTCGCCTGGTTCCAGAAGGAGATCGCGGCCAGCGTCGATGTGCCGGTTTTCGCGTCGAGCCTGCTGCAGGTACCCCTCGCCCAGATGATCATCGGTCCCGAAAGGGTCGTCGGCATTCTCGTCGCCGAGGGCGACCGGCTCAGTGACCGGCACCTGACTTCGGTCGGCGTGACGCTCGGAACGAACTATATCGTCCACGGCGCCAAGGATGACGGCAAGACCCCACAATTCGACAATCTCTGGACAAAGGACATCCGGCCCGAAATCCCTACCGCGGATTATGACCTGGCCGAGCGCGACATCGTCAAGGTCGCGAAGGATTTCGCCGCCGCCCATTCGGACATGGGAGCCATGGTTCTGGAATGCACCGGGTTTCAGCCCTTTGGCCGGGCAATACAGCGCGAAATCGACATGCCCGTGTTCAGCTGGTCGACCTTGCTGGACCATGCCTATTCCGTCGCCGTGCACCGGGATTTCTACGGCCACGTCTGACCTGCGCGGTCAGCCCGAATGAAAAGGCGCGGCCGAGGCCGCGCCCTTCATAAGCTTCTTCGGAGGCCTGGTTCGACCCGTGATGCCTACTCCGCCGCCTCGTAACCGGCGATGCCCTTGATCTCGAGGAAATCCTCCAGGCCGTATTCGGCATATTCGCGGCCATTGCCGGACTGCTTGTAGCCGCCGAAAGGCAGGCCCGCATCCCAGGTTGGGTAGTTGATGTAGACATTGCCGGAGCGCATGCGGGCAGCCACGTCGCGCGCCTTCTCGATGTCCCTGGCTTGGATGTAAGAGGCGAGGCCGAAGACGGTGTCGTTGGCCTGCTCGACCGCCAGCTCGACGGTGTCGTAAGGCATGATCGACAGCACCGGCCCGAAGATCTCCTCCTTGGCGATGCGCATGTCGTGCGTGACGTTGGCGAAGACGGTCGGGCGGACATAATAGCCGCGGTTGAGCTCGGCCGGGCGGCCGGGGCCGCCGGCCACCAGCGTGGCGCCCTCGTCGATGCCGCTCTGGATCAAAGCTTGAATCTTGTCGAACTGCAACTGGCTGACCACCGGGCCGAGCTTGGAGCCGGGCGCATCGGCCGGGCCGACGGTGAACTTCTCCGCCGCCCTTTTGGCGTAGCCCGCCGCCTCGTCGTGGCGGTCGCGCGGCACGAACATGCGGGTCGGCGCGTTGCAGGACTGGCCGCTGTTGCCGAAGCAGCCGGCGACGCCCTTGGTGACGGCCCGCTCCAGATCGACATCGGGGAACAGGATGTTGGCCGACTTGCCGCCGAGTTCCTGATGCACGCGCTTGACCGTGTCGGCCGCCGCCTTGGCGACCAGGATGCCGGCGCGGGTCGAACCGGTGAAGGACATCATGTCGACATCGGGATGGCTGGCCAACGCCTGGCCGACGCCCGGGCCGTCGCCGTTGACGAGGTTGAAGACGCCCTTCGGCACGCCGGCTTCGTCGATGATCTCGGCGAAGATGATGGCGTCGAGCGGCGCGATCTCCGACGGCTTCAGCACCATGGTGCAGCCGGCGGCAAGCGCCGGGCCGACCTTGCAGGTGATCTGGTTGAGCGGCCAGTTCCATGGCGTGATCAGGCCGACGACGCCGATCGGTTCCTTGACGATGAGCGAGGAGCCTTTGACATGACGGAACTGGAAGCTCTTCAGCACCTCTGCCATCTTTTCCAGATGCGCCTGGCCGACCCCGACCTGGCTGTCCAGCGCCATCTGCCGCGGCGCGCCCATCTCGCGCGAAACGGCGAGCGCAAGGTCCTTGCTGCGCTTCTTGTAGACTTCGATGACGCGGTTGAGGATATCGAGCCGTTCCTCGACCGAGGTGAAGCCGAAAGTGGAGAAAGCGCGCTTGGCGGCGGCCACCGCCTTGTCGACATCGGCCTTGGAGCCGAGTGAAATCTGGGCGAAAGCGTCTTCGTTCGAGGGGTCGATGACGTCGAGAGTGTTCGGCACCACGGGATCGACCCAGGCGCCGTCAATATAGAATTGCAGATCGTGTGACATGATTTCGCTCCCTGCGGGCCGCTTTTGGTCGATTGTGGTGAGGTGATCGTCGTATATCGCTAGAAATAACGATGCGGCATGTGCTCTGTCAAACGCAAGCTTGAAGTGTTTGAGCCAGCGCGTCAGGCGTTGCGCCAGGGCGAATGCCGCCGCCACAGAGTTAGAACAGCGTGTGTCCTGCTTCGCCCAGCAACCGGATCGCCGCGGCCCCGTCCGAGGCCTTCACCGGGGAGTTGCTTCAATCTGATCCGGGCAGCCATTCGTCGAATTCCGTCCCTGGTTGACGCGGTCATGGAAGGCTCTTGCTCATATAGACCGTCGTGCCGTTCATGAACGGCTCCTCACGATCGATGGCATAGCCGAGCCTTTTGTACAGCGACACATTTGTCATGAAGGCACTGTTGGTCAGCAGGCGAAGCTCGCGAAGGCCTGCTTCAACGGCTTTACGCTCGGCGCTGTCGAGCAGCTTGCGCCCGATGCCCCTGCCCTGCGCCTCGGGAGCCACGGCGACATTCTCGATCCAGATATGATCGTCACGCGCAATGGTTTCGATCAGGCCAATGATGCGGCCGTTCTCGATGGCGAGCTCGAACCGATGCTCGCGGACGGCCTTGTCGTAGTCGGCGCGCATCGGCAAGAGCTCGCGGCCGATCGCCGGCACCCATTTGGCATAGGCTTCGCGCACGACGGCCTTGATTGCCGCGGCGTCCGCCGGCTCGGCCGGCCGAAACTCCAGGGAAGAAACGATGCTCATTCAGACACTCCAAAATGCAAAAAACCCGCCGATCGTTGCGATGGGCGGGGCTGGGACGGACGAACCGGGTGACTTGCTAGCCGGCCTTTGTCTTCACGCAATCAGCTTGCCGCTCCTTCGAACGGCGGCGTCGCTGCGGATTTGCGAAAAAGGCGGTCATGGCCGGAAATTGGACCGGGAGCCGAGACGCTGTCAAGCCGGCAGCGTCGACACGGCAGGCACCTCGCCCGATCCGGCGAACCTCTCCCGCATCGTTCGTAAAAATCGATCATTATAACCCGAATAATTCGCTGGAAAGATTGGTTCTGGAATGGCATTCCGGCTGCGAAGCGCCTGGAGAATTGAATTGTCCTTCCTGCCCGCCACCGCGAACGATCTTCCAACTCGCCTGAACTCGGCCAACGCCGAGCGCAAGCGCCCTGCCCCAACCTCGATCTCAACCTGCGTCGTGCCGGGACTGGTGCTGGTGGCGATGATCACCAGTGTCGCCTACTCTGCGCGCGGTTTCTCCGGCCTCACCTTATTCAGCCCGATGATCCTGGCGGTCGTCGCCGGCATGGTCTATTCCAACGTGCTCGGCCTTCCCGCCCATGCCAAGGCCGGCATCGCCTTTTCGCAAAAGCGCCTGCTGCGCTTCGCCATCGTGCTGCTGGGTTTCCAGCTCACGCTCGGCCAGGTAGCGGGCATCGGCCTTGGCGGCGTCGGCATCGTCGCCGCCACGCTCGGCGCCACCTTCCTCTTCACCGTCACGCTCGGCCGGCTGATCGGCGTCGACCGGAAGCTCGCGCAGCTTATCGCCGCCGGCACCTCGATCTGCGGCGCCTCGGCGATCGTCGCCATCAACATCGTCACCGATGCGCGCGACGAGGACGTCACCTACGCCGTTGCCGCCATCACGCTGTTCGGAACCGTCGCCATGCTAGTCTTCCCGCTGCTGGCACCCCTGCTTGGGCTCGACCAGCACGCCTTCGGTCTGTGGGCAGGAGCCTCGATCCACGAGGTGGCGCAAGTGATCGGCGCCGGCTTCCAGAACGGCACGCTCTCCGGCGAGACCGCGACCGTCGCCAAGCTGACGCGGGTCGCCATGCTGGCGCCGATGGTGATCGCACTCGGCCTGATGGCGCGCCGCGGCAGCACCGACGCATCCGGCGCCAAGCCGCCGATGCCCTGGTTCGTGGCTGCCTTCGTCGCGATCGTGGCGCTGAACAGCCTGGTCGCGATCCCGGCCCAGCTCCACTCGGCAATTGCTTTAGCCGCACAGGTGATGTTGACCATGGGGCTTGCCGCCATGGGCCTTCAGGCCGACATTTCCGAGCTGCGCTCGCGCGGCCTGCGGCCGCTGATGCTGGCCTTCTCGGCCTTCATTTTCATCGCGGGCTTCAGCCTGGTGCTGGTGAGGTTCGCCTGAGGCAGGCCGGCGCCGGCCTCATCTCTCAGTCTTCGTCCTCGTCCTCGAACGAGCACGCCGCGACATAGATCGCGGCGAGTTTCTCGATGCCGGCCTGGTCTTCCTTGTCGAAGCGCCCGGGCAGCGGGCTGTCGAGGTCGAGCACGCCGAACGCGCCTTCGGCATCGCGCAAAAGCACCACCAGCTCCGAACGCGAATCGGCATCGCAGGCGATGTGGCCGGGAAATTCGTTGACGTCCTTGACCAGCATCGACATGTCGAGCTCGATGGCCTTGCCGCAGACGCCCTTGCCGACGGCGATGCGAACGCAGGCCGGCTTGCCCTGGAAGGGCCCGAGCACCAGCTCGTCCTCGGAAGCAAGGAAATAGAAGCCGGCCCAGTTGAGACCGGGCACCATCTGGTAGATCAGCGCCGCCGTGTTGGCGGCATTGGCGACGGAATCGCCCTCGCCTTCCAGCAGCGCTTTCAATTGCGTGGCCAACTCCTTGTAGAAGGCCGGCTTGTTGCTTGTGTCGATTGCCGTTGCCGCGAACATTCGTGTCGTCTCCCTTGCGAGGGGCAATATTGACCACCGGTGTATGGTGCTAGCTGCCAAAAGGTTATTCGAGTTCGAACCCTCGTACACAACTTAACTCGTGCTCGCAAAGGCCTTTTGTGATGGTGCGGCGGTTGACAAAATAAAAGACCTCACCGCTTAGATTGGGCTAATTTAAGTCCCCTCTATTGCCTTTGGCGCCAGATCTGACTGCCCATCCTGTTCTCGATCGTAGGCTGTAAGGCGCTTAATGTGCTCGAGCTCGGGCGGCTTCGTTATCGCTTTTGGAAGCGATGGCTTCCCGCCCGGTTTGGCTTCCGGCAAGTCTACTCCGATCTGATAGCCCTTCGCCTTGGCTTCTCGAATTCGGTTGAAATATGCCCTGAGGGCTGGTTCGACATTTCCTTCCTTCAGGCCCCCATACACAGATGAGATTTCCTCTATTGCCTTTTCGAAACCCTCATCTTCAATCCTTGCGATATCCTCATCGACCTTCTGAAGGGTTTGCTCAGCAACGCCCAAATCACGCAACGCCTCAACCGCAGATTCATACCTTCTTTTTTTAGAAAATTTTGCGACAGCAGCATATAAAAAGGCGGCTGTTACCAACATGAATTGCCAATTTACATCGACAGCAACCGATATATCGATGTTGTCAACTCTCTTTACAATGGGCAGCACGTCATCACCAGGGCTTACTTCAGAGTAAGCATTATTAAATACCTTAAAAAACCATACCTGCTCGTCCAGAAAATCTGCCGTAGTTCCCCTTCCGGCCTGAAGCGGGAATATTATCGAGAGGGTCGGAACCTTCCCACTATTCTTCTCGACATCTCCAACCTTTTCAACATACGGACGCACAGATTGAATGAACTGTTGCAGGAATTGCTCAACGTTTGCGACAGTTTGCAAATCTTCCTTTGGTAAAAAACTATAAACGTTACTTTTTAACCTATCGTATACGTATAATAAAAGATTATACTGTTTAAACGATGTTAAAATTCTTCTCTCACTAAATTGCAATCCTTCAAAGTTTTTTATGTAATTTTCTTTCCAAACCTGAAACGCACCAGCATCTGAGACAGCATTACCGGCTGTATTTTGAGCTCTAGCGTTCGTGACTTTCGTCAATGTGGACTGAGCCGTGTGAAAGGCATGAGTAATATCCATTCGAATCTAACCTGGAATCTGAACGTTGCCCGAGGAAACTAACTATGAATCAACATGCGCGAGCGCTAGATATCCCCGAACAAGTACGAACGTCAATTAAATGCGACGGGCCCAAGCTGATTGCTCCGGCATCCGTTCATGGGCGCACTTAGCTCCGGTACGATATCTGCGGTTTAAGCGTCGCAGAGTTTTGTCGCTACCGAAGCCAAAGAGGTCGACCGACTGGCAGTTGACCTCGCGGAGCTATGATGTCGTTGCGACCCGAACAATCCAAGGCGTATTCGCGTTTGCGTGCCCCGTTGAAGCTCGTTGAACTTCCTCTCACCTTCGCGGTGCTGGTTTTCCCTGGCTTTCCGATGATGGCGTTTTCGTCGGTCATCGAACCCTTACGCGCCGTCAACATTCTTGCGAAGCGCGAATGCTACCGCTGGGTAATCGTCGGCGCAGACCGGGGCACGGTCGAGGCCTCCAACGGCGTCGTCATCCAGCCGGGCTTTTCAGCCTCCGACGCGCCGAAGGTCGACCGCATCGTCGTCTGCTCGGGCGGCGATGCCGACCATGTCGTGGCCGACGAGGCGATGAGCTGGATCCGCAAAAGCCTGCGCGGCGGCGCGCATATCGGCGCTGTCGCCGACGCCGCCTTCTTCCTCGCTCGCGCCGGCCTGCTCGACGGCCATGCCTGCACCTTGCACTGGACGAGCCAGGCCGCCTTCACCGAAGCTTTTCCGGATATCGAGCTTCGGCGCGATCTCTTCGTCATCGACCGCAAGCGCTTCACCTCGGCCGGCGGCGTCGGCAGCCTCGACATGATGCTGGAGATCATCACGCGCGACTGTGGCGCCGAGATCGCGGCGGGCGTCGCCGAATGGTTCGTGCACTCTCCGTTGCGCTCCAGCGTCGACCGCAAGCTGATGCCGCTCAGGCTGCGCACGGGCGTCCAGAACGAGCTGGTGCTGTCGGCCATAGCCATCATGGAGGACGCTGTGGAAGAGCGGCTCGGCATGGCGGAGCTGGCGGCAAGGCTCGGCGTGTCGTCCGACAAACTCGAGCGCAATTTCCGCGCCGAACTGGATGTGTCGCCCAACGGATACTACCGGCGGCTGCGGCTGAAGCGCGCGGCCGACCTGTTGGCGCATTCGACGCTGATGGTGCGCGATGTCGCGCTGGCCTGCGGGTTTGCCTCGATGTCGAGCTTTGCGAGGGCGTTTCGCGAGGAGCATGGACACGCGCCGAAGGCGATGCGGCGGCATTAGTGTGTTTGTGCGCGCTGACGCGATGAAACGCTGGCGGGACAGCGCCCCCCTCTGTCCTGCCGGACATCTCCCCCACTTGGGGGGAGATCAGCTGTCGCGCATCGCTTCGCCAATCTCC
>NZ_VFTL01000056.1:0-32808 GCF_006439385.1 Mesorhizobium sp. B3-1-7
TGCGTTGTTCACGCCGCCGGCCTCGCTCGCCGCATAGTCGCCGCCGGCGACCACGCTGATCGAGGCCGCGTCGTTGGTCCCGTCGATGGTGATCGTCACGTCATGCGTGGTCGTGCCGCCGTGGCCGTCGTCTGCCTTGATCGTATAGGTCAGCGTGAGATGCTCGCCCGCCGCGAGATAGTCGAAAGCTTGTGGCGTGGAGTTGAACGACCAGTTGATCGCGCCCGATGTGTGGCTGTTGTCGATGACGGGATTGCCGCCCAGCGACAGCATGCTCACGACGTTGGCAGCCTGAAGGGAACCGGTAGCCCCGTCCAGGGTCACTCCTGTCACCGAGGCGGTGACCGTATCATGGATATCGACGTCGCTGACGGTCAGCGTGCCGTTTGTCGACAAAGGGGCGTTTGTTTCGTTAAGCGTGGTGGCATCGTGATCGCCGGCCGCGACGGTGATCACCGGGGCATCGTCGGTACCTGTGATAACCACCGACAGCGTACCCACGCTGAGCGTGCCGTTCGACATCTTGATCGTGTATTGGATCGTGTCCGTGAACTGCTCTCCAGCGCCGAGCGCGTTGATCAGGGGGGCTACAACGGTCGCGTCATAGTGAATCTTGTTGTCGGTGCCGATCCAGAATTTCGCCCCGCTCGTGCTGCTGGTTTCGACGACGTTCGCAACGTCCTGTATCAGGAGATCCTTGTTATAATCGGCGAAGGCCTTGTTCGTGACTGTGATGCTGGCCCCTCCGTCGTCGTTCTTGGTGCCGTCATCCACCGAATAGATCGTCGTCTTGGTCCCGCCACCGCTTGCCGCAAGCACGTCGAACGTGAACTGAAGGCTGCCGTCCTCTGTGCCGGATTGAGTCAGATCGGCTGCCGCGCCCGAATTCGAAAACGTGACGGTCGAGCCCGAAACTGTTGTGGTCGCCATTGCCAATTTCCCCCTGTGATCCCTTGCGAACAATGGAAGTGTTCGCCCCAACGGTTACTGCTGATCCTGGTGCAGACGACGCAAGCGGATGCTTCCGCCTGCGGCGGTTGGTCAGGACCAAGCCACTCTGATTGAACGTAAAGACTTCTCTCGCCGAGAGACAAAACCCCACCCCAGAGCGCTTGCACGCTCGCACCCAACATTCCTAGCTGGCGTGCCCCCCTCGGTCGCCGCAATCGCGGGACAAGCATACCTATATTCAGGTATATTAGCTTTTTACGATTTGGAAACCATAACGGAATATATATTGCCGCGTAATGTTAACGATTCATTAGACATTTAACGAATCTGCCATCCCATCGATTGATGCCTGTGTCTCCCAAAGTGGGCTGCGATTTGGAGGGAATGATACGCATCAAAACAAAGACTTAAAGTGCACGGCTCAGTCCGTTTCGGCGCAGCGTCATTTGATGGCGCAGCGTTGACTTCGCATCGCTCGGTCGCTGGCATTTCTGTCGGAAATTTTATCGGAACATGTAGCGCTGCGTGCAACCGACAAAGCAGGCTGGCCGTCAACCAATGGCGCAAAGGCCGCCAGAGCCAGGTCGCCAGCGTCTTCCGATGTCAGCCAGCCAGGCTGGCTTGCTCTGCGGCATTCGGGTCGCCCGGCGCGGTCGCCCAGGCGAGTTCGACCAGCGTCACCGTGCGCCGGCCCACGCCGTCGACCTGGCAGACGATGAGGCCTTGCTCCTCGATATAGTCGAGCAGCCGGCGCGCGCGGCGCAGCGAATGCGAGCCGTAGGCCCGCGCGATCGCCGCGTCGCTCGGACATGGCCAGCCTTCCTTCGCCGCGCGGGCGATCATCATGAACACGCCCTGCATGTCCTCGGGCAGCAGCGAAGCGCGCACGGAAACGTCGCGCCAGGCGTCGTCCTCGGCCATGTCGGAGCCGACGCCCGCACGCGCCCGCGTCAGCATGCGGCGGAATTCCGAAAGGTCAGGCACGACCGACGCGAGCCCCTCGATGCGGCAGCGAACGACGAACTCCTGGTAGAGCACGCCGATGACGCGGAACCCGGCATCCGGCTCGGCCAGGATGGCGCGCAGGATGCGGTCCATCCGCTCGCGCCGCTCGGCGAGGTCCTCGGCGCTGGGCTGCGGTTCCGCCGGCTCGGGGCGGATGTCCAGCGGCGCGGCCTTGGCCGCCATCAGCTGGTCGAGCAGATCGGGCGAAGGCCGGCGTTGCGGCCTGACCGTCTCCGGCGGCGGCGCCGCGAGGATGATCGCGCGCGCATCTTCCAGCATCGCTTCCGGCAGCGGCATCAGCCGCGGCGTGCCGTTGCGCGGGCTGGTTTCGGTCTGGCCGATGCGCACGCTGAGTGGACGGCGCGACAAGGCCGGACCGAGCGCCATGAAATGCCCGCGCTCCAGGTCGCGGAAAGCTTCGGCCTGGCGCCGCTCCATGCCGAGCAGGTCGGCGGCGCGCGCCATGTCGATGTCGAGGAAGGTGCGGCCCATCAGAAAGTTGGAGGCCTCCGCCGCGACGTTCTTGGCGAGCTTCGCCAGCCGCTGCGTGGCGATGATGCCGGCAAGCCCGCGCTTGCGGCCGCGACACATCAGATTGGTCATGGCGCCCAGCGAGAGCTTGCGCGCCTCGTCCGAAACCTCGCCGGCGGCGGCGGGCGCGAAGAGCTGCGCCTCGTCGACGACCACGAGCATCGGATACCAATGGTCGCGCGCGACCTCGAACAGCCCGCCCAAGAATGCCGCGGCACGCCGCATCTGGTTCTCGGCATCGAGCCCTTCGAGGTTGAGCACCGTCGAGACGCGATGGATGCGCGCCCGCTCGCCCGCCGCCTGCAGGCCGCGCTCGGTATGCTCCTCCGCATCGATCACCAGATGGCCATAGCGTTCGCCCAGAGACACGAAGTCGCCTTCGGGATCGATGATCGTCTGCTGCACCCAGGGCGCGCTCTGTTCGAGCAACCGGCGCAGCAGATGCGACTTGCCGGAGCCCGAATTGCCCTGCACCAGCAGGCGGGTCGCCAACAACTCCTCCAGGTCGAGGGCCGCCGGCGCGCCCGCCGTCGTCTGCCCCATCTCGATTGCAACCGTCATGTCTCGACTCGGATCGTCTCCCTGCGCGCGACGGGCTTACCAACCTGAGCGCGGTGCGTCGAGCATGGGTCGCAGCCGTCGGCTCGGTGTTCCACACCTAAGGGCGGCGTCGGCCCGTCGCTGGCGCGAATGGCGGCAGGCTGTCGCCAGCCACACTGGTCGGACCACCATTTCACTGGCGCAATCCAACCATTGGCGTATCATCTTTTTATGGGAGGGTTCATGGCAGGAGGAGGCCAATGAACGTCGCTGCGGAAGTACCCGTCATGGACCCGACGGTGCAAGACCTTGTTTCGTCTGCTCTTTCGAAATTTCGCGCTGGCGACACCGTCTCGACCCGGGCGATGCTCGACGTCATCCGCCGATCCGACCCGGCCTGCCAAGACAGTGACGACCATCTGATCGAACTGATCGTCATGGCTGCCGTTGGTAAGACCATGGGCGTCGTCTTCGACCACCGCTCCCCGGACGAACGATCGCCGCTTCTCGCCTAAGAAACCAAGTTTTGGCAGGCCGAACGGCCTTAGCCCAGCGGATGCGGCATGTAGCCGACAAAACCGGCGATCTTCCAGCGTCCGCCGACCTTGCGGCAGAAATAGAGCGTCTGCCATTTGAGCCGGTCGACGCCGCCGTCGGCCTTGGCGACCGAGCCGTCGAACTTTTTGTGCAGCACCGCGCGGTCGCCATCGACATCGATGTCGCGCATGTTGGTGACGCGGAACAGCGCCTCGCGCAGCGGTTCGGCGAATTTCGTCGCCGCGGTTTCCTTGGCCTGCCGCAGCCATTCGTCGCGATAGACCTCCAGCCTCGGGAATTGCAGCCTCCAGGCATCGGCATTGTTGAGGAAATGCGCGTGCATGCCGAAGAAGCTTTCGGCGATGAAATCGTCCTCGACCATCGACCAGTCCTGACCGAGGAAAGCATCGATATCGCGCCGCACCAACATTTCCCAAAGCGCGTGGCGGTCGGCATCGCCTTCCGGAAACGGATTCTTGTCTAAGGTCATGCTGGATCTCTCCTCATACGCGCGGCCGGTCGGAGGCGGCGTCGAGCGCAAGATGCTCAGGCTTCTGTAATAAAGCAACATGGATTTCGAAAAAATGTTGCTTTCCGACATTGCCTCTAGGAGGATCGTGCCGACGAGCGTAGACGGCTATGTGAACGGTCCCGCTCGATCGCCAGGAGGAGGCTCACTTGCCCAAGCAATGCTTTGGAAAATCGCATGTTCCGCTCTCGCCCGCCGTGCGCGCCGGCGATTTCGTCTATGTCTCCGGCCAGGTGCCGGTAGGCAGCGACGGGCTCGTGGTCAAGGGCGGCATCGCCGAACAGACCGAGCAGGTGCTGCAGAACGTCAAGGCGGCGCTGGCGCTTGCCGGCTGCACCATGGACGATGTGGTGAAGACCACCGTCTGGCTGGAGGATGCGCGCGATTTCGGCACGTTCAACACCGTTTATGCAAAGCATTTCCCGCAGGATCCGCCGGCGCGCACCACCGTCGAATCCCGCCTGATGATCGACATCAAGATCGAGGTCGAGGCGGTCGCCTACCGGCCGCTCTGATCGCGAACACGCAGCAGCAGGGAGTGCACCGATGCAGTTCGATCTCCTGATAAAGGGCGGGCGCGTCATCGATCCCGCATCGGGCCTGGACGCGCAGCGCGACGTCGCCATCGCCGATGGGCGTGTTGCGGCAATCGAGGCCGCCATCGATGCCGAACATGCCACGCAGGTGGTCGACGCCAGGGATTGTATCGTCGCGCCCGGCCTCGTCGATCTGCACAGTCACGTCTATTGGGGCGGAACCTCGCTCGGCGTCGATGCCGACCGGCTCGCCGCCAAGAGCGGCACCACCACCTTCATCGACGCCGGCAGCGCCGGTGCCGGCAATTTCCTCGGCTTTCGCCGCCATGTCATCGAGCTCTCGAAGGTCCGCATCCTCGCTTACGTCAACATCTCCTTCGCCGGCATCTTCGGATTCTCGAACACCGTGTCTGTCGGCGAATGCAGCGACCTCAGGCTTTGCGAGCCGCGCGAGACGGTTGCCGCGGTACGCGAGCACGCCGACGTGGTCGTCGGCGTCAAGGTGCGTTCCGGCAAGCATGCCGGCGGTTCGAGCGGCATCGCTCCGGTGGACCTGGCGTTGGAGGCCGCCGACAAGGCCGGCCTGCCGCTGATGGCGCATATCGACGAGCCGCCGCCGGGACGCTCGGAAGTGCTGCCCAGGCTGCGCCGCGGCGACATCCTCACCCATTGCTTCCGCCCCTTCCCCAACGCGCCGGTCTTCGCCTCCGGCGCGGTGCGGCCGGACATGCGCCTCGCCCGCGAGCGCGGCGTCATCTTCGACATCGGCCACGGCATGGGCTCCTTCGACTTCGAGGTCGCCAAGGCGATGCTGGCCGAAGGCCTGGCTCCCGACGTGATTTCGAGCGACGTGCATCTCTACTGCGTCGACGGCCCGGCCTTCGACATCCTGGTCTGCATGTCGAAGCTGATGGCGCTTGGCATGCCGCTGGTCGAGGTACTGCGCGCGGCGACCATGCATCCCGCGCAGGCGATTGCCCGGCCCGAGCTCGGTGCGCTGAAGGTCGGCGGCATCGGCGATGTCGCGGTGCTCAAAGTGATGCCAGGACGCTTCACCTTCGTCGACGCTGTCGGAGCGTCACTGGTCGCGGACCAGCGTCTGGTCTCCAACGGCATCGCCATCGGCGGCAAATGGTGGCCGAACGAGGCGCCCGACCACAATGAGACCGAGCGTTTCGAGGCGCCTGCGCGCCACACGCATGTGGATGTGGCGGCGAGACATTTTGGGCGGGGTATGATTAGCTGATCTCTCCCTGAGGGGAGATGGCCGGCAGGATTGCGGCGGCGGCGCGTTTGACGAATGACTTCCCCCACTCCGTCGCTGCTTCGCAGCGCCACCTCTCCCCCCTCCGGAGGGAGAGGAAGGGAGCCAGCTGGAATAAGCGCGCGCCTTCCTCTCCCCCGTCGATCGGGGGAGAGGTGTCGAGCGAAGCTCGACGGAGTGGGGGTCGACCTTACCTCGCATTACTCGGCTCGCCATAGACAGGCGTCGCGATCCCCTCCATCCGCGCCTTGAGCTGCAGCGCCACATATTTCGAATAGAAGCGCGACAGCGCCAGGTTGCCGCCGTGGAACCACAGCGCTTCCTGCGCCGTCGGCTTCCACATGTTGCGCAATTCGCCCTGCCACGGACCCGGATCGCCCTTGACGCCGGAGCCCAGCCCCCAGCACGGGCCGACCTTGTCGGCGACCTCGCGCGAGACGATCCCCGCAACCGTCTCGTTCATCGACTGGTAGCCGGTGCAGCAGACGATGGCGTCGACGGTAAGCTCGCTGCCGTCCTCGAACAGGATGCCGGACGGCGTCAGCGTCTTGATGCCGACGCGGCTCTTGACCTTGATCTCGCCCTTCAGGATCAGCTCGCAGGCGCCGACATCGATGTAATAGCCGGAGCCTGTGCGGTAGGCCTTCATCAACAGCCCGGTCTCGTCCTCGCCGAAATCGATGGCGAAGCCGCTGTCGCTGAGGCGTTTGTAGAAATCCGCGTCGCGCGCCCGGATCGCGTCATAGAGCGCGCGCTGGCCCTTCGGCACCAGCGCGAAGGGCGTCGAGGCCACGATCATGTCGGCCTTGTCGGTGGTGATGCCCCGGGCCAGCGCCTTCTCCGAAAAGATCTCGAAGCCGACATCCATCAGCGTGTCGGATTTCACCACGGTCGTCGGCGAACGCTGGACCATGGTGACCTTGGCGCCCGCTTCCCAGAGATCGACGCTGACATCGTGCCCCGAACTTGCAGCGCCGATCACCGCGACGCGCTTGCCGCGGAATTTCTCGCCGGTGGAATACTGGCTGGAATGCAAAAGCTCACCCTTGAAGCTGTCCGTGCCCGGCAATTCGATCGGCCGCGGCGGACCATAGGCGCCGGTGGCGAAGACGATGTGTTTCGGCTTCAGCGTGACGCGCTGGCCGACGCGGTCGACCACCACCGTCCACACCTTTTCGGCCTCGTCATAGGCAGCGCTGATGCATTTGGTGGCCACCCAATAGTTCAGCTCCATGACGCGGGTATACATCTCCAGCCAGTCGCCCATCTTGTCCTTGGGCGTGAAGACCGGCCAGTTTTCCGGGAACGGAACATAGGGCAGATGGTCGTACCAGACCGGATCGTGCAGCACGAGCGAACGGTAGCGGTTGCGCCAGGAGTCGCCGGCGCGCGCGTTCTTGTCGATGACAAGGGTCGGAACGCCCAGTTGCCGCAGCCGGGCGCCGAGCATGATGCCGCCCTGCCCGCCGCCGATCACCAGGCAATAGGGCTGCTCGTGCACGCCGAGGTCGCGCGCCTCGCGCGCCCTGGCTTCCGCCCAGGTTTCGCGCTTGGGGTCGGCCTTGTGGCGGATGCCGAGCGGCCGGGCCGGGCCTTTCCGCTCCTCGAAACCCTTGAGCTCGCTCATCGCCGTGAACAGCGTGCGGCAGCGGCCGTCCTTGAGCCGCAGGATCCCCTCGCCGCGCGCCACCGTCGTCTCGAAGCTGAACCAGGCTTCGACGATGCCATCGTCGACGCCTGGCTCTCCGGTCAGCCGCCAGTGCGACGGCTGCGCCAGGTCGAGCGTGGCCTTCAGCATCTCGCGGATCGCGGCCTGCCCCTCCATGGTCTTGATGTTCCATGTGAAAGTCAAAAGATCGCGCCAGTAGCAATCCTCCGCGAAAAGACCGATCGCAGCGTCGATGTCGCCGGCCTCGAGCGTCCGGCCGAAAGCGCCGAGCCAGGTAGTCGCCTGTTGCGATGGTGCGATGTCGAGCATTTTTTGTCCTTCCCTCCGAATATATTCGAACGACACGGCCACCTGTCGACCTTGTCGAAACTCGCCTTGAGGCGGTCGAGATTCAGGTCAGGCCGAGTCGAAAATGGTGGGTTCCGAGAACCGGAGCGGAGCGTACTTAGGTACGTGAGCACCGGAAGCGCAGGAAACCGCCATTTGCAGGCCGGCCTCACCTGAATATCTCAATCCCCCAGCGGCTCCATCTCCTTGCCGGTCCGGTGGATCTGGGCGTTGTATTTGATGCGGCGCACCGTTTCGCGCGCCGGGCCGTCGATCCTGTAGGCGGTTGCCACCGCCAGCAGATCGATGGCAGCCAGGAAAGCATAGCGCGACGCCGTCGGCTTCAGCGTGTCGGGATATTCGGCAACAGCCATCGTCAGCCGCACATCGCAGACGCGCGTCAGTTCGGTATCCGGCGCCGTCACGCAGATCGCGTTGGCGCGGTAATGCTTGGCGAGTTCCACCGCTTCGATCACCTCGCGCGTGCGCCCCGTTGCCGAAATCGCGATCACCAGATCGCCCGGCTTCAGCGTCGAGGCGGTCATGCGCATCAAGTAAGGATCGCATTGCGCGCTGATGGTGATGCCGTAGCGGAACAGGCGGTATTGCGTCTCCTGCGCCAGCGCCGACGAACTGCCGCCAAGGCCGAACACCGTCACCTGCCGCGCCTTGGCGATCAGTTCCGCGGCCTTTTGCAACTGTCCCGGATCGATCTGCCGCTCCGCCTCCTGCAGCGCGCGCCGCGCCTCGCCGAACACCGCGTTCCAGAACGGCATGCCGCTGTCGCCGTTCGCGGGTTGCGGCTTGGTGGCGAGATAGAGCGCGCCGACGACAAGGCTCTGCGCCAGCTTCAGCTTGAAATCGCGCACGCCATCGCAGCCGATGGCGCGGCAGAAGCGGGTGACCGTCGGCTCGCTGACCCCGGCGCGCTGGGCAAGCGCGGCGTTGGAAGCGTCGACCGCATATTTGACGTCGTCGAGCACGACGTCGGCGACGCGGCGCTCTGCCGGCCGCAATTCCGCATAGCTGTCCTTCACCTGCGAGATGATATCGGGAATGCGCCGGAGATGGTCGTGCCGCTCGTCGTCCTCGTCGGTCGCTCGCAACGCCTGGCTGTCAGCTTCGGTCATTCGCCAAGTCCTCCCCAGCCCGCTTCTGGAACTATCATCTTCGCGATTATCCGCCCGCTGGCCATAGGCAATCAACCGAGACGGAGTATGTAGGAAAGTAACACACACGGCAAGGGATCATAAAATTTATGAAAACCAAATAGTTAGACAAAATCTGATTGAACCTGATTGCATCCGCCATCTGTCGCCGCTTGACAGTAAAGTAGGATAGTTACAGACTGATTTCGCGGACAGATGGGGCCTCCGGCAACGCATCGCGCAGTCTCCGAGGGGGAGCATGAATACGGCAAGCGCAACAACGCCGAAGCTCGGCGTGCAGGCAGCGACCAAGGTCTATCAAACGGCCTCCGGCGATCTTCTGGCGCTGGATCGCTGCAGCCTGGATGTGCGGCCCAACGAGATCGTATCCATCGTCGGCCCCTCCGGCTGCGGCAAGACCACGCTGTTGTGGTCGATGTCGGGCCTGCATCGCCTGACCGCGGGGGCGATCCTGCTCGACGGCAAGGAGATCACCGGCCCGCGGCCCGAGATCGGCATCGTCTTCCAGGAAGCGAACCTCCTGCCCTGGCGCAATCTCGACGCTAACATCAACTTCCCTTTCGAGATCAAGGGCGAGAAACCCGATCGCGCCTGGATCGCGCATCTGTTGAACCGCGTCGGGCTCGACGGCTTCGGCGGCAAGTTCCCGCGCGAGCTTTCCGGCGGCATGCAGCAGCGCGCCGCGATCGTGCGCGCGCTGGCGCTGAAACCCTCGGTGCTGCTGATGGACGAGCCTTTCGGCGCGCTCGACAGTTTCACCCGCGAGGAGATGAACCGCCTCGTCGAGGAGATCTGGCTCGACACCAAGACTACCATCGTCTTCATCACCCACAGCATCGAGGAAGCGATCTTCCTCTCCGACCGCGTGGTGGTGCTGACGACGCGGCCCGGCCGCGTCGCCAAGGTCTACGACGTGCCGTTCCCGCGGCCGCGCTCGCTGGAAATCATGGCGACGAAGGAGGTTTTCGATCTCACCAACAAGATCAA
Organism: Mesorhizobium sp. B3-1-7; assembly: GCF_006439385.1. Classification (NCBI taxonomy): domain Bacteria; kingdom Pseudomonadati; phylum Pseudomonadota; class Alphaproteobacteria; order Hyphomicrobiales; family Phyllobacteriaceae; genus Mesorhizobium; species Mesorhizobium sp. B3-1-7. The sequence continues at coordinate 10,046 of NZ_VFTL01000056.1, forward strand.
GATGGACATTGTCGGCGGGCGTGTCCGGCCGAGCACGCTGGAGCGGCCGTCGGCCGAAATCGTGAGGATCAGGCCGTGAGCGGGGGCGACGCTATTCCGGAATTCTCCAAGGCGAAGTCAGGCGGCGACGGCCAGGATGTCAGCCTGACCAATCTTTCGGCCTTCGCCAGCGGCCCCGGCATCAAGTCCGGCGCCGAGGTGGCGGCGATCCTCGCCGTCGCGGTGGTGATTGTCGGCGGCATAGAGCTCGCGCTGCGCATCTTCCACGTGCCGCAATATATTATGCCGCCGCCGAGCTCGATCGCCTACGCCTTGTTCGACGAGTTCCCGCTGATCGCGCCGCATCTCGGCTACACGCTGGTCGAGCTCGTCTCGGGCTTCGCCATCGGCGCCATAGTCGGCCTGGTGATGGCGGCGGTGATCACCCAGTTTCCCTTCGCCGAAAAAATCGTCGCGCCCTACATCCTCATCCTCGTCACCACGCCGATGTTGGCGCTGGTGCCGCTGCTCATCTTGCGCTTCGGCTTCGGCTATACGCCGCGCATCATCGCCGTGGCCTTGGCCGCCGGCCCGATGGTGATGATCAACGCCGCGACCGGCTTCCGCCGCGTCGACAGCGCCAAGATCGCTTTGGCCCGCTCCTATGGTGCCAGCACACTGCAGATCTTCTGGAAGATCCGCGCGCCGATGGCGCTGCCGATGATCCTGGTCGGGCTGATGATCGGCGCGATCTTCGGGCTGCTCACCGCCGTCGGCGCCGAGATGGTAGGCGGCGGCTTCGGCCTCGGCAACCGGCTGACCTCCTATTCGTCGATGATCCAGATGCCGCAATTCTTCGCGGTGGTGCTGATCCTGTCGACGCTCGGCATCCTGATCTACGTGCTGTTCTTCCTGATCGGCAAGAAATGGGCGAGCTGGGAAACATAAGCGCGAAAGGACGAGGTCGCCCGGGAGGCGGGCGAAGGCAAGCAATCAACAAAAGGGGAATGCCATGATCAACGAAAGCTCATTCGACACATCGACAAGAGCGGGCATCAGCCGCCGCTATTTCCTGCAGGTGACGGCGGCCGGCGTCGTGACCGCCACCGCGCTTGGCGCGTCTGGCCTGAAGGCCAGGGCGGCGGCCTATGAGAAATTCACCTGGATCTCGCCGCGCGGCACGCTGGAAGTGCTGGACGACTATCCCTACTGGTCGGCCAAGAAAGCCGGCTATTTCGGCGACCTCGCCACCGACATGCAGCCGGGCCCGTCGGATGGCACCGCGACGGTGAAGTTCGTCGATGTCGGCCAGGCCGACATGGGCTTCCCCTCGCCCGGCGTCTTCTCCTTCGCCATCCAGAACGGCATGAAGCTGAAGTCCGTCTTCCACATGGGCGCGCGCGACACCTTCAGCATCGCCTTCCGCAAGGGCCAGGGCACCAAGAACCTCAAGGATCTCGAAGGCAAGACCATCCTGCTCGGCTCCGCCGCCTGGCAGGCGATCGTCGATCCGCTGCTTGCGGCCCAGGGCGTCGACATCAAGAAGGTGAAATATGTCGAGGCCGGCTGGCCAACCTGGGGCACCGCGCTTGCCGGCGGCCAGGGCGATGCGGCGCTCTCCTGGGAAGGGCTGCGCGCCGAATGGATCGCAAAGGGCCTCGACTTCGAATACTGGCTCGGCGTGCAGAACTCGAAGCTGCCGGCCAACACCTTCGTCGTGCGCGCCGCCGATCTCGAGGACGCCGACAAGAAGGCTTTCCTGGAGAAATACCTGCGTGGCTGGGCGATGGGTCTCGAATTCGGCTACCAGAACCCGCGCGCCGCGGTCGAGGCCGTGTTCGAGCAGTTCCCGACCTTGGCCAAGAACCTCGGCCCCGAACTCGGCACCACCTCGATCCTGCAGCAGATCAACGTCTTCCGCGGCGACATGGACAAGCGTGGCGGCTGGGGCTCGCACGACATGGCGAGCTGGCAGGGCTTCTTCGACGAGATCCTCAAGATCGGCCAGATCACCGCGCCGGTGAAGGCCGAGGACGTCTGCACCAACGACCTGATCCCGGCCGCCAACGACTTCGACAAGGCCAAGGTCAAGGCCGACGCCGACGGCGTGAAGCTGTCGGAAGGCTTTGCCGCGCTCGACGTCGACAAGATCAAGGCGCACCTCTTCGATTCGGCAGTGAAGTGAAGGGGCTGGCCCCTTTCCTCTCCCTCCGGAGGGGGGAGAGGTGGCGCCGCGAAGCGGCGACGGAGTGGGGGAAGGCGTTCGCCAAATGCGTAATCGCTGCAAGACAGGCACAATCTGGCGCGCAAGAAACCTCAGGCGGCGCGGCGAAGGTCGACCCCCACTCCGTCGAGCTTTGCTCGACACCTCTCCCCCGATCGACGGGGGAGAGGAAGGGGCCGGGTGATGAGCGGCGGCGCTGACCTAAGGTGGTTGTCCCAGATAGGCATACGAGCGGCGATCGATCGCCGCCCATGACTGAATCAAGAAAGTAGGGAGGCTTCGATGGCCGACAAAGTTAAAATTCTGGTGGTTGGTCTGGGCAATATGGGCGCCTCGCATGCCAGCGCCTATCACCGCTCCGACGGCTTCGAGATCGTCGGAATCATGAGCCGCAGCATCAAGAGCAACAAGAAGATCCCGAAAGAACTCGCCGGCTACCCACTCTACGAGGATTTCGACCTGGCGCTGAAGGAGACCAAGCCGGACGCGGTCTCGATCAACAGCTGGCCGAACACGCATGCCGAATACGCGCTGAAGGCGATCGCCGCCAACTGCCATGTGTTCATGGAAAAGCCGCTGGCCACCAACATCGCGGACGCCGAGAAGGTTGTGGCCGCGGCGCGGGCGAAGAACCGCAAGCTAGTGCTGGGCTACATCCTGCGCGTCCACCCGTCCTGGATCAAATTCATCGAGGTCGGCAAGACGCTCGGCAAGCCGTTGGTGATGCGCCTCAACCTCAACCAGCAGAGCAGCGGCACCGCCTGGCACTGGCACAAGAACCTGATCGATTCGCTGATCCCGATCGTCGACTGCGGCGTGCACTATGTCGACGTCATGTGCCAGCTGACCGGCGCCAAGCCGGTGCGCGTGCACGGCATCGGCGCGAAGCTGTGGGCCGAGGCCGACAAGCAGAATTACGGCCATTTGCATGTCACCTTCGATGACGGTTCGGTCGGCTGGTATGAGGCGGGCTGGGGCCCGATGATGAGCGAGACGGCCTATTTCGTGAAGGACGTGGTCGGTCCCAAGGGCGCCGTCTCGATTGTCGCCGGCCAGTCGGGCAGCAGCGCCAAGGACGCCGAGGAGGTGTCGGATTCCGCCGACATCGACCGCCACACCAAGACCGACGCGCTGAAGATCCATTACGCGCAGGTCGACGGCGACAAGAATTTTGCCAAGCCCGACGAGATCGTCAGCATGGAGGACGAGCCTGGCCACCAGGAGCTTTGCGACCGCGAGCAGGCCTTCTTCCTGCGCGCCATCCGCGAGGATCTCGATTTGACCGAACAGATGGATGCCGCGGTGAACAGCCTGCGCATCGTGCTGGCGGCCGAGCAGAGCATCGCGGAAAAGCGCACCGTCGAGCTGGCCTAAAGCCGCCGCTCCCTCATCCGGCCGCTTCGCGGCCACCTTCTCCCCTGCGCGGAGAAGAGGTTGGCGCCGACGCCGACAATCTCCTCTCCCGGCGGGGAGAGGTCAGCCGAGCGAAGCGGAGGCTGGTGAGGGCGAGTCCGGGCCAGTTCTCAGCCGACAGCACTTGCAAGTGGGAGGAAACACATGGTCGCGATCTCGAAGAGCTTGCTCGAAACCTACACCCAGTCCGACGCGCTGGCTCTCGCCGAACTTGTGAAGCACGGCGAGGTTTCTCCCGCCGAGCTCGTCGAAGCGGCGATCACCATGATCGAGCGCCTGAACCCGGAACTCAACGCGGTCGTCCATCGTCTCTACGACCTGGCGCGCGCCCAGGCGGCGTCGGTTGACAAGAACGCGCCCTTCGCCGGGGTTCCCTACCTGCTCAAGGAGCTCGCTTCGTCCTGGACCGGCGCGCCTCTCACCAATTCCTGCCGCTACCTCAAGGACTTCGTCGCCGATTCCGACAGCGAGGTGGTGCGACGCATCAAGGCGGCGGGCCTCATCCTCGTCGGGAAATCCAACGCGCCGGAAAACGGCTGGTCGATCACCACTGAGCCGAAACTCTACGGCACGACGAAGAACCCGTGGAAGGAAGGCATCACGCCGGGCGGCTCGAGCGGCGGCGCTGCTGCCGCGATCGCCTCGCGCATGGTCCCGATCGCCGAAGCCAGCGACGGGGCCGGCTCGATCCGCGTTCCGGCTTCCTGCTGCGGCATTGTCGGCCTGAAGCCATCGCGCGGCCGCGTCAGCCTGGCGCCCTTCGGCGACTATTGGTATGGCGGCGCCTATTTCCTCTGCTGCTCGCGAACGATCCGCGACACCGCCGCCTATCTCGACGCCGTGGCCGGCGCCCTGCCCGGCGATGCCTACACGCCGCCGGTGCCGGCGGACAGCTGGCTCAGCCTTTCCGCGCGAGCGCCGAAGAAACTGCGTATCGGCTTTACCGTCACGCCGCCCAACGGCACGGCGATTGATCCTGACGTCAAGGCAACCGTGCTCTCCACGGTCGCCGCGCTGGAACGTCTCGGCCACGACATCGAGGAGCACGACATGCCGCTCGACGCCGATGCTGTCTGGAAGATCTACACCGACATGACCTGCGTGCAGACGGCTGCCACTTTCGGCTTCCTGGAGACGCTGGTCGGCCGTCCCGTCACGCCGAACGATGTCGAACCGCTGACCTGGACGATCATCCAGCGCGGCCGCGCGACCAGCGGCATCAAGCATATTTCGGATGTCGAGCAGTTGAGGTTGATCGGCCGCGATATCGTCGGCGACCTCAACCCCTATGACATCTTCATCACCCCGACGCTGACGCAACTGCCGCGTCCGCTCGGCTATTACGACATGTCGGAGACCGATCTCGATCGTTACAACGCCAAATGGGGCGACGCGGTCTTCAACTTCCCCTTCAACATCTCCGGCCTGCCGGCGATCTCGCTGCCGCTCGGGCAGTCGGCCGGCGGCGTGCCGATCGGCGTCCAGCTCGTCGGCCGTTACGGCGACGAGGCGATGGTGCTCGCGCTTTCCACGCAGTTGGAAGGGGAGATGCCGTGGAAGGATCGGCGGCCGGGAACTGGATTATAATCCACCACCTGAGAGCGGCGGTTCTGACGACTGCTCGGGCTCACGACTTAACGCCTGGAGCCGATAGACGTTCAGGGTTTCGACCATCTGCTCGGCCGACAACGGCCATATACCGGGTAACAAGGCTTTAGCTCCCAGTTTTTTGCTGATCCGCGTAAGCGGTGAAGCGGTTTTAGCCCCCGGTCGAAAATTGTAAGCAACTGCCTGGTTGCCTTTGGGTAAGTTATGGACAAAGAAGCCGTCAATGTCTGCCCAAAGAACTTGCTTCTGTGAACGGACTAGTCCGCCGCATAGAGTAAATCCGCAGCTATTCAGCCGCAGCGATTGTGGACGGATTATCAGCCAGCCGAACAGAGGTAAGCACAACCCAAAGAGAACCAGTCCAAGCTCGGTTAGGACACGTTCGAAATCGGTATCCGGCACAATCGTTGCACCGGCCCAGAAGAGTGCCAAGCTTCCAACAAGATACAGCACAGCTTTGCCTCTGGATCCACTTATGATCTTGGGTTCAAAGATCTCGCTCACTTCCTCGCCTTCCGCTGCAGGTATGTCGATTGACCCGGTCTTCAGAATTTCACGGACTAAACCACCATATAAGTTTACGGCGCCTATTCAGCAGGTTGGATAACGCGGTCGCCGCCCGCTCAAAACCCCTATAAAATTCCTATATCTTTCCCATCCCTCCCGTCTCGAACCTTTATGGCGATCGGGTCCATATTTCCGTTCGAAGAAACGCTGTGAACCGCCGTCGCCGCCAAGGTGACGAGCGCGTGCGTGAAGTTTTCAGCCCGCCTACGCGGTCTGTGAACACAAGTGGAAAACAAGGAACACCTGCAATGGACCTCATAGTTCTCGGGATCGGGGTTTTATTCTTCGCCCTGTCCTTAGCCTACGTCAAAACCTGCGAGAGAATCTGAGAAAGGGCCGTACCATGCTTTTCGACTACATCCTCGGCGGCGCGGTGACCTTGTTCCTGCTTGCCTACCTCACCTACGCGCTGATCCGCCCAGAGCGCTTCTGACCGGTACGCGGAGAGCCCATCATGACCATAAATGGCTGGATGCAGATCCTTGTCTATTGCGGGATCCTGCTTTTGCTCGTGAAGCCGCTCGGCTTCTATATGTACCGCGTCTTCAGCGGCGATAGCACCTTGCTGTCGCCGGTGCTCGTCCCTATCGAGCGTGGCCTCTACCGCCTCGCCGGCACGAGCGACAGGGAAGAACAGCACTGGGCCGTCTACGCGACGGGCATGCTGCTCTTCAATCTCGCCGGCCTGCTGGTCCTTTACGCGCTGCAGCGGCTGCAGGGCGTGCTGCCCTACAATCCCGCGGGCATGACCGCGGTCGACCCGCAGCTGGCCTTCAACACCGCCGCCAGCTTCATCACCAACACCAACTGGCAGAACTACGGCGGCGAAAGCACGATGTCCTATCTCGTGCAGATGGCCGGCCTCACCGTCCAGAACTTCGTCTCGGCCGCTACCGGTATTGCCATCGCGATCGCCTTGATCCGCGGCTTCGCACGCGCCTCCGGCAAGTCGATCGGCAATTTCTGGGTCGACCTCACCCGCTGCACGCTCTACGTGCTCCTGCCGCTCTGCATCGTGCTGACGCTTGCCTATGTGTGGCTCGGCATCCCGCAGACCCTTGGGCCGTATGTCGATGCCACCACGCTGGAGGGCGCCAAGCAGACGATCGCGCTCGGGCCGGTCGCGTCGCAGGTCGCCATCAAGATGCTCGGCACCAATGGCGGCGGCTTCTTCAACGCCAACGCCGCGCATCCGTTCGAGAATCCGGACGCCATCTCCAACCTGATCCAGATGCTGTCGATCTTCGCGCTCGGCGCCGGCCTCACCAATGTCTTCGGCCGCATGGTCGGCAGTGAGCGCCAGGGCTGGGCGATCCTCGCCTCGATGGGCGTGCTGTTCCTCGTCGGCGTCGCCGTCTGCTACTGGGCCGAGGCCGCCGGCAACCCGCTGGTCCATGCGCTCGGCATCGACGGCGGCAACATGGAAGGCAAGGAGACGCGCTTCGGCATCGCCGCCTCGGCGCTGTTCGCGGTCATCACCACGGCCGCCTCCTGCGGCGCCGTCAACGCCATGCACGATAGTTTCACAGCGCTCGGCGGCATGATCCCGCTGATCAACATGCAGCTCGGCGAAGTCATCGTCGGCGGTGTCGGCGCCGGCTTCTACGGCATCCTGATGTTCGTCGTCGTCGCCGTCTTCGTCGCCGGCCTGATGGTCGGCCGCACGCCGGAATATCTCGGCAAGAAGATCGAGGCCAGGGAGGTCAAGATGGCGATGCTTGCCATCCTGTGCCTGCCGCTGGCGATGCTGATCTTCACGGCCATCGCCGTTGTCCTGCCGAGCGCCGTGGCCTCGATGGCCAATGGCGGCCCGCACGGCTTCACCGAGGTGCTCTACGCCTATACTTCGGCCGCCGCGAACAACGGCTCGGCCTTCGGCGGCCTCTCCGGCAACACGCCCTGGTATAATCTGACCATGGCGGTCGGCATGCTGATGGGCCGCTTCCTGGTCATCATCCCGGCTTTGGCCATCGCCGGCTCGCTCGCCGCCAAGAAGACCGTGCCTGCCTCCGCCGGCACCTTCCCGACCGACGGCACGCTGTTCGTCGGCCTGCTGGTCGGCGTCATCGTCATCGTCGGCGGCCTCACCTTCTTCCCGTCGCTCGCCGTCGGTCCGATCGTCGAGCATCTGGCGATGATCCATGGACAGACCTTCTGAGATGACCATGCCCCGCTTCAACGACATCCGTGGCAACGACCGTCAGCAGACCGGTGACGGAGCGCCCGACAACGGAAGGGGCGAGAAGCCTCGTCCTTTCCCGACCCTTTCGACCTTTCTCGGCATGGCGGCCGTGCTGTTCGTGCTGTGGCTGCTGGCCATCGGCCTTCCGCGCCTTTTCCCGAAGACCGAACACCCGGCGCCGTCCAACATAACCGATACTGGAGCCCAAAAATGAGCCAGTCCAAATCCGCTGTTATCATGGATGCGCGCATCCTGGTGCCCGCCATCGGCGGCGCCTTCCGCAAGCTTGATCCGCGCACGCTGGTCAAGAATCCGGTGATGTTCGTCGTTGCGGTCGTCTCGCTGCTGACCACCGTGCTTTTCATCCGCGACCTGATCGCCGGCGGCGGCGATCTCGGTTTCACGCTGCAGATCATCATCTGGCTGTGGTTCACCGTGCTGTTCGCCAATTTCGCCGAGGCGGTGGCCGAGGGCCGCGGCAAGGCGCAGGCCGACTCGCTGCGCAAGGCGCGCACCGAAACCCAGGCCAAGCTGCTCACCAACGGCGACCGCACCAAATTCAAGATGGTGCCGGGCACCAGCCTGAAGGTCGGCGATGTCGTGCTGGTCGAGGCCGGCGACATCATCCCATCCGACGGCGAGGTGATCGAAGGCGTGGCCTCGGTCAACGAAGCGGCGATCACTGGCGAATCCGCGCCCGTCATCCGCGAATCCGGCGGCGACCGTTCGGCCGTCACCGGCGGCACCCAGGTTCTGTCCGACTGGATCCGCGTGCGCATCTCCGCCGCGTCCGGCCAGACCTTCCTCGACCGCATGATCTCGCTGGTCGAGGGCGCCGAGCGCCAGAAGACGCCGAACGAGATCGCGCTCAACATCCTGCTTGTCGGCATGACGCTGATCTTCGTGCTGGCCACCGCGACCATCCCGAGCTTCGCCTCCTATTCGGGCGGCTATATCTCGGTGACCATCCTCGTTGCGCTCTTCGTGACGCTGATCCCGACCACGATCGGCGCGCTGCTGTCGGCCATCGGCATCGCCGGCATGGACCGCCTCGTGCGCTTCAACGTGCTCGCCATGTCCGGCCGCGCCGTCGAGGCCGCCGGCGACGTCGACACGCTTCTTCTCGACAAGACCGGCACCATCACGCTCGGCAACCGCCAGGCAACCGAGTTCCGTCCGGTCAAGGGCGTCACCGAGCAGGAGCTGGCCGATTCAGCACAGCTTGCATCGCTGGCCGACGAGACGCCGGAAGGCCGCTCGATCGTCGTGCTCGCCAAGGAGAAATACGCCATCCGCGCCCGCGACATGGCAACCTTGCACGCGACCTTCGTGCCCTTCACCGCGCAGACCCGCATGAGCGGCGTCGACATCGACGGTTCGTCGGTGCGCAAGGGCGCCGTCGATGCGGTGCTCAATCACGTGAATCAGGCGACCGTCGCCGCCCATGGCACGCGTCCGGCGACCGAAACGATCCGCGACCTGCAGGCGATCGCCGACGAGATCGCCAAGGCCGGCGGCACGCCGCTGGCGGTCGAGCGCGACGGCCGCCTGCTCGGCGTCGTCCACCTCAAGGACATCGTCAAGGGCGGCATCCGCGAGCGTTTCGCGGAGCTGCGCAAGATGGGCATCCGCACGGTGATGATCACCGGCGACAACCCGCTCACCGCGGCTGCCATCGCCGCCGAAGCCGGCGTCGACGACTTCCTCGCCCAGGCGACGCCCGAGAACAAGCTGTCGCTGATCCGCGAGGAGCAGGCCAAGGGCAAGCTGGTCGCCATGTGCGGCGACGGCACCAACGACGCGCCGGCGCTGGCCCAGGCCGATGTCGGCGTCGCCATGAACACCGGCACCGTCGCTGCGCGCGAGGCCGGCAACATGGTGGACTTGGACTCCGACCCGACCAAGCTGATCGAGATCGTCGAGATCGGCAAGGCGCTGTTGATGACGCGCGGCTCGCTGACGACCTTCTCCATCGCTAACGACGTGGCCAAGTACTTCGCCATCATCCCGGCGATGTTCGCGGTCTTCTACGTCGCGCCCGGCCAGTCCACCGGTCCGCTGCAGGCGCTCAACGTCATGCATCTGGCGACGCCGCAGAGCGCCATTCTGTCGGCCATCATCTTCAACGCGCTGATCATCATCGCGCTGATCCCGCTGTCGCTGAAAGGCGTGAAATATCGCGCCATCGGGGCGGGCTCGCTGCTCACCCGCAATCTGCTGATCTATGGCCTCGGCGGCATCGTCGTGCCGTTCGTCGGCATCAAGGCGATCGACCTGGTCGTCACGGCCCTAGGCCTTGCATAAGGATTTGCCCCTATGTTCAAGCAACTCAGACCTGCCTTTGTCATGATCGTCTTCTTCACCGTGCTGACCGGCCTCGTCTATCCGATCGGCATGACCGGCATTGCCCAGGCGCTGTTTCCGATCCAGGCCAATGGCAGCCTTGTCGAAAAGGATGGCAAGGTCATCGGCTCCAGCCTGATCGGCCAGGCTTTCGCCAGCGACCGCTATTTCCACGGCCGGCCGTCGGCGGCCGGTGACGGTTACAACGCCGCGTCCTCGGGCGGCTCGAATCTCGGCCCGACCAATCCCAAGCTTATCGACCGCATCAAGGGTGACGCCGGGAAGCTGAAGGCCGAGAACCCGAACCAGCCGGTGCCCATGAACCTCGTCACCACCTCGGGCAGCGGCCTAGATCCCGACATCAGCCCGGAGGCCGCCTATTTCCAGGTGCCGCGCGTCGCCAAGGCCCGCGCCGTGGACGAGGCCAAGGTGAAGGCGCTGGTCGACAGCCATGTCGAGGACCGCGAGCTTGGCGTCCTCGGGGAGCCGGTGGTCAACGTGCTGGCGCTGAACCTGGCGCTGGACGAGCTGAAGTAATCCACCCGCGCCGGGGATCGACACGATCCCCGGCGCAATTCATGATTGGACCTGATGCCGGACGACAGGACCGACTCTAAGAACCGACCCTCCCCCGACGCGCTCCTCGAGCATGCCGAGCGCGAGGGCCGTGGCCGTCTGCGCATATTTCTCGGCGCCGCGCCCGGCGTCGGCAAGACCTATGAGATGCTGATGGCGGGCCGCGCCCGCCGCGCCGACGGCATCGACGTCGTGATCGGGATTGTCGAGACCCATGGCCGCAAGGAAACCCAGGCCCTGGTCGACGGCTATGAGGTGATCCCGCGCCGCCTGGTCGAGTATCGCGGCCAGACGCTCGACGAGATGGACATCGACGCCATCCTGAAGCGGCGCCCTGCCCTGATCCTGATCGACGAACTTGCCCACACCAACGCGCCCGGCAGCCGGCACCCCAAACGCTATCTCGATGTGCAGGAGATCCTGGCGCAAGGCATCGACGTCTACACCACGCTCAACATCCAGCATGTCGAAAGCCTGAACGACGTCGTCGCCCAGATCACCCGCGTCCGGGTGCGCGAGACGGTTCCCGATTCCATCATCGACGAGGCCGACGACATCGAGATCATCGACCTCACACCCGACGACCTGATCAAACGTCTGCAGGACGGCAAGGTCTATTTCCCCAACACCGCGCAGCGCGCGATCGAGAATTACTTTTCGCCCGGCAATCTGACCGCGCTGCGCGAGCTGGCCCTGCGCCGCACCGCCCAGCGCGTCGACGAGCAGTTGCTCAACCACATGCAGTCGCATGCCATTCCGGGCCCGTGGGCGGCCGGCGAGCGGGTTCTCGTCTGCGTCGACTCGCAACCTGGCGGGGCGGCCCGCATCCGCTATGCGCGCCGGCTCGCCGACCGGCTGCGCGCGCCCTGGACGGCGCTGCACGTGGACACGCCGCGGCTCGCCGGCTTGTCCGAGGAGGACAAGGACCGCCTGGCCAGGAATCTGCGCCTTGCCGAACAGCTCGGCGCCGAGATCGCCACCATTCCCGGTCAGAACGTCGCCCAGGACATTGTGCGCCACGCGACGGCGAACAACTTCACCCATATCGTCGTCGGCAGGCCGACCCGCTCGCGCTGGCGCGAGCTGATCGAGGGCTCGCTTACCTATGACCTGATCCGCAATGCCGGCGACATCAGCGTCCATGTCATTTCAGGCGCCGAGCGCGATGGCGACACACCGCCGGCACGGGTCAAGGCCGCGCCCGAGCAGAAGCCTGTCCAGATCTGGCCCTATCTGTTCTCGACGGCCTATGTCGCCGGCGCGCTAGCCGTCAGCTCGATCCTCGACCAGTTCCTCGACGTCCGCAATCTTGCCAGCGTCCTTCTTCTGGCCGTGCTGACCGCGGCCGTGACCTTCGGGCTCTGGCCGGCGCTCTATGCGTGTTTTCTCAGCGCGCTTGCCTTCAATTTCTTCTTCCTCGAGCCGCGCTACACGCTGACGATCAGGGATCCGGAAAGCATCGTCGCCTTCACGGTCTTCCTCGTCGTAGCCGTGATCGCCAGTAACCTGACCGCGCGTGTTCAGCGCCAGGCGGTTGCCGCGCGCTCGCGGGCGCGCGCCACCGAGGACATCTACTCCTTCTCCAAGAAGCTCGCCGGCGCCGGCACGCTCGACGACGTGCTGTGGGCCACCGCCTTCCAGATCGCCTCGATGCTGAAGGTCCGCGTCGTGCTGCTCCTGCCGGAAAACGGCACCATCACCGTCAAGGCCGGCTATCCGCCGGACGACACGCTGGCCGAAGCCGATATCGCGGCCGCCCGGTGGGCCTGGGAGCACAACCGTGCCGCCGGCCGCGGCGCCGACACCTTGCCTGGCGCAAAACGCCTCTATCTCCCCCTGCGGACGGGGCGCACCGCGATCGGCGTGGTCGGCCTCGACAACGACAAGCAAGGGCCCCTGCTGACGCCCGAGCAGCAGCGGCTGCTCGACGCCCTGGCCGACCAGGCAGCGGTCGCCATCGAGCGCGTCCAGCTCGTCGCCGATGTCGACCGCGCCAGGCTGGCCGCCGAAGCGGACCGCTTGCGCTCGGCGCTGCTCACCTCGATCTCGCATGACTTGAAGACGCCGCTTGCCGCGATCATGGGCGCGGCCGGCACCCTGAAGGAATTCGCGCCGGCGCTGCCGGAAAACGATCGCGCCGAACTTCTGGCGACGGTTGTCAGCGAAGCGGAGCGGCTGAACCGCTTCATCGCCAATCTGCTCGACATGACCAGGATCGAGTCGGGCGCGATGGAGCCAAACCACGCATTCCACTATGTCGGCGATGTCGTTGGATCGGCGCTGAACCGGGCGCGGAAGATCACCGCCGAACACAGAATAGAAACCGACATTTCGGCCGACCTGCCGATGCTGCGGCTCGATCCCGTTCTGTTCGAGCAGGCATTGTTCAACCTCCTCGACAATGCCGCCAAATACGCCTCGCCCGGCTCCGCCATCCGGCTGCAAGCCTGGGTCGACAACGGCGCCGTCATCCTGCAGGTGATGGACGAGGGACCGGGCATTCCGCCCGACGACTTGGAGCGGATATTCGACACCTTCTACCGCGTGCGCAAGCGCGACCAGGTGCGCGCCGGCACCGGTCTCGGCCTGTCGATCAGCCGCGGCTTCATCGAGGCGATGGGCGGCACGATCGCGGCGGCCAACCGCACCGACCGTCCGGGCGCGATCTTCACCATCCGCATGCCGCTGCCGGCTGAGTTGCCGGCGCTCGGCGCTCCCCTTACGGACGACGCGGCATGACGAACCAGACCGTCTCCATCCTGGTCGTCGACGACGAACCGCCGATCCGCAAATTGCTGCGCGTCGGCCTCGGCAGCCAGGGCTACGCGGTCTCCGAGGCGCCTAACGCCAAGGCGGCGATCGAACTCATGCAGGCCGAACGGCCCGACCTTATCCTGCTCGATCTCGGCCTGCCCGGCATGACCGGCCTCGAGCTGCTCGGCAAATGGCGCGGCGACGGCCTCGACGTTCCGGTCGTCATCCTGTCCAGCCGCACCGACGAGGCCGGTATCGTCGCCGCGCTCGAGCTCGGCGCCGATGACTATGTGACCAAGCCTTTCGGCATGAACGAGCTGGTCGCGCGCATTCGCGTGGCGCTGCGCCACAAATTCCAGCAGCAGGGCGAGAAGCCGGTGTTCCACACCGGCGACCTTTCCGTCGACCTAGTGAAGCGCATCGTCAAGGTCGAGGACAAGGAAGTGAAACTGTCGCCCAAGGAATACGACATCCTGCGCATGCTCGTGCAGTATGCCGGCAAGGTGCTGACGCACCAGTTCCTGATGAAGCAGATCTGGAACGACTCCACCGACGTCCAGTATCTGAGAGTCTATGTGCGCCAGCTGCGGCAGAAGATCGAGAAGACGCCGGACCAGCCGCGCTACATAATCACCGAAACCGGCGTCGGCTACCGTCTGCGCGAGGTGGAGTAGCGAGGCAAACCGTGGTGGTTGGCCGAGGCCTTCCAACCTCGTCATCCCTGGGCGGAGCAGCCGCGAAGCGGCGTCGCGGAGACCCTGGGATCCATTCCGTAACCTGGATTGTAGAGCGCAGCGGTGCAGAATTCTGCACCGTGAGCGGCGCTCCTATGTCACGGAATGGATCCTCGGGTCTGCGCCGCGTCGCTTCGCTCCTTGCTTCGCCCGTGGATGACGAAGCGTTCAGTCGGCCGGTCTCCGACAAACTAGTCCGCCGACAGGTCCGCCGTCCGCGCCAGCGCGCTGCCGAAGCCGTTGAGCGAGATGGTGAAGGAGATCGGCTGCGTCGTGTCGGCCGCCGTGGCGTTGATCTTCAGCGTGGTCCCGTTCTGCAAGAGCGGCGTGGTATCAGCATCGAACGTCACCGGCACCAGGCAGCCGACCGCCTGGCAGGTGTTGAACTGCAGCGTCCCGTCCAGCTTCTTGTCGTCGATCTCGAGCGAAATGCCGTTGGCCAGGGCAAGCCCGAAGGGCAGCGCCAGCGTGCCGGCGGCGTCCTGGCCCGTCTTGGTCGTCAATTCGATCGCCAGCAGCCGCTGGCCGCTCTGCTTGTTGAACTGCTGATGCGACAGGCTGCAGACCTTGTTCGTGCCGGTGACCTGGCAGTTGACCGTCCAGTCGCCATGCGTTTCCGACAGCGCCGAGGCGCCGCCCGGCAGTTGCGGCTTGGCCGCTGCGTCGGCGGGCTGGGCCGCTGGCGCCACCTTGTCGCCCTTGTTCTGCGCGGCAAATCCCGCCGCCGGCACACAGGCAATGCAGGCGGCTGCCAGCATCGCCGCGAGATACGCATACTTCGTCCTCATGACTTCCCTTCTTGGCCGCCGCCCCGCGTCAGCTAGAAGCTGACCTTGAGAGACACGCTGACCGCGTTCTGCTTGACCGTTTCCCCGAAGGCGCCGTTGTACCTGACCGCCAGACCAACGCCGTTGACGCCATTGAGCTCCAGCCCGGCGCCGACCCGATAGAGCGGCGAATCGATGGCTTCCGTCAAGTGCAATGCCGGGTTGCCGGGCAGATTCTCGGCGGCGGCGAAACGCCCCTCGATCGCCCACTGCTTGGTGGAGAATTCGACGCTGGCCTTTCCGTAGATGCGGAAGCTGGCGATGTCGCTGACCGGGATGTCGGCCCCGACCTCCAGTGCCGGCGTCACGGCATAGCCAATCGGCCGGCTTCCGTGGGCCGCATCACGTTTCGCAGTGCCCATGGCGTTATTGACCGCCCGCACTATATGAAGTGCATGGTTTTTCGTATGGGAGCCGTGCGGATGCTTCGTCACACTCTGGCTGTTCTGGCAGGCGCCGTGCTGGCGGCAGCGATTTCTCAGGTTGCGTCGTCTCACGCGCAGATCGTCATCCCGACGAATCGCGACGCATTGGTGCAGCAGAACCAGCTGCAGCAGTTGCAGAACCGCTTGCAGCGGCAGCAATACCAGCAGCAACAGCAATTGTATCGCGAGCTTGACCGGCAGAGCGCGCCCAAGCCCAAGCCCGATGTGCCGGTATATGACAAGACCTGTCGGATGGAAGCGGTCGGCAACACGATTTCACGGGTTTGCCGCTGACATTTTGTTTTTTTCAGTTTATTAGCCGACTTACTTGCTGGCAAATTGCCGGATTGCAAGGGCGGTGGTTCTAGAGCAGTTCCAGGAAAAGTGTGACACGGTTTTCCGTCGGGAATTGCGTCAAAACTAAAGAGATAGAGCGGTTCGTCGTTTCCGTGAAACGGTGAAAAGCTCTAGGGTTTGCAGGAGGACAGGTTTTTGCCGCGCGAGAGCGTATGGCAGGGATGCTGCTCTCACCGGAATTTGGGATGGCAACAACCAAGAAGAAAGCAGTTCGCAGAGCCAAGAAAGGCCAACGGATCCGCCAGGTGGCGGCCATTCCGTATCGCTTGCGGGAAGACGGCAACCTGGAAGTGTTGCTGGTCACCTCACGCACCACACGGCGCTTCATTGTGCCAAAGGGTTGGCCGATGAAGGGCAAGAGCGGGCGCAAGGCGGCAACGATCGAAGCCCAGGAAGAAGCAGGCGTTCTCGGCAGGACGCTGAAGCAGCCTGCCGGCACCTATTCCTATTGGAAACGCATGACCAATGGCTTCATCCGCGTGGACGTCGCGGTCTATTTGCTCGAGGT
The DNA here is from genome assembly GCF_006439385.1 of Mesorhizobium sp. B3-1-7. Taxonomy (NCBI): domain Bacteria; kingdom Pseudomonadati; phylum Pseudomonadota; class Alphaproteobacteria; order Hyphomicrobiales; family Phyllobacteriaceae; genus Mesorhizobium; species Mesorhizobium sp. B3-1-7. The sequence goes on from NZ_VFTL01000056.1 coordinate 26,543, forward strand.
CACCGAGGAGCTTGCCGACTGGCAGGAAGCCGCGAACCGGCAGCGTGCATGGCTTCCAGCAGCCGACGCCGCCCTGCTCATCGACGAACCGGAGCTTTCGACGCTGCTTAGGGATCTGACCGTTCCGGCGGTCGATCCGGCATAAAGCAACCATCCTATTCGGTGTCGTTCGGGAAAGGTCGTGCCGGCGTGCCGGTATAGGCCCAAAGCCATTCCCTGGGCAGCGGCCCCTTGTTGCGGTCGCTTTGCTTCGGCTGGCGATTCGCTGCTTGACTCATACATATCCCAGTGGTTATACGTAATCAATAGCCAACGGGTTATTGATTGAGATGTCGGCCTCGCACGATATACTGTTCAGGACGCTTGCCGATCCGACACGGCGCGCCATCTTCGAACGTCTGTGCCGCCAGGGCGAGCAGACGGTCGGTGCCCTGACCGCGCAGGCCGGCGTATCGCAGCCGGCGGTGTCGAAGCATCTGGGCGTCCTCAAGGAGGCGGGACTGGTGCGCGATCGCCATGAGGGCCGCCAGACCCATTACAGCGCGCAGCTCAAGGCGCTGGCGCCGTTGATGGACTGGACGCGCGACATGGCGGGGTTTTGGGAAAGCCGGTTCGACGATCTGGAGGAACTGCTCAAAAGGATGGATCAATGAATGAAGTGCCGGCCGCAACGCGCTCCGTCATCGTCGAGCGCGAGATACCTTTTCCGCCGGAAAAGATCTGGCGCGCGCTCACCCAACCGCATCTCATCGAGGAGTGGCTGATGAAGAACAGCTTCAAGCCGGTCGTGGACCATCGCTTCAATCTGAGCGCGGAATGGGGAGGCGTCGACTGCCAAGTGCGGACGGTCGAGCCCAACAGGACCCTGTCCTACAGCTGGGACACCAAGGACCTCGAGAGCGTCGTCACCTGGACGCTCACCCCGACTGGCACGGGCACGCATCTGCGCATGGAGCAGGTCGGCTTCCGCACCGATCAGGAGCCGTACTACCGCGGCGCCACGGTGGGCTGGAAGCGCAACTTCACCGCCCTGGAGCAGCTGCTTTCGCGGATAGATTGAAGTCCGCCGAAGCTTCAAAAAACAGACACGGTCCTGGCGGGGCGGCAAACCGCGGGCGCAAGCAATGGAGACACGACAATGAAGATCAAGCTGACCAGCATCTATGTCGACGACCAGGAAAAGGCTCTTCGGTTCTACACCGACGTCCTGGGCTTCACCAAGAAGGCCGACTTCACCAACGGGCCTTTTCGCTGGCTGACCGTCACCTCGCCTGACGATCCGGACGGCACTGAACTGCAGCTGGCCCTCAACGACAATCCGGCGGCAAAGACTTATCAGCAGGCCATCTTCAAGCAGGGCCAGCCGGCGCTGATGCTATTCACCGACGACATCAAGAGCGACCATGAGCGCATCAAGGCCAATGGCGGCAGCTTTGCCATGGCGCCTACCGCGGTGACCGGCGCGACCATCGCCCAGCTCAACGACACCTGCGGCAACCTCATTCAGCTTTCGCAGCTGGCGCGCTGGTAGGCAACTCGATCCGTATCGTCATTTGCAAGGGAGGTTAGATTGAACTGGAGCAAATGGATCAGGCAGCTTCACCGCTGGCTGTCGATCATCTTCACCGTCACCGTCATTGCCAATTTCGCCGCCATGGCCATGGGCCCACCGCCCGCCTGGATCGTCTATTCGCCGTTGATCCCGCTTTTCCTGCTGCTGTTCAGCGGGCTCTACATGTTCGTGCTGCCCTATGCCGTCAGGTGGCGCAGCGAGCAGACGAGCGAGCGAACGGGATCGGCCTGATGGCGAAGGCAAAAGCAAAGGTTGCGCGATCCGTGGACGCGGAACCTGTCCTGCTTTCAGGCGGCAACCCGCAGATCGCCAAGGGCTATGGCGACGCGCCCGTCCAGGCCTATATCGCGGCGATGCCGGGCTGGAAGAGCGAGGTCGAGCGCCGGCTCGACCAGCTCATCGTTGAGGCCGTTCCCAACGTGCAGAAGGCCGTCAAATGGAACTCTCCCTTCTACGGAATGGAAGGCGAAGGCTGGTTCCTCGGCGTCCATTGCTTCGCCAGATACATCAAGGTGGCCTTCTTCCGCGGCCTGTCGCTGGAACCCGTGCCGCCCGTCGAATCCAGGAGCAAGGATACGCGCTATTTCCACATCCATGAGAGCGACCGGCTCGACGAGGAGCAATTCGTTTCCTGGGTGAAGCAGGCGAGCCAGTTGCCCGGTGAACGGATGTAAGCGCACGAAAGATCAAGCGTCGCCTCCCTGAAAAGGCCATGGTGGCGATCTCTTATCCAGCCCGAAGGAGAAGCGGATATGCAAGAAGGCAGCGCGCAGGACGACAAGTCTGCATCCGAGCTGATCGACGGAAGGATCAAGGAACTCGGCGACTGGCGCGGCGAGACGCTTGTCCGGCTCCGCGCCCTGATCAGGCAAGCCGCGCCGGAAGCCGTCGAGACATGGAAATGGCGCGGCGTGCCGGTCTGGGAGGATGCCGGCATCATCTGCACCGGCGAGACCTACAAGGCCGTCGTCAAGCTGACCTTCGCCAAAGGCGCGGCGCTGTCCGATCCCAAGAAGCTCTTCAACTCCAGCCTCGAAGGCAACACCAGGCGCGCCATCGATTTCAAGGAGGGCGACGCGGTCGACGCCGATGCCCTGAAGGCGCTCGTTCGCGAAGCCGTGGCCCTCAACAGATCCAAGGCTAAACGCTGAGAGGCAGCTGGGGCGCTATCGGATTGATGTTGCCGGCTTTTTCTTCCGGGTCCCCGCACTCTGGATCGATACTACGCACAAAAATATCGGCATCAAGCGGCGTACGCATCCTTTTGTTGCTGAGCAACAACTCATAAAACAAATACTGAACAAATTTATCGGCTGTTAAGCCAGGCACGCTATCTGGATTGATGTCGCCAGTAACCGGACGACATGTGGGGAAAAACATCGTCTCAACCGGCGGATGAGCCAGTCGGACAGACACCGAGGGAGCCCGCGCACGCTCCATGGGAATGGGATGAAGCTGTCATCGACCGATGCCGCCCCGCGTCTCATCGGACTGGTCTGGCCCTTCGTCGCGGTCGTCCTGATCCAGGCACTGGTTGCGACGCTTAGCCTCCACACGCTGTCAGCTGTCCGCGCCTATGTCGGCGGCGAAAGCCAATGGTCGAAGGGACAGAAGCACGCCATCTATTTCCTCAGCCTTTATGCCGACACCGGCCGGGGAGAGTATTTCAGCGAATATCGTCAAGCCATCGCCGTGCCGCTGGCCGATCGCGCCGCGCGGCTTGCGCTCGAACAGGCCGAGCCCGACGCGAATGCGGCCAGGCTCGGCTTTCTTGGCGGCAACAACCATCCCGACGATGTCGCCGGCATGATCTGGCTGTTCCGGAATTTTCGCGCCGTGAGCTATCTCGACATCGCCATCCGCCACTGGGCTACGGCCGACGAAATGATCCTCGCCATCGAAAGCCTTGGCGACGACATGCATCGCAGGCTTGAGAACGGACCGGCCTCGACGGCCGAGATCAGTCTCTGGAAGGCGCAAATCCACCAGCTCGATCTCCGGATCGGGCCACTCTCCAAAGCCTTTTCCGACAGTCTGGGCGAGGGATCGCGCTTCATCAAGATGGCGCTGACGGCGGCCAATCTCGCCACCGCCGCACTGCTTATCCTGCTTGCCGTCTGGCGCACGCGCAAGCTGATGAAGCAACGCCAGGCCTTCCAGAACGCTCTCAATGCCGAGCGCGAGCGTGCCCAGATCACATTGGCTTCGATCGGCCAGGCCGTCATCAGCACCGATGCCGAGGGGCGGCTGGACTATATGAATGCCGGAGCGGAAAGGCTGCTTGCCTGTTCGCTGGCCGCCGCCAGGGGCAGGCCGGTCGCCTCATTGTTCCGGCTCGTCGACAAGGACAGCGGCGTCGAGGAGACCGATCTGGTCCCGCGCCTGCTGGCGGGCGAGCCGCGCCGCTCCAATGTGCGCCCGCAGCTTCTGGAGCGTCCCGGCGGTTCGGTCGTGCCGGTGGCGCTGAACGGTGCTCCGCTGATCGTCTCCGGCACGATCCTGGGGTGCGTCCTTGCCCTGCACGACATGACACGTGAGCAGGACTATATCGAGCGGCTGTCGTGGCAGGCATCGCATGATGCGCTGACCGGTCTCGTCAACCGCCGCGACTTCGAGAACCGTCTGGCGAGCGCGATCTCCGAAGCGCCGGAAAGGCCCCGCCGGCACGCGCTGATGTATCTCGACCTCGATCAGTTCAAACTGGTCAACGATACCTGCGGCCATGCCGCCGGCGACCAGCTGCTGCGCCAGATCTCGGTGCTGCTCGCCAATGAGCTGCCGCCCGGCGACATCCTGGCGAGACTGGGCGGCGACGAGTTCGGCGTGCTGCTCTTCGATTGCGATACCGACTGTGCCGCCGCCACCGCCGAAAGGTTGCGCGCGACGGTCCAGGATCTGCACTTTTCCTGGGAAGGGCGTCCCTTCAACACCAGCGTCAGCATCGGCATGGTCGAAGTCGCCAATGTCGGCATGACGCTGGAGGAGGTGCTGCGCGCCGCCGATGTCGCCTGCTACATGGCCAAGGAAAAGGGCCGCAACCGCGTCCAGATCCACAGCGACGGCGACACGGCGTTGCGCGAGCGCTTCGGCGAGATGGCCTGGGTGCAGCGCCTGCATGCCGCACTGGACGAGAACCGCTTCAGGCTGCATGCGCAGGAGATCGCGCCGCTGCGGGACGATATTGCCGAGCCAGGCGCGCATATCGAAATCCTGCTCAGGCTGACCGACGACGACGGCAGCTTCGTCACCCCGCAGAGCTTCATTCCGGCGGCGGAGCGCTACGGATTGATGCCGGCGATCGATCGCTGGGTGGTGCGCAACGCTTTCGCCACATTGGCGGCCAGACGCACCGATCCGCGCGCGACGCCGATATCCACCTGCGCGATCAATCTCTCCGGCGCCACGTTCGGCGACGAGACGTTTCTCGGCTTCATGCGCGAGCAGTTCGCCGCGCACGCCATTGCGCCCGAAACGATCTGCCTGGAGATCACCGAAACCAGCGCCATCGCCAACCTGACCGAGGCCATGCGTTTCATCGCCGACCTGCGCGGGCTGGGCTGCCGCTTCGCGCTCGACGATTTCGGCTCCGGCATGTCGTCCTTCGCCTATCTGAAGCGTTTGCCGGTCGATTACCTCAAGATCGACGGCAGCTTCGTCAAGGACATGCTCGACGACCGCATCGATCGCGCGATGATCGAGATGATCCATCATATCGGCAAGGTGACCGGAAAACGCACCATCGCCGAATTCGTCGAAAGCGACGGCATCGTCGAAGCCTTGAAAGCGATCGGCGTCGATTATGCGCAGGGCTATGCGATCGCGCGACCCCAGCCATTCGACGCGGCCGGCGGGCACACGGCACAGGGTGCGGTGACGGATGCCTGGGACACGCTGGCCAAGACCCTGCGCCGCAAAGCTGGTTAGGCCTTGGCGCCGCTCGATCCGGCCGGCCTCTCCAACAGGATCGTCGGCTTTTCGTGATAGGTGGTGCGCAGGATTTCGCGATAGCCGTTCTTTTCGGCCACCTTGAGCGAAGCGCCGTTTTCCGGATCGATGATGCAGACGGTTCTCGCCTGCCCCAACGCCTCGTCGCTCCAGGCGACGATCCGCCCGACGACTTCGCTCGCAAGCCCCTGGCCATGCGCCTCCGAGGCCAGCGCCCAGCCTGCCTCCGGCACGCCTTCGATCGACGGCTCGATCTCACGCTTCAGATCGTGGAACCCGGCCTCGCCGATGAAGCGCTTCGTCTCCTTGTCCTCGATCGCCCAAAAACCGTAGCCGATCAGCGACCACAGGCCGGCATGGCGCAGGAAGCGCATCCAGCTCTCCTCGCGCGTGCGCGGCTTGCCGCCGATGAAACGGGTGACGGCGGGCTCCGCCCACATGACGGCATAGGTTTCAAAATCGTCCAGCCTGTGCGGCCGCAAAACGGTGCGCGCTGTTTCGAGAAGCGGCACGCCGGCTTCCGTCCTGATGCTCATGGCATTGCCCTCCATCGACGCGACAGCGCTTAGCAAAACAGCACGCTCGATCAAGAGCCAGGCCAATGCGTTGGCTCTTCCAGCCATAACGGCCATGGCACGGCTGCATCGCTATGGGCTTTTCGCCCGGCGATGCTAGGCGGTGGTGACGATTTAACTATTTGAGCCAGATGGCGATAGCGGCGAGTTTGACGAAGCCCATGAAGTTGGCG
>NZ_VFTL01000057.1:0-31161 GCF_006439385.1 Mesorhizobium sp. B3-1-7
GAGCAAAATTCTGCGCCGCTGCGCCGCTTCAAAGTAACGGAATGGATCCTCGGGTCTGCGCGCGTCGCTTCGCTCCTGCTTCGCCCTGGGATGACGAAATCGCGAGATTCGGCCATTCCGAATTGGCTCTCATCACCCGCGTGACAAACGCTCCCGCATCGACTATATGAGCCGCATGATCAACCTGTCCGCCACCTATTGGTACTTTAGCAGCTTGCTGGCGGCGGGAGGATTGCGCTCGATCTGAAGATTTGCAGATCAAACATCCGACAAGCCGCCAGACCTGGTGGCTTTTTTGTTTCAGCCGGCAGGTCTCCTAAACCAGGAGCAGAAAGCCGTGTTGACCACCACAGACGACCTTCGGGTCGCCGAAATCAGAGCCTTGAGCACGCCGGACGAGGTGATGCGCGAAATATCGCGCACGCTGACGGCGACGCGCACCGTCGCCACCGCGCGCAACGCCATCCATTCCATCCTCTCGGGGGCCGACGATCGACTGCTTGTCATCGTCGGCCCTTGTTCCATCCACGATCCGGTCGCCGCCGTTGACTATGCCAGCCGTCTGGCGGCGCTTCGCGAAGCCCTGGCCGACCGGCTCGAGATCGTCATGCGCGTCTATTTCGAGAAGCCGCGCACCACGGTCGGCTGGAAGGGCCTGATCAACGATCCCGACCTCGACGGCAGCTTCAACATCGAAAAGGGGTTGCGCATGGCGCGCAACGTGCTGTCGGCCGTCAACAATCTCGGCCTGCCGGCGGCGACCGAGTTCCTCGACATGACCATCCCGCAATACATCGCCGATCTCGTCGCCTGGGGCGCCATCGGCGCGCGCACCACCGAAAGCCAGATCCACCGCGAGCTGGCCTCGGGCCTGTCCTGCCCGGTCGGCTTCAAGAACGGCACCGACGGCAACTTGCGCATTGCCGCCGAGGCGGTGAAGTCGGCCGCCCAGCCGCATCATTTCATGGCGGTGACCAAGGGTGGACGCAGCGCCATTGCGGCAACCACCGGCAACGAGGATTGCCACGTTATTCTGCGTGGCGGCGTCCAGCCGAACTATGACGCGGCGAGCGTGGAAGCGGCCGCTGCCGAGCTTGGCCGGATCGGCATAGCGCCGCGGCTGATGATCGATGTCAGCCACGCCAACAGCGCCAAGAAGCCGGAGAACCAGCCGAAGGTCGCGCATGACGTGGCGGGGCAGGTTGCCGCGGGCGACGAGCGCATCGTCGGCGTCATGATCGAGAGCAATCTCGTCGCCGGCCGTCAGGACGTCGTGCCCGGCAAGCCGCTCGTCTACGGCCAGAGCATCACCGATGGCTGCATCGACTGGGCGACCACGGAGACGGCTCTGCACGGCCTCGCCGGCGCCGTCGAATGGCGCCGGTCGACGAAGCGCGACATGCTCGCCAGCCGTCAGGGCGCTGCTTGAGCGAAAAAGGTGAGGGCGGCGCTCACGCCGCCCTCAATCCTTCCCAGGCAGTGAATATCGAAACGGCAAACAAAAGCAGTCCGGCGCCCCGTCCGGCCAGGATGGTCGCTTGCGGATTGTCGACCAGCAGCCCCCGGCTGCGGCCGGCGGTGACGGCGAGCCCGCCATAGATTGCCGCCTGCGTGGCGACCGTCAGCAATCCCATGATTGTCGCCTGCATCCAGATCGGGCCGTAAGCCGGCTTCAGGAATTGCGGATAGACGGCTAGGATGAAGAGATAGGCCTTCGGATTGATCAGGCAGGTGACCAGTCCCTGGCGAAACGCCTTCCAGGCGGAGCGGCTGCCCGTAGGCCCGTCGTCGCCGACGGTGATCGAGCTGCGCATCAGCGAAATGCCGATATAGGCCATGTAGGCGGCGCCGGCTACCAGCAGCGGCGTGAACAGGATCGGCGCGAAATGCATGAGCAGGCCGACGCCGATGGCGCCGTTCAGCGTGTGTACGGCGCCGCCAAGCATGATGCCGCCGGTGGCGGCGAGACCCCTGTTGCTGCCGCCGGTCAGCGCGTTGGCCAGCACGAACAGCATGTCCATGCCCGGAACGGCGATGATGCCGAACAGAAGCACGAAGAACAGCCAGAGGTTTTCGGCGTAGCTCATGTCAGTTGCTCGTCGCATTACCCGCTTGCGCAAAAAGGAACCTGTTGATTTTCAAGTCGGTAGGCGGCCCTATAGGCGATCCCAACTGACGGGGATATGTCAGGTGCGTTTCGGCCGGGTGAGAAAAAATGCGCAAGGCCTCGCGCCTGTTCGAGATCATCCAGATCCTGCGGCTGGCCAAGAAGCCGGTGACGGCGGCGACGATCGCCGGGCGGCTGGAGGTCACGGTCCGCTCGGTCTATCGAGACATCGTCGCGCTGCAGGCGATGCGTGTGCCGATCGAGGGCGGGCGTGGCATCGGCTACATACTGCGTCCCGGCTTCGACCTGCCGCCGCTGATGTTTTCCATCGAGGAGATGGAGGCGATCGTGCTGTCGCTGGCGCTGCTCGAACGTACCGGCGACGATGAGCTCAAGCAGGCCGCGAAGCGCGTTGGGGCCAAGATCGCCGGCGCGGTGCCGCCGCCCTTGCGGCAGACGCTGGACGCCAACGCCCTTCATGCCTGGGGTTTTGCAGCGCCTTCCGCTTCCGCCGTCGATCTCGCTCTGGTCCGCCGCGCCATCCGCGACGAGGAGAAGCTCGACCTCTCCTATCGCGACGAGGCGGGGCGGGCGACCGGCCGTGTCATCCGCCCGGTCGCGCTGATCTACTATGCCGAGACCGCCAACATCGTCGCCTGGTGCGAGCTGCGCCAGGCCATCCGCAATTTCCGCAGCGACCGCATCGAGGACTGCCGGGCGGCCGGCCAATGGTTCAAGGGCGAGGGCGACCGGCTGCGGCAGGTCTGGGTGGATGGCTGGGAGATCAATGCTTCGGCCGCTGCCGGCAACTGAGGCGCCGCCCCGCCGCGGTCGAGGTGACTTTCAGGGCACGATGCCCCGACAGGCCCAGGCGACATTGGCGAAGGACCGCGGCCCGTCGGGCCGGCCGGCCTGATAGGCATCGCGCACGGCGGCCTCGACGCGCTCCCGCTCGGCCGGATCCAATGTAGTCATGTATTTGCCGAGTGGCCCTTCGCCGGCGCCGATCGGCGCCCAGAAGTCGTCGAAATCCGCGTAGTCCATGCGGATCATGAGCTCGGCCTCGCTGACGTCGATGAGATCCTGCTCGACAAAGGTCCGCTTCATCTCGCCCGGCTGCATCATCGGCTGGAAGCAATAGCGGCCGCGCATCTGGCGCCCGCTTTCACTGAGCGCCGCGACGGTGTCGATCATCATGCGCATGCCAGGCATGCCGCCGTAATGATCCCAGACCACGGCCGCGACGACGCCGCCCGGCCGCACAACGCGGCGCATCTCGGCCACCGCCTTGCCGGCCTCCGGCACGAAGTGCAGCACCAGCAACGCCAACGCGCGGTCGAACGCGTTGTCGGCGAATGGCAGCGCCGTGGCGTCGGCCTGACTGATGGTGACGCGCGGATCGCTGTTGCGCTGTCTGGCCGCGTCGACGAAGACCGGCGAAAAGTCGATGGCCTGGATCTCGGCAAGATCGGCCGATTTTGCCAATTCGAAGGCCAGGCTGCCGGTGCCGCAGCCGACATCGAGGATCTTTTCGCCGCCGGCCAGACCGGTGAAGTCGATGAACTTGGGCGCGAGCCTGCGGCTCCATCGCCCCATAAGTTGCTCATAACCGGATGCGGCGTGAACGGTGAAGTTGGATGTCATTGGAGCCTCCCATATGAGCCCAAGCTAAACCTCGGCGGAATTGCTGCCAAGACGCAGAGCGATCGTAATCGGAACAAGGATAGCGTGGTGCATACAGGTGTTTATGTGGGCGGTCTCACGCTCGCCTGGCTATGGGATCAGGCTCAAACGTTCGAGAATAACGCCTGAGCGGTTTCGATTGGCAGCAGCATGATCCGCTCGCCAAGCAGAGACGCGATGAAGCCATGCCGTTGATAGAAACCCATTGCTGCATCATCGATCGCGTGTGCCACCACAGCACGAACCCCGGCAATGTCCGAGACAGCGAGACATCGCCTAAGCGCGTCGGAAAGCAGGTCGCCTCCGAGTCCCATTCCCTGGAACGTCTGATCGACCGCAAGGCGACCGATCAGCAGCAGGGGCACTTGCTCGGGCATGCCTCGCCGAAGCTTTGCGCTTGGCAGCGCGATCCGTTCTTCCATCGCCGTCGAGATCGCATAATAACCGACGACGCGATTTTTAGTGCCCGCGTCACAGACGACATAGGTTCGGGCGGACAGTCCTTCGGCAACCAAGGCGCGGTTTCGCAGCCAGTCATCGAGAGATGAATGCTTGCCATTGTGAAATTCGGATACGTCGTGGCCAATGGTCAGCCGTTCCGGAGCGCGGACTCGCCATCCTTGCGGTCGGCCAGCGGACATCAGCGCTCCCAGGCCGGCTTACGCGTCATACGCGCGCGAAGCTCCTCCGACGGTTTGTTCGGAGCATCAAGCAGGTCGAGAAATTTCTCATGCGCGTCCGTATCGAGAAAGAAGGCGCGCTGGTCGAGAATGGTCTCCTCGGCCTGCTTGCGTGCACTGTCCAGCATGAACTCCGACAGCTTCTGCCCGCGCAAACTCGCGGCGCGGTTGAGAATAGCCTTCATCCCCGCCGAGGCGCGGATCTGAATCACGTCGTCCTTGCGCGCTGCGTCGCGATTGCTGCCGACATGACTGGAATGCGCCATCGAAATCCTCCTACGTCAGGATCAGATACCTAGCGACCGTCAATACAATGTCAATACGTACCGGCTTTGAAGTGGTGATCTGGGATATCCTATTCCTTCACACTGGCCACGCTCTCCCGCTCCACCAGCGGGCATTCGAGCTTGGTGATGGGATAGCGGCCGCGGCCGGGCGTTGGCGGCGTTTCCAGTTGCTCGATCGCCCACTGGCCCATCGCCAGATGCGGCAGGATGGAGGTGGTCAGCGGCGGGAAGAGATGGCGGGCGATCTCCTCGTCGTCATAGCCGACCACCGAAATGTCCTGCGGGATATGCAGGCCCGCTTCCTTCAGCGCTTCGTAGCAGCCGATCGCGGTGCGGTCGTTCTGGCAGAAGATGGCGGTCGGTCGCTCCTTGAGCCCGAGCAGCTTGACCGTCGCGGCATAGCCGGCGCTGGCCGACCAGTCGCCCTCGACCACCAGTTCCGGGTCGAACGGGATGTCGGCGGTGGCCAAGGCGCGGCGATAACCTTTCAGTCGATCCTGCGCGGCTTGCATCCAAGGCTCGCCGGTGACGGTGGCGATGCGGCGATGGCCGTGGGCGATCAGGTGCCTTGTCGCGCTCTGGCCGCCGGCGATCTCGGAGGGAACCACGGCCGGGAAGGCATAGTCGGCGGTGTAGCAGTTGAGCAGGATCACCGGGATGTCGAGGCTGTAGAGGAAATCCGGCGCGGCGATCTCGCGGGTGAAGATGGTCATGTAGATCAGCGCCGAGATGCCGCGCCTTGTCAGTGCTGAAACCGCGCGCGGCTCCATCACCGCGTCGCCCATGGTCTGCGCCACCAGAAGCACATTGCCGGCGTTCCAGGAGGCTTGCCGGGCGCCCTCGATGGCGACCACCGCCTCGGGGCTGGTGGCGAGCTGGTCGACCGCGAAGCCGATGACGCCGTCGAGGCCTTCGAACGGCGTCACGGGCGGCCGCAGCGCTGAAAAGACCGGCGGCGAATAGCCCAGCGCTCGGGCTGCCTCGATCACCCGGTCGCGTGTCTGCTGCGACAGCCTGATGCCCGGCGAATTGTTGAGCACGAACGACACCGTCGCCTGCGAGCAGCCGGCGGCGCGCGCGATGTCGGTCATGGTGACGCGTCCCTTGGGCTTGGCGGCCGGCTTGCGGCGCTTGGAAGCTCCGGGGGGATCGCTCAGTTCCGTCGGTTCGCTCATGGTCGTTTCCCAAGCCCAGCCGGCTCTAAAGCAAAGGCCGACGGCAACGGCAAGATGGTCGAGGTCGGTGCGTTTATCGAGATTGCGCTAAGCTAATACATATTAGCAACGCGCGACAGGCAAATCGCCGGCTGCGCCGATTCGCGACGAAACCGTCAGACAAGGTCAGCAATGCTGACGATTCCCGTATTTTCCGCGCGGCTTCAAGCGTTGCGCCGTTCGCTCCCTCACTCCCGGCGCGCCCTTCGACCAGCATCTCCTCCGCGTCGAAAGCGCGCCTTGCGGCCTCATAACTAATACTCTTTACTAATAGCCGTTAGCGTTCTACTGTCAACTCGTCGTAACCGTCCGGGCTTCGGTTCGGTGCCGGCAAAGTGCGAAGGATGCTTGCTCGGAACCCGGCGGCATGCCGGATTGGGTGCGCGCTCCGTCTCACGAAAATGTCAGACAAATCGGACTATTTACGAATGCCACATGAGTGTCTAGTGTCTCGACCGCGGCCGGATCGGCACCGTTCTTAAGTCGGCGGACCTCTGCGCCACACCCTTGAGGAGGAGGGTTATCCGCGCCGCAGCCGAGACATCAGCGAAGAGTTCTACAAGGCAAGTTCTACAAGGGAGGTTGAACTATGAAATCCATGATCCGTAACGCATCTGTCGCCGCGGCGGCCCTGCTTGTCGGCCTGTCGGTAAGCGCCAGCGTGCGCGCCGACGACAAGCCGACGCTGGCCTTCGTCGTCAACGGTGCGTCAGACTTCTGGAAGGCGGCGGAAGCCGGCGTGAAGAAAGCGCAGGGTGAACTGCCCGACTACAATCTCGAGCTCAAATATCCGGAACAGTCCTCGGTCGCCATCCAGCAGCGGCTGATGGACGACTTGGTGACGGCAGGCGTCAAGGGCATCATGGTCTCGGCCGTCGATCCCAAGACCTCGACCGACGGGTTGAACAAGATCGCGTCGGAAACGGCGCTCTTCACCACCGACTCGGACGCGCCGCAGACCAAGCGCGTCGCCTATATCGGCTCGTCCAATGTCGATGCCGGCAAGCAGGCGGCCGAGATCGCCAAGAAGGCGATGCCGAACGGCGGCAAGTGCCTCGGCTTCGTCGGCCTGCTCGGCGCCGACAACGCCAAGGAGCGCATCCAGGGCATGAAGGACGGGCTCGCCGGCAGCAAGATCGAGCTGGTGGACGTGCGCGGCGACGACATCGACCAGGCGCGCGCCAAGAAGAATGTCGAGGACGCGCTGGTCGCCAGCCCCGACATCACCTGCATGGTCGGCTTCTACTCCTACAACACGCCGCGCATCTACGAAGCGCTGCGCGATGCCGGCAAGCTTGGTCAGATCACCGTCGTCGGCTTCGACGACGATCCGATCACGCTGGGCGGCGTCAAGGAAGGCACTGTCGCCGCGACCGTGGTGCAGCAGCCGTTCGAATGGGCCTATCAAGGCATGAAGCTGATGGCCGCCTACCTCAAGGGCGACAAGTCGGGCATCCCGGCCGGTAACCTGATCATCATCCCGACCAAGATCATCGGCAAGGATGACGTCGACACCTACGCCGCCAACCTCAAGGCGATGGCGGGCAAGTAAGCCCAAGACAGTTGCGCCGGCTCGAGGGTCCACCTTGAGCCGGCGTTCGTATTGACGGACCTGCCAAGGCCCGTCAGTCTGTGGCCCACCGGCTGCTGCCCCGTGCGGTAAACTATGGCGCGATGACCTCTACCGACACCACTCAACCGATCGCCGCTCCGTTCCTGGGCCTGGAGGCCGTGCGCAAGACCTATCCGGGTGTTGTGGCGCTGGACAGGTTTTCGATGGAGGTCCGGCCCGGCGAGGTCATCGGCCTCGTCGGCGAAAACGGCGCCGGCAAATCGACGCTGATGAAAATCCTCGGCGGCGTGACGCGGCCGGACAGCGGCACCGTTGCCGTCGACGGCGCGGCGCATGACGGATTGACCGTCGAGCAAAGCATCGGCTCTGGCATCGCCTTCGTGCACCAGGAACTCAACCTCTTCGAAAACCTCGACGTCGCCGCCAACATCTTCTTCGGCCGCGAGCCGCTGCGCGCCGGGCCGCTGAAGCTGGTCGACCGCGCGAAACTGCGCGAGATGGTGGCGCCGCTCCTGAAGCGCGTCGGCGCCAATTTCTCGGCCGACGCGCCGGTGGCTTCGCTGTCGCTCGCCCAGCAGCAGATGGTCGAGATCGCCAAGGCGCTGTCGATCAAGGCGCGGCTGGTCATCCTCGACGAGCCGACCTCCAGCCTGCCGATCGCCGAGACCGAAAAGCTGCTCGACGTCATCAAGGGGCTGAAGGCGGAAGGCATCAGCGTCATCTTCATCTCGCACCGGCTGCATGAGATCGAGCGCGTCGCCGACCGTGTCGTGGTGCTGCGCGACGGCACGCTGGCCGGCACGCTGGCAAAGGACCAGATCAATCACGACGAGATGGTCAGGCTGATGATCGGCCGCATGCTGAAGGAGCGCGAGAAGGCCGGCGAAGCCGCCCGCGCGCCGGGCAGCGTGGCCCTGTCGGCGGACGCGATCCGCACCAGCACCTATCCCGACCGGCCGGTCAGCCTGGAATTGAGACACGGCGAGATCCTCGGCCTCGCGGGCCTGGTCGGCTCCGGCCGCACGGAGCTGGCGCGCGTGCTGTTCGGCATCGACGAGCGGTTGGCAGGCAGTGTCACGCTCGACGGCAAGCCGCTCGATGTAGGCTCGGCGGCGGACGCGGTGGCGAACGGCATCTTCCTGGTGCCGGAGGACCGCAAGCTGACCGGCATATTGCTCGACCTGTCGATCGCCCAGAACATCTCGCTGCCCAATCTGCCTGCGCATGCCAGGCGCTCGCTGGTGTCCGCCAGCGCTGAACTCGCGACGGCCGAAAAGCAGAAGAAAAACCTCGGCATCAAGGCACCGTCGGTCCTGACCCGCACCGGCACTTTGTCAGGCGGCAACCAGCAGAAGGTGGTTCTGGCCAAATGGCTGGCGATGAACCCGAAGGTGATGATCCTGGACGAGCCGACGCGCGGCATCGACATCGGCGCCAAGGCCGAGATCTACGGGCTGATGCGGGCGCTGGCCGATGCCGGCGTCGGCGTGCTGATGATCTCCAGCGACATGGAAGAGGTGATCGGCGTGTCGGACCGCATCGCGGTCATGCATGAGGGGCAGATCTCCGGCATCCTCGACAAGGACGATTTCAGCCAGGAGAACGTGCTCTTGCTGGCGGTCGGCAAGAAGCCGAAATTGCTGCAAGCGGCGGGAGGAGCGCAATGAGCAAGAAAGATCTCGGCCTGCTGATCCTGATCTTGGTGGTCGGCGCGGTGGTGACGGCCATCAACCCGCGCTTCCTGTCGGCGATCAACCTCGCCAACACCTCCAACCTGGTGGCGCTGTTCGGCATCCTGTCGATCGGCCAGGCCTTCGTCATCATCACCGGCGGCATCGAATTGTCGGTCGGCTCGCTGGTCGCCCTGCTCGGCACGCTGTTCATCGACTTCATCGCGGTGCGCGAGGTGAACTGGCCGCTGGCCTTCGTGCTGATCCTGGTGCTTGGCGCCATCATCGGCTTCGTGCATGGCTGGCTGATCACGCGGCTGAAACTGCAGCCCTTCGTGGTGACGCTGTGCGGCCTGCTCATCTATCGCGGCGTGGCGCGCTTCTACACCGCCGACGGCACGGCGGGCTTCGCCTTCGGCCAGAATTTCCCGACGCTCGAATTCCTGACCGCGGGTCGCTCCTATGGCCTGCCGAACAGCTTCATCGCGCTGATCGTCATCGGCATCGTCATGTGGGTGGTGCTGCACCGCTCGGTGTTCGGCCGCTACCTCTATGCGATCGGCAAGAACGAGGAAGCGGCGAAATATTCCGGTATCCGCACGGGTCGGGTAATCATCGCGGCCTATGTCATCTGCGGCGTGCTGACGGCGCTGTCTGCGATCTATTTCGCCATGTACACGCGCTCGATCTCGCCGGCGAGCCACGGCCAGTTCTACGAACTCTATGCCATTGCGGCGGCGGTGCTGGGCGGCTTCTCGCTGCGCGGCGGCGAGGGCTCGCTGGTCGGCGTCATCCTCGGCACCGTGCTGCTGCAGGAGTTGCAGAACCTCGTCAACCTGCTCGGCATTCCCTCCTCGCTCAACTTCGCCGTGATGGGCGGCGTGATCCTGATCGGCGTGCTGGTCGACCAGCAATGGGGCGTCTTCCGCGCCCGCCGCCGCATGATCGAAGCGACGCGCCAAAACGTTGCGGGCGCGCCGGCGGAGTAGCCACGCTTTAACATTCACGGTCCTGATTGGATCGATGCTCGCGGGAAAACCCACCGGGCAGGCCCGGATTCGCGGGCAGACTGCAACAACGCGTGAACCGGAAAACCGCCCTTGTCGCAGAACTGGGGCTGGGCTAAGCAATTGGCATCTGAGGGTTCCAAGAACAGAATATGGGAGAAATTACCGTGACATCAGCACGTTGGATCGCGCTCGCCGCGCTGGCGTTGACCTGCTCGACCCCGGCAATGGCCAAGGACTGGAAGACCGTGACGGTCGCCATGGAGGGCTCCTATGCTCCCTGGAACCAGACGGATGCCAGCGGCAAGATCGTCGGCTTCGAGGTGGACATCCTGAACGACGTCTGCGCCCGCGCGAAGCTGGAATGCAACATCGTGGCGCAGGATTGGGACGGCGTCATTCCCGGCCTCACGGCCGGCAAGTTCGACATCGTCATGGATGGCATGTCGATCACCGAAGAGCGCATGAAGGCGATCGACTTCTCGATCCCCTATGCCTCCTCGCCGGTCGCCTTTCTTGCCGACAAGAACGGTCCGCTGGCGCAGCTGTCCAACAGCGGCAAGATGATCGATCTGTCGAAGGACGACGCCGAATCCAAGGCGGCGCTCGACACGCTGCGCAAGGAGCTCACCGGCAAGAATGTCGGCCTGCAGGTTTCGACCACCGAGGCGACGTTTGCCGACAAGTATCTCAAGGACGTCGCCAACGTCCATGAATACAAGACCACCGACGAGCATGACCTCGACCTGATGGCGGGCCGCATCGACGTGGCCTTCGCCGACACCACCTATTTCCTCGGCACGCTGGCCAAGCCGGACGCCAAGGACCTGGAATTCGTCGGCCCGCAATTCAAGGGTGGCCCGATCCTCGGGCCGGGCATCGGCGCCGCTTTCCGCAAGACCGACAAGGACCTGCAGGACATTTACAACAAGGCGCTCAAGGCCGCGCTCGATGACGGCTCGGTGTCGAAATATTCCATGCAGTGGTTCAAGATCGACATTACCAAGTAATGTCGCAACGGGAGCAGCCAAGGCTGCTCCCGTTTGCTTTGCATGTCGCCCAAAAGTGCGCAGCGGTTTTGGGAGAACGACATGCATCAAGGCAAGGCCTTAAAGCGCGTCGCCTAACCCGTTTTGACACGCGCTTTAAGGCGGGCAACCCGTCGACGCCCGCAGGAGCCGTACGTGGAGTTTCTCAACGATCTCAAGGACCAGGTGTCGACGGCCTATGAGCTGTTGGCCGCCGGCTGGGGCGTGCAACTGCTCTGGGGCATCGGCTGGACGCTCGCCGTCACCGTCGTCTCGATGCTGATTGGTGCCGTGCTCGGCTCGCTGGTGGCGGCGGCCAAGCTTTCGCATCGCGGCGGGTTGAGGTTCATCGGCGAGAGCTACACCACCGTGTTTCGCGGCGAACCGGAACTGCTGATCATCTATCTGTTCTACTATGGCGGCACGCAGGTCCTGACCGGCGTGGCAAGGTCCACCGGATCGATCGGCTCGACGGACATCTTGAACATGCCGAGCTTCCTCGGCGGCGTGCTCGCGGTCGGCATCATTTCCGGCGCCTACCAGGCCGAGGTTTTTCGCGGGTCGTTCCTGGCGATCCACCGCGGCGAGCTGGAAGCGGCGCGTGCCTATGGCATGTCGGCCTGGCTGCGGTTTCGCCTCGTGATCATGCCTCAGGTCCTGCGTCTCGCGGTGCCGGGGCTGGGCAATGTCTGGCAATTGACCATCAAGGACTCGGCGCTGATCTCGGTCACCGGCGTCGCCGAGCTGATGCTCACCGCGAACAAGGCGGCGCGCTCGACGCATCATTCGCTGCTTTTCTACACGGTCGCCGGCATTCTTTACCTGGTGATGACCTCGATCTCGACGCCGATCTTCGAGAAGGCCGAGCGTTACACTTCGCGCAGTTTCACCCGGCCGAAATAAGAGGTGGCGGTGGATTTCGACTTCTACCTTTCGACCATGTGGAGCGTGCTGAAGGCGCTGCCGCTGACGCTCGAGATCTGGTTCTTCGGCATCGCCTTCGGCCTCATCATCGCCACTGGCCTGACCTGGTTGCGGGCTTCCGGCTACAAATTCGGCGAATATTTCACCCGCGCCTATGTCTTTGTCTTCCGTGGCTCGCCGCTGCTGGTGCAGCTCTATCTGATCTATTTCGGGCTCTCCCAGTTCGATTTCGTTCGCCACAGCCCGATCCTGTGGCCGATCCTGCGCGATCCGATGTATTGCACGATCGTCGCCATGGCCTTGAACACAGCCGCCTATGAGAGCGAGATTTTCCGCGGCGCGCTGCGGGCAGTACCTGTCGGCCAGATCGAGGCGGCCAAGGCATTCGGCATGTCGGCCTTCACCCGCTTCCGCCTCGTCACGCTGCCGATCGCGCTGCGGCTCGCCTTGCCGGCCTATTCGACCGAAATCATCCTCATGACCAAGGCGACCGCGCTCGCGTCCGTCGTCACCATCATGGAGATGATGGGAACGGCGCAAAAGATCCAGCACGACACGTTCCGGCCGATCGAGGTGCTGACCTGCGCCGGCGTGATCTACCTGCTTCTCAACCTGTCGATCGCCCGGCTGTTCGCCTGGGTCGAATACCGGCTTTCACCGCATCTGCGTCCCCCGCCCGAGCAGAGCCAGCAAATCAAATCCGTACCGGAGGTGTTGTGATGTCGGCAAATGTCGCCGCTGCCGCGCAAGCGGCATCGTCTCCGGACGACAAGGCAGCCATCAGCGTCAAGGACCTGCGCAAGTGCTTTGGCGATCACGAGGTGCTCAAGGGCATTTCGCTGGAAGCCCACAAGGGCGATGTGATTTCGATCCTCGGCTCCTCGGGGTCCGGCAAGAGCACGATGCTGCGCTGTATCAATCTCTTGGAGACCCCGGATTCCGGCGAAGTGCGCGTGGATGGCGAGCTCATCCGGATGAAGCGGGGCCGCGACGGCCACCAAATGCCGGCCGACATCCGCCAGGTGGAGCGGATCCGCGCCAACCTCGCCATGGTTTTCCAGAGCTTCAATCTCTGGTCGCACATGACCGTGCTGGAAAACCTCGTCGCCGCGCCGACGCATGTGCTGAAGCGGCCGCGCGCGGAGTGCCTGGAGCAGGCCGAGGCATTGCTGAAGCGCGTCGGCATCTGGGAGCGCCGCAACTACTATCCGCCGCACATGTCGGGCGGCCAGCAGCAGCGCGCTGCGATCGCCCGCGCGCTGGCGATGAATCCCAAGGTGATGCTGTTCGACGAGCCGACATCCGCGCTCGATCCGGAGCTGGTCGGCGAGGTGCTGCGCGTCATGCGCTCGCTTGCCGAAGAAGGGCGCACCATGCTGGTCGTGACCCATGAAATGGGCTTTGCCCGCGACGTGTCGAGCAAGGTGATGTTCCTGCACAAGGGCGACGTGGATTCGGCCGGCGAGCCGAAGGAGATGTTCGCCAGACCGCCGACGCCCCAGTTCAAGCAGTTCATCGCCAACTTCAACAAGTGAAGACGGACCTTGCTCGGCGCCAAGATGCGCTGAGATTCAGGTCAGGCCGAGCCGAAAGTGGTGGCTTCCGAGAACCGGAGCGGAGCGTACTTAAGTACGTGAGCACCGGAAGCGCAGGGAGCCGCTACTTGCAGGCCGGGCTCACCTGAATATCAGCGCATCTTAGATCATGTCCGACAGGTCGGAGAACGCCATCGCCTTGCGCAGCACTTCGGCAAAGCGTTCGCCGGCGGCTTCCTTGTCGCCGCCATTGTCGATCGACGTGATGTCCGGTCCTGTCAGCTTGACGTTCGTGCTGCGCGCCAGGCGGGCAAGCACTTCGCCGCGTGATTCGCGGCCGCGCGCCGCCAGCCGTTCCGCGAGGATCTCCGGCGCCGCGGTGATCTCGACCACGGCCAGATTGGCGTAGCGTTCGCGCAGCGCCGGGATGACCGCGCGGGAGACATTCGCCACGGCCACATGACCATTGGCGACAGCCCAGTCGACATCGGCCGGCAGGCCATAGCGGAGGCCATGCGCGTCCCAGCACAGCGAGAAGGCGCCGTCGGCCTCCGCTTCGGCAAAGGCGGCGTCGGCCAGTGTGTCGTGGTCCTCGCTTGCCGTGTCGCTCGGCCTGGTGATGACGCGGCGCACGAATTCCAGCCGCGTCTCGCCGGCGAAGCGCTGCTTGGCGTAGCCGATCAGCGTATCCTTGCCGGCGCCGCTCGGCCCCACCACCGCGACGAAGACGCCGTTGCGGATCGGCAGGCTCTCGGCCAGCTCGCGCTCGATGAGGGCCGAGACCATCATGCGACCCGGCGGCCCTGGCGCCACACGGTGCGCACCACCGGCACATGGTCGTCGACGCGCACCCGCACCAAGTCGGCACGGCGGCCCGGCTCGATGACGCCGCGATCGGCAAGGCCGATGGCTTCGGCCGGGTTCTTCGAGACCATGGCGACCGCCTGCGGCAGCGAGATGCCCTCGACGACATCGCCGAGGAAGAAGGCCGACTGGATCAGGCTGAAGGGGATGTAGTCCGACGACAGGATGTCGAGCAGCCCGTCGGCGGCAAGCGTGCGCGCCGAGACGTTGCCGGAATGCGAAGCGCCGCGCATGACGTTGGGCGCGCCCATCAGCACGCCGAGGCCGGCCGCCTTCGAGGCCTTGGCCGCCTCTTCCGTCGTCGGGAACTCGGCGACGCGCACGCCCTGGTCGATCGCTTCTTCGACATGGCCGGCGGTCGCGTCGTCATGACTCGCCAGCACGATGCCGCGCTCCTGGCAGGCGGCCGAGATGAAGACGCGGTTCGGACCGGAATTGCGGGCCGATTCCGCCATCCGCTTCTCGCAGAATTTCTTGAAATCCTGGTCCGTCAGCTTCAGCTTGCGCTGATAGTAGTAGGCATAGGTCTCGAGGTTGACGAACTGGCGCTGTCCGGGCGCATGGTCCATCAGCGAGGCAAGTTTCACCCTGTCGTCGGTCTCGAAATTGGCGAAAGCCTCGAGGCAGTCCGGCGCCGAGACCTCGCAGCGCAGATGGATGAAATGGTCGGCCCTGAGCCGGTCCTGGCGCACGCTGTCCTCGATCGCGTCGGCCAGCTTGCGAACGTCGTCGGATTTCAGGTCGGCGTCCTCGTCCATGCCGACGCGCAAGGCGTCGAGCACGGTGGTGATGCCGGCGGTCGCCACCTGGGCGTCATGCGCAAGCACGGCGGCGATCGGATTCCAGCGCACTTTCGGGCGCGGCGCGTAATGGCCTTCGAGATGGTCGGTGTGAAGCTCGACGAGGCCCGGGATGATGTAGTCACCGCCCATGTCCTCCCCGGTGCGGGCAGCGCCCGGTTCGACGGCGGCGATCAGGCCGTCGCGCAACAACAGCGAGCCCTCGACGATTTCGTCCGGCAGCACGATGCGGGCATTGGTGAGAATGGTTTCGGCGGTCATCTCAGGCGGTCCTATCTCGAGCGGTCAATCAGAGCAATTCCAGGAAAAGTGCCTTGCGATTTTCCGTCCGGAATTGCGTAAACATAGAGCTAGGGCGGTTCAGCGTTTCCGCTGACCCGCCCTAGGCGGTCTTGCGGGCCGGGCCGTGGCCAAGCGCATGATGGGAAAGCACCATGAACGGGGCGCCGGGCTCGCTTTCGACGAACAATGTCAGCGCATCCACCGGCACCGGCTGCCGCAGCACGTCGGCGAACAGGCCGTCTATCGCTGCGCGAAGACGTGGGCTTTCCTGTGGCCCGACGCGCCCCGACAGCGTCATGTGGAAGCGGAAGGTGTCGAAAACATATGGGTAGCCCCATTGGCAAAGGTTGCGGAACTCGTCCGGCTTCAGCGAATCTGGGCTGCGGCGCTCGATCTCGGCCTCGGTCAATGGCGCACGGAAGCCGTCGAAGGCGCGCACGACCTCGCCGGCGAAATCGTTGATCGGGGCGAACGCGGCTTCGGGCACCAGGGCGAAGAAATCGTCGATCTGGCCGACCACGAGGCGCGGGATGACGACTGGCGGCGTGGCTTCGGCGAAACTGTCGAGAGCGGCGCGCAGCGAAGCTTCCGTCTCGTCCGGCGCCAGCCGGAACGGCGCCTTCAGCGTCGCGTGGAACCCGTAGCGCCTGGCCGAGGCGGTATGGAAGGCGACTTCCGCGGCCGACAGATCGCCCACGGCCTCGACCGGTCGCGTCGCCGCGCCAAACGGGTCGCGGCCCAGCCAGTTGGCGGCAATGCGCGCCAGCTTCTCGTCCTGTCCCGGAGTGTAGTAGATGGCGTAGCGCATGGGCATTCCTCGTCAAGCGCGCTGCGCGCCCCGAAAGGAATATGCGACGCGCTTCAAGTCATTGTCTTGGCAAGTCGTGGCCCAAAAACGCCGGAGCGTTTGCGGCGACATGCACCGGAACCGCTGCCATAGGTGATTTCCATGACGGATTGACGAAGCTTTCGTGGGTTTTCGAAGGCAAGTCCAGCCGCAAGGTCGTTAGCCGACGATTTTTCTTAACTGGACCAATGGCTTTGCCGAACTGCTTGATCAGGCCTTCATCAGCCACTCGTGCTCGGCCGCGTTGTGGAATTTCCACGTCCGCTTCGGTCCGGCCATGACATTGAGGTAATAGAGGTCGTAGCCGTGGCACGCCGCGCAGGGGTGATAGCCCTTCGGCACCAGCACGACATCGCCGTCCTCGATCGCCATCGCTTCGTCCAGCTCGCGCACGCCGTTGCGGTCGGCGTCGGTGTAGACGCGCTGAAAGGCAAAGCCCTGCGGCGGGTTGAGCCGGTGGTAATAGGTCTCCTCGAGATAGGATTCCGCCGGCAGATTGTCCTGGTCGTGCTTGTGCGGCGGATAGCTCGACGTGTGGCCGCCGGGCGTGATCACCTCGACCACCAGCAGCGAATCCGCCGGCTTGCCCTCGGGCAGGATGTTGGTGACGTAGCGCGTGTTGGTGCCCTTGCCGCGCACCTCCTGGCCGAGATCGTCAGGTCCGATGACGCGCACCGGCAGGCCGCCGCTTAAGCCCGGCGCCGAGCAGACGGCAAGCTCCAGTTCGGTATCGGCCGTCACCGACCAGTCAGCGCCTTCCGGCACATAGACCGACCAGGGCTTGCCTTCGAAGGGCGACATGCGCTTGCCGAGCAGGCCGAGGTCCTTGCCGCCGGCCGACGCCTTGCCCTTGCCGGTGACGAAGACCAGGCAGACCTCGCGGTCGCCGGTCTTGCCGGACACCGTCTCGCCCGCTTTCAGCCGATGCAGATCGAAACCGACATAGGTCCAGCCGGCGCTTTGCGGCGTGACATGAGCGACATGGCCGTGGCCCTTGTCGGCCTTGACGAGCAGTTTCGACATACGGAACTCCTTGGATTATTCCTTTGGCTCGGCCGGAGGCTTCGCCTCCTCCGCCGGCTTGTAGAGATAGAAGAACTGCCACACCGCATAACCGGCGAAGCCCAGCGCGATGACGCCCCAGAACGGCGTGCCGGAGGCGAACTCGATCGCCGACCAGACCAGGCAGACCGCGACGACGGCGATGCGGCGCCACAGCGGCCGGAAGAAGGGGTGCTCATAGTCTTTCATCGCGCCAATCCAGGATTTGCCCAAAGCGCATCAGATAGACCGAGTGCCCGGACTAATCCATCATTCATGACTAATCCACCGTTCAGGCCGGAAAACCCTGCGTTTCGACCGTGTAGCCGGCGGCCGTCATCACCCGCATCAACTCCTTGTGGCCGACCTGAGCCATCTTGAGCGGCGGGTTCTTCTTCGGATCCTGCTCGGCTTCCACGACGAACCAACCCTCATAGCCATGATCGGCGAACCGCTGGACGATGGCGCCGAAATCGAGCGAGCCGTCGCCCGGCACGGTGAAGGCGCCGAGCGCCACGGCATCGAGGAAGGACTGTTTTGAGCGGTCGAGCCCGTCGATGACGCCCATGCGCACGTCCTTCACATGGACATGGTTGATGCGCTTGTGGTGGTTGTCGATGGCGCGCAGCACATCGCCGCCGGCAAAGGCCAGATGGCCGGCATCAAGCAGGAGCGGGATGCCTTCGCCGGAATGGCGCATGAAAGCGTCGAGTTCCGGCTCGGTCTCGACCACCGCCGCCATGTGATGGTGGTAGGAAAGCGGCATGCCTTGGTCCGCGCACCATTCGCCGAATTCGGTGACGCGGCGGCCATAGGCCTTCATCTCGTCGCCGGTAAGCGTCGGCTTGGTGGCCAAGGGTTTCGAACGATCGCCCTGGATGGAGCGGCCGACCTCGCCATAGACGATGCAGGGCGCGTCGACCGCCTTGAACAGGTCGATCATCGGCTGGATGCGGTCCTTGTTCCTGGCCATGTCCTCATTGACCAGCGTGCCGGAGAACCAGCCGCCGCAAAGCGTGACGTCGGCCTCTCTCAGGATCGGCAGCATCACCTTCGGGTCGTTGGGGAAGCGGCGGCCCATCTCCATGCCGGTGAAGCCCGCCGAGCGCGACTGGCGCAGACACTCCTCCAGCGACACGTCATCGCTCAGTTCCACGAGATCGTCGTTCCACCACGCTATGGGGGACATGCCCAGTTTGGCTTTCAAGTCTTCGCTCCGATGTCAGTTCATTATGAGGCGGACGCCGGCTCAGCCTTGCCGGCTGTCCACGGCTTCCTCGTATTTCTTGCGCGCGGCGTTCACCTGGGGCCGCGCGGAGACTTCCGGCACGGCGACATCCCACCAATGGCCGCCGGCATCGGTCGACACCAGCGGATCGGTGTCGATGACCAGCACCGTCGTCTTGTCATTGTTTTTGGCCTTGGCCAGCGCCGTCTCCAGTTCCGCGATCGACGCCACCTTCTCGGCGACGGCGCCGAGGCTCGCCGCATGGGCGGCGAAGTCGACGTCGGGCATCACCTCGTGGCGGGCGTCCTTCAGGAGATTGTTGAAATTGGCGCCGCCGGTCGCCATCTGCAGCCGGTTGATGCAGCCATAGCCGCGATTGTCGAGCAGCACGATGGTGAGCTTGAGGCCCAGCATCACCGAGGTGGCGATCTCGGAATTGAGCATCAGATAGGAGCCGTCCCCGACCATGACGACGACCTCCTGGTCGGGCTTGGCCATCTTGACGCCGAGCCCGCCGGCGATCTCGTAGCCCATGGTCGAGAAGCCGTATTCGGCATGGTAGGAGCCCGGCGCGCCGGCCTGCCAGAGCTTGTGCAATTCGCCGGGCAGGCCGCCGGCGGCATGCAGCAGCGTCACATCGGAGCCCATCGCCCGCTGCACGGCGCCGATCACCTGCGCGTCGGAAGGATAGGCCGCGTTGGTCGAGGCCGTCACCTTGGCGGCGGCGGCCTGCCATTCTGTCTTGCCCTTCAGCGCATTGTCGGTCCAGGCGGCCGGCGCCTTCCAGCCCTTCAGCGCGGAAGCCAATTCGGCCAGACCCTCGGCGGCATCGGCGACCAGCGGCAAGGCCCAATGCTTGCCGGCGTCGAAAACCTGGGTGTTCAGGCCGATGATGGTGCGGCCGGCATTCTTGAACAGCGCCCAGGAGCCGGTGGTGAAGTCCTGCAGCCTGGTGCCGACGGCAAGCACGACATCGGCTTCCTCGGCCAGCCGGTTGGCGGCGGAGGTGCCGGTCACGCCGACGGCCGCCATGTTGAGCGGATGATCGTCCGGCAGCGAGGATTTGCCGCCCTGCGTTTCGCAGACGGGGATGCCGGCGCCCTGCACCAGTTTGGCCAGTTCGCTTGAAGCCTGCGAATAGAGCACCCCGCCGCCGGCGATCACCAGTGGCTTCTTGGCGCCCTTCAACGCCGCGACGGCGGCGGCCAGTTCATTGCGGTCCGGGCGCAGCCGGCGCGGCGTCCAGACGCGTTCGGCAAACAGGCTTTCGGGATAATCATAGGCCTCGGCCTGCACGTCCTGGCAGAGCGAGAGCGTGACCGGGCCGCATTCGGCCGGATCGGTCAGCACCTGCATGGCGCGGTTCAGCGCCGGGATGATCTGCTCCGGCCGCATGATGCGGTCGAAATAGCGTGATACCGGGCGGAAACAGTCGTTGACGGTCGCCGTACCGTCGGAAAAATCCTCGGCCTGTTGCAGCACCGGGTCGGGCAGGCGGTTGGCGAAGACGTCGCCGGGCAAAAACAGGACGGGCAACCGGTTCACATGCGCCAGCGCCGCCGCCGTCACCATGTTGAGCGCGCCGGGGCCGATCGAAGAGGTCGCGGCCATGAAGCGGCGGCGGAAATTCGCCTTGCCATAGGCGATCGCCGCATGCGCCATCGCCTGCTCGTTATGGGCGCGGAAGGTCGGCAGCTCGTCGCGTACCTGATAGAGCGCCTCACCGACGCCGGCGACGTTGCCATGGCCGAAGATCGCCCAGACGCCGCCGAAGATCGGCACCGTCTTCCCGTCGATCTCGGTCATTTGCCGGCTGAGAAAGCGGGTTAGCGCCTGCGCCATGGTCAGGCGAACGGTCTTGCTCATTGTCGTTTCCTCCGGCTTTCGTTGACGCCGTTTTTCTTATGCGGCCTTGCGGCCGCGCGCGGCAAGCCACGCCTCGGTCAGCTGCTCGAAGCGCGCGGCCATGTCGGCCACCGCTTCGTCATCCGACATCCTGCCGGCCAGCCATTGTTCGGCGGCGTTGATGAAGATGGTGCGGCCGACGGCAAAACCTTTGACGATCGGCGCGTTGGCGGTTGCCGCGAAGGCCGCGACCAGCTCGTCCTGTGGCGCTTCGAGCCCGAGCAGCACGACGCCGCGGCACCAGGGATCGTTCCTGACGATCACCTGTTCGATCTTCGCCCAGGCGCCCGCCGAAGCCTGCGGCTCGAGCTTCCACCAGTCCGGCTTGATGCCCAGCGCATAGAGCTCCTCCAGCGCGCGCGGAACGGTGGTGTCGTCGAGCTTGCCATGCTTGCCGGCGATGATCTCGACCAGCAGTTCCCGGCCTACCTTCCTCGCCGCCTCGAACAAAGCGCGCAGCTTCTGCTGCTGCTCGACTTTGAGCGCTTCCGGGTCGTCCGGGTGGTAGAAGCACAGACATTTGATGCAATGGTCGACCGGCCATTCGGTGAGCTGCGAGCCGATATCCTGCGAGAACTCGAAGCGCAGCGGCCGCGATCCGGGCAATTCGACGGGACGCCCGAGCCAGGCGAAGGGATGGCGTGCGAATTCGAACATCGCGTCGCGTCCGTATTTCTCGTCGATCAGCATGCCGTAGCCGTCGCGGCCGGCGGCAACTTTTGCCGCCGCCTTGACGGTGAGCACCTTGAAGTCGGGGATGCGCGAAACGTCGGCGCCGATCTTGGCGGCAACGTCCTCGAGCTGGACACGATGGTCGCAGGCCAAAGCCATCAGCGAGGGGATATCGCGCCGCCGCGTCGTCGCCCAATGGATGTGGTTGATCGCCTCGTCCTTGCGCAGCGCCAGGTGCTTGCTGCCGTGCTTCAAAAAGAACTGCAGCTCCTCGAAGGTCGGGTATTCCGGCGCGCAAAGCAGGCGCGATACGGCGAAGGCGCCGCAGGCATTGGCCCAGGTCGCGGCGGTGGCAAAACTCTCGCCGCCCAGCCAGCCACGCAGGAAGCCGGACATGAAGGCGTCGCCGGCACCCAGCACATTGTAGATCTCGATCGGGAAACCCTTGCCGACGATGCCGTCCTCGAGGTCGTCGCTGATCGGGCCGTCATAGACGATGCAGCCCTTGGCGCCGCGCTTGAGCACGATGGTGGCCGACGACAGCGCGCGGATCGTCTTCAGCGCGCTCAGGCAATCGTCGGCGCCCGACGCGATCATGATCTCCTCCTCGGTGCCGACGATGAGATCGCAATCCGGCAGCACGGTCTTCAGCTGTGCCGAGACGCGGTCGGATTTGACATAGCGCTCGAAACCCTCGGCATGGCCGGCAAGGCCCCAGAGGTTCGGGCGGTAATCGATATCGAACACGACCTTGCCGCCCTTGGCCTTCATCAGGCGGATCGCTTTGCGCTGCGCGGCATCCGAATTGGGCCGCGAGAAATGCGTGCCGGTGACCACGACCGAACGCGCCGAGGCGATGAAGGCTTCGTCGATGTCTTCTTCGGCAAGCGCCATGTCGGCGCAGTCGGAGCGGTAGAAGATCATCGGCGAGACGCCTTCGCTCTCGACCGAAAGCAGCACCAGCGCCGTCAGCCGTTCCTTGTCGGTCTTCAGCCCGTCGACAGACACGCCCTCGCGCCGAAGCTGCTCGCGGACGAAGCGGCCCATCTGCTCGTCGCCGACCCGCGTCAGCAGTGCCGAGCGCAGGCCGAGCCTTGCCGTGCCGACGGAAATATTGGCCGGACAGCCGCCGACCGACTTGGCGAAAGAGGCGATGTCCTCCAGCCGCGAGCCGATCTGCTGGCCATAGAGATCGACCGAGGCGCGGCCGATGGTGATGACGTCGAGCGGCGGGTATTTCCCTTCCACGGCTTCGCCCATTCGAACCTCCCATCGGCCTTGTTGGATAGAGCAGCGTCGTTTTGGACAGCACGCGCCAGCGACGGCGTGGTGTCGTCAATATGAAATATTAATTCCAATCTACAGTCAATATGGAATGAGCGTTCCCATGCCGAAAAGCGCTCCTCGGCGAGGCTCAGCCCTTGCGCCGGCGCCCGGCTTCGCGGCGCTTCTCGCCGACGGCGACGGTCAGCGCCATGGCCAGCGCCATCGTCGCCGAGATCGAGCGGAAACCGCCGAAATCGGCCTCGGCGACCTCGAACCAGACCTTTGCGAATTGCGCCAGCGGCGAGAAGGACGAGTCGGTGATCGCCACGATCGGTACGCCCTGTTCCGCGATCGAGCGCGTCTCGTCGATGGTCGCCGGCGCATAGGGCGAGAAGCTGATGGCGATGACTGCGTCGCGCGGCGTGGCGAAGCCGATCATCTCGGCATTCAGGCCGGCGGCCGATTCCACCAGCTGGTTGCGGATCTTGAGCTTGCCCAGCGCATAGGCGATGTAGGACGCCACCGGATAGGATCGGCGTTTGGCCAGCACATAGATCGTCTCGGCCTTCGCCAGAAGCGCCACCGCCTCTTCGAAATGCCCGTCGTTCAGCGCGCGAGAAATATCGCCCAGCGAGGTGCTGGCGGCGGCGACGAAGCCGTCGAAGATCGCCCGATGCCCGCCGCCGTCCTCGGCCTTGGCGCGCAGCGCCGCCAGCCGCTCGTCATAGGAGGAGTTGCGTTCGCGCAGCCGCTCCCGGAAAACCTGCTGCAGGCTGGTGAATCCGTCGAAGCCGAGCTGCTGGGCAAAACGGATCAGCGTCGAGGGCTGAACGCCGGCCGAGGCGGCGATGCTTGCCGCCGTGCCGAAAGCGATGTCGTCGGGGTTGTCGAGCGCATAGGCGGCGATCTGCGCAATGCGCTTGGGCAGGCTCGCGCGCCTGTCCAGGATCGTCGCGCGCAGCGTTTCGAAATCGCGAGGCACCCGTTCGTCCATCGTCGCTCCGCCCACGCCCATAAGGTTTGCCCCTCTCCTGCCTCATCATAACGAGTTCGCGCAAGAACACCATAAAAAATGATTTGGATGTTCCATTCTTTACCAAAATGGACTAATTCATCCACATCAGTATTTCCCCGGAGCGATTCCGCTTTCACGCAACCGCTCCATCTGTTTGTTGACGCAATTCCGGACGGAAAACCGCTCGGCACTTTTCCTGGAATTGCTCTGGCGCGGAGACAATCGACATGGTCGGAGTGGGCCTCATCGGCACGGGCTTCATGGGCAAGTGCCACGCCATCGCCTGGAATGCGGTGGGCACGGTCTTTCCCGATGTCGAGAAGCCGAAACTGGTGCATCTGGGCGAGGTGAATGACGAGCTTGCCCGGCGCAAGGCCGGCGAATTCGGCTTCGCAAAAGGCTCCGGCGACTGGCGCGCCGTGGTCGAGGATCCGGACGTCGAAATCGTCTCGCTGACCACGCCCAACCAGTTCCACCCCGAAATGGCGATCGCCATCCTCGAAGCCGGCAAACATCTGTGGTGCGAGAAGCCGATGGCGCCGAGTTTCGCCGAGGCCGAGACCATGGCCGCCGCGGCCAAGCAATCCGGCAGGGTCGCCGTGCTCGGCTACAACTACATCCAGAACCCCGCCATCCGCCACATCGGCGCGCTGCTGGCGGAAAAGATCATCGGCGACGTCAACCTCGTGCGCATCGAGATGGACGAGGATTTCATGGCCGACCCGGAAGCACTGTTCTTCTGGAAGCACGAGGCTTCGTCCGGTTATGGCGCGCTCGACGATTTCGCCGTCCATCCGCTGTCGCTGATCAAGCTGCTGTTCGGCCGTGTTTCCCGCGTCATGTGCGACATGGTCAAACCCTATGCCGACCGCAAGACCGCTTCCGGCGCCCGCCGCGCGGTCGAGACCTACGACATCGCCAGCGTCTTGATGCATCTGGAAAACGGCGTTGCCGGCACGCTCATGGTCAATCGCTCGGCCTGGGGCCGCAAGGGCCGCATCGCCATCCAGATCTTCGGCTCGAAGGGCTCGATCCTCTACGACCAGGAGCGGATGAACGAATTCCAGCTCTACCTCACCGCCGACCGGCCGACCGAACAGGGCTACCGCACCGTCCTGGTCGCGCCGCACCACAAGCCCTACGATTCCTTCCTGCCGGCGCCCGGCCACGGCCTCGGCTTCAACGACCTCAAGATGATCGAATGCCGCGAGCTCTTGATGCGCATCGCCGGCAGGCCGGCCCGCATCATCGACTTCGACGAGGGGCTGGAGATCGAGCGCACCGTGCATGCCATGGCGCGTTCGTTCCAGGAGCAGCGCTGGGTCGATGTGAGATAGGGCAGCGGGCAAGGCGTCACGCCTTAGAATCGGACCGGCTCGAAGCGGCCGGACTTGGCCGAGGCAAGTGCTGCCTCGCACAGGATCATCGCCTTGCGCCCGTCCGCCGCGCCGACCGCCGGCTTCCGCCCTGCGGCGACCGACTGGATGAAATGGTCGATCTCCGCCTCGTAGGATTGGGCATAGCGCTCGACGAAGAAATAAAGCGGCCGGTCTGCGGCGATCCCGTTCTCGCCGCTGAGACTGACAGAGGTCGGCGTGCGGTTGCCGGCCTGCAGCATGCCCTTCGAGCCATGCACCTCGATGCGCTGGTCG
Source organism: Mesorhizobium sp. B3-1-7 (assembly GCF_006439385.1). Classification (NCBI taxonomy): domain Bacteria; kingdom Pseudomonadati; phylum Pseudomonadota; class Alphaproteobacteria; order Hyphomicrobiales; family Phyllobacteriaceae; genus Mesorhizobium; species Mesorhizobium sp. B3-1-7. The sequence goes on from NZ_VFTL01000057.1 coordinate 25,281, forward strand.
TAGCCATAGACGGCGCGCACGCTGTTGTTGATGTGGCACTGCCGGCCCGACGCGGTACGCAGGATGAACATCGCCGTGTCGTAATCGCCGAGCGTGGCATAGTAGGGCTCGACCAGCGAGGAGCCGGTCGCGAAGAGCTCCACCGGCTCTTCGCCGAGCAGGAAACGCGCCATGTCGAAATCATGGATGGTCATCTCGCGGAACACGCCGCCGCCGCCGGCCAGCGCCTCCTCGGTCTCCGGCTCCGGGTCGCGGCTGGTTATGATCACCTGCTCGACGGCGCCGATCTCGCCGGCCTCGATCCTTCGCTTCACAGCAGCGAAGGACGGATCGAAGCGCCGGTTGAAGCCGATCTGCAGCGGCACCCCGGCCTTCTCGACGGCTGCCAGGCATTCGTCCGTGCGCGCGATGTCGAGGTCGATCGGCTTCTCGCAGAAGATCGCCTTGCCTTTGCCGGCGGCCTCGACGATCAGGTCGGCATGGGTGCGGGTGGCGGAAGCGATCACCACCGCCTTGATCGACGGGTCGTTCATCACCGTCGCGGTGTCGGCGATCTCGGCGCCTGTTCCGGTGGCGATGCGCTCGGCCGCGTCGCGGCGCGGGTCGACGATAGTGCGCAGGCGCACCCCCGGATGCCGGGCAAGGTTTTTCGCATGCACCGAGCCGATCAGCCCGGCGCCGAACAATGCGGCGTCGATCATTTTTCTACCTTCTGTAATGCCTCAGTGAGTAGCCGCTTCCGCGCCGGATCCCGGCTTGCTGAAGCGCTCCAGTTCCTGCTGCAATTCGCGGATCTCGCGGCCGCCGGCCATCATGTCGAGCACCTCCTTCTCGGTGATGTCGCCCTTGCGGAACGTGCCGAGCGAACGGCCGCGGTTGAGCATGGTGAAGACATCGCCGATCGGATAGGCGTGGTGGATGTTGTGGGTGATGAAGATGACGGCGAGCCCACGCTGGCGCGCCTGCGCCACATAGCGCAGCACGATCGAGGCCTGGTGCACGCCGAGCGCCGAGGTCGGCTCGTCGAGGATCAGCACCCGCGCCCCGTGATAGACGGCGCGCGCGATCGCCACGCATTGCCGCTCGCCGCCGGAAAGCGTGCCCACCGCCTGCTGCGGATCGCGCACATTGATGCCGATCTTGCCGAGCTCGTCATAGACGATCGCATCGGCCGCCTTCATGTCGATACGCCTGGCGGGCCCCCAGCCCTTCACCGGCTCGCGTCCGAGGAAGAAGTTGCGGGTGATGCTCATCAGCGGGATCATCGACAGGTCCTGGAAGACGGTGGCGATGCCGGCGTCCAGCGCCTGCCTGGGGGAACTGAACGTTACCGGCTTGCCGTCGACATACATCTGGCCTTCGCTCGGCGTGTGCACGCCCGACAGCGTCTTGATCAGCGTCGACTTGCCGGCGCCGTTGTCGCCGAGCAGGCAGTGGACCTCGCCCGCATGCGCGGCGAAAGACATGTCGCGCAGCGCCGTCACCGAGCCGAAGCGGCGGGTGACGTTGCGCAGTTCGATGAGCGGAACGGGCTCGGCCATCTGTCAGCGCGCCTCCGTCGCCTTGCGGCGCACGTAATTGTTGACCAGCACGGCGATCAGCAGCATCGAGCCGAGGAAGACCTGGAACCAGTCGGTGTCGATGCCGGTGTAGAAGATGCCCATCTCCACCGTGCCGAAGATCAGCGCGCCGAACATGGCGCCGATCGCCGAGCCGTAGCCGCCGGTGAGCAGGCAGCCTCCGATCACCGCCGCGATGATCGCCTGGAACTCCTTCTGCGTGCCGCGCAGCGTGTCGGCGGAGCCGGCTTCCAGCACCTGGATGACGGCGAACAGCGTCGCCGACAGCGCCGTGCCGATGAACAGCAGGATCTTCACCCGGTCGACCGGCACGCCGACATTGCGTGCCGCGCGGTCGTCGCCGCCGACGGCGAACACCCAATTGCCGAAGCGCGTCTTGACCAGCAGCCATGTGGCGAAGGCCGTCACCGACACCCACCACAGGATCGACATCGACAGGCCCTGCACCATCGCCGAGCCGTCGGGCCGGGCGTCGATCACGCCATGCGAGGCGAGCCAGGCGAAGACCGGCGCGCCGAACTTGCCGCCGAACAGCCAGACCACGAAGCTGCCTTCCTGGCCGTCGATGATATAGGGGATCTGCGTGCGCCCGGTGACGGTGCGCGTGATGGCCAGCGTCAGCCCGCGCAGGATGAACAGGCCTGCCAGCGTTACGATGAAGGAGGGCAGCCTTGTGCGCACCACAAGGATGCCGTTCAAAGCGCCGACGATGATGGCGATGACGAAGGCGATCGCCACCGCCGCGGGGATCGGCAGCCCGAACTGGGTGACGCAAAGCCCGATTGTGACGCTGGCAAAGCCGATCATCGAACCCAGCGACAGGTCGAACTCGCCGCCGATCATCAGAAGCGCTACCGCCGCGGCAAGGATGCCGAGCTGCGCCGACACCTGCAGGAAATTGGCGATGCCGGCCATCGAGAACAGGCCGCTATTGCCGGCTGTGATGCCGAAAGCGAGGAAGACGATGACCGTGCCGGTGATGGCGCCGAGCTCCGGCCGCCGCATCAGGCGCACCAGGCGTCGCGAAACGGGCTTCGGCTCGGGTGGATGGGCCGGGTTCAGTGCATCGGTCAAGATCGTCATCCCAATAAACGTCCAGGGCACCCCAGGAAAAATCCGAAGCGGCAGGTTCGGCGGCTTCGCCTTGGCTTCCGTCCGGATTCCGTGTCCAACAAGTGCCCGCCGGCCAGAGCATGATGCCGAAAAGTGTGAAGCGGTTTTCGGACGACATCACGCTCTATCTTAGAGCGCCGGCGGGCCATTATAGCATCAGCGGATGCCGGCCTTGCTGAGATCGCGTACGGCCGCGGCATCATCCTTCATGATGAACGACGGACCGGTGCGCACGGCGGATGTCGGGAAGGTCTTGTACATCGCCTTGTTGGTCAGGAAGACGACGGGATAATAGCCCATCATATATTGCTGGTTGTCGATGCCGAACATCATCGTGCCCTTGGCGACCGCATCGAGGATCTCGGGCGACAGGTCGAAGGTGCCGATCTTGTAGTTGCCGATCGTGCCGGCATCCGAAAACATCTTGAGCAGCGGCGCCGCGACGGTCGGGCCGAGCGTCAGCACGCCGGTGACGTCCGCATGCGCGGTGAGGTAGCCTTCGACACGGCGCGTCACGTCCGTCGGGTCCATGGTGGCCGCGACCACGTCGGAGGAGCCGCCGCTCTTCTTCAGCCCGTCATTATAGCCTTCGCAGCGCTTGTCGAGGCTGACATTGCCGACTTCGTGATTGATGCAGATGCCCTTCTTGACGCCGGCCTTGGCCATGATCTCGCCGGCCTTGACGCCATTGTCGTATTCCGAGCCGCCGCCGACGAAGAGGTCGAGGCCCCAGGGCTCCACCGCTTCCTCACCGCTGTCGATGACCACCACCGGGATGCCGGCGGCCTTGGCCGCTTCCACCGGCGCCTTCAGCGCGTCCATGTCGGGAATCGAGACGACCAGCCCGTCCGGCTTGGACGCCGTCGCCGCCTCGATCATGCGCGCCATGCGCACCACGTCGAAGGTTTCCGGCGCCTGGTATTCGACCTTGACGCCGAGCTGCTGGGCGGCGGCCTGCATGCCGTTCTTCACCACGCTCCAATAGACGTCGTTGGCCTGGCCGTGGGTGACGAAGACGATGCGCACATCGCTTTCCTTCTTCACCTGGGCTGGCGCAGGCAGAATGCCGACGCCGGCCAAAGCAAGCGAGAGCGCCGCGGCGCCGAGCACATTCCGGATCGAGAATAAGGCACTCATAGTGGTTCTCCTCAGTTGTTGTTGTGTTCCCAAGTATTGGCCTCGACCCCCTCCCTGGTCAGGCCATTTCGTCATGATTGCAGGTCTCTCCTTGCGGGCATGATCATGCCCGGAAATCCCGGAGCGAGCCGCGGCGGATGGACAATCCTTCCACGAAGGCCATGAAGTCCGGGTCTGGAAGCAGGTCGAATTCATCGATGCGGATCTGCGCCGAATTCGGCTCGATCTCCTCGATCTCGCCGGGCGCATTGGCATGCAGGCAAAGGAAATTGAGCCCTTCGCCAATCTGGTTGAACAGCGCCTCATAGCGCGCGCGGGCCGGCTGGTTGCGATGCCAGGGCGTTTCCAGCACGGCGCTCGCCAGCGTCTGGCCGGCTTGCTCCAGCCGTTTCCCCGGCGCGGCATAGACGACGTCGTCCAGCTTGCCGAGATTATGGATCGGTCCGTAGACCGCAATGCTTTTCGGAAACAAAGTCGGCAGGCCGTAGTCGATGCCGACCGCCGCATAGCGGTCGACGAATTCCGGCGAGAACACCGCGCCCATATGGCCGTCGATATGGGTGAGCGAGAGCCCGGCGGCCAATGCCGCGTCGATCTGCGCCCGCAACTCGGCCTCGACCGCGTCCGGCTCGCCCCTGGCGCGCAATTCCGGCACGGAGCGGAACAGATAGCCATCGCTATCGACGATGCCGGAAACCTGGCTCGCTTTGGTCAGCGGCCGCCAGCGGTAATATTTCTTCTCGGAGGTCAACGTGATGTGGACGCCGAGATTGAGCGAAGCGTCTTTCGCGCCTTCCTCGGCGATCTCGAGGAACCAGGGGCAGGGCACCATCACCGAGCCGCTGTCGACCGCGCCGGCGCGCTTCAGTTTCAGATAGGCGACATTGGCGCCGTGGCACATGCCGACATCGTCGATGTTGATGACGACCTTGCGTTCAGCCGGCATGGCGGACCTCCTGTGCGCGCTCGTGCACGTAGAAGCCCGCGCCTTGCGCCAGCCTCTTCAGGTTGCGGTAGCCCATCGTGGCATAGGTCAAGGGGTGCGCCTTGGCCGGATCCTGCTCGGCTTCGACCACCAGCCAGCCGGAATAGCCCTGGTCGGCGAGGATCTTCAGCAGCGACGGATAGTCGATCGCGCCGTCGCCCGGCACGGTGAAGATGCCTTCCATCACCGCGCCCATGAAGCTCATGTCGGCGTCGCGCGCCTTCTTCAGCGCCGCCGGGCGCACATCCTTGCAATGCACATGCACGACGCGCTCGACATGCCGGCGCAGCAATTGCTCCGGGTCGCCGCCCGAAAAGGCGCAGTGCCCGGTATCGTAAAGCAGGCCGACCGCCTCGCCGGTGCTGTGCATCAGCCTGTCGATCTCCGCGTCGGTCTCGACGATGGTGCCCATGTGGTGGTGGAAGGCCATGCCGACGCCGAAATCGGAAAAACGCTCGGCGAGCCGGGTGATCTTGGCGCCATAGGCCTTCCATTCGCCGTCCATCAGCTTCGGCCGCTGCGAGATCGGGTCGTGGATCGCGCCATGCCGGCCGCGCGAGGTGTCGGCATAGACGACGCGCCGGGCGCCGAGGTCTCGAAGCAGCGTCAGATGCGGCCGGATCGCCTCGAATTCCTCGTCCACATCCTTCTCGCAGATGCGCCCGTCATACCAGCCGGAGACCAGCGCCAGCCCGTAATGGTCGAGGATGGGCCTGAGCGTCCGGCTGTCGCGCGGGAACTTGCCGCCGAGCTCGGTGCCGGCATAGCCGGCTTCCGCGGTTTCGCTCAGGCAGGTCTCGAGCGGCGTGTCGCCGCCCAGTTCCGGCACGTCGTCATTGGTCCAGGTGATCGGGTTTATGCCAAGTCGAACTGTCGTCATTGCTCGCTTTCCGCCCGGCAGCCGGGGACGGCTGCGGGCTGTCTGATCTCGGGAGGAGATGGCTGCGATTGCTGGCGACGGGGCGCGAACCCCTGCCGTTCGTTCGGCAGGACGCCCTCCCAGCACCCCGCCCAACTTGTCTGGTCTTCGACGTCTTACCCCAACGTCAGTGCGGGAAGTCTATCC
>NZ_VFTL01000058.1:0-28030 GCF_006439385.1 Mesorhizobium sp. B3-1-7
CACGGCATGGATTCTAGGGTCTGCGCGCGTCGCTTCGCTCCTTGCTCCGCCCTAGAATGACGAAGGACCGGTCGGCGGGACAGCGCCCCCCTCTGGCCTGCCGGGCATCTGTCCCACAAGGGGGGAGATTGGCAGTTTCCACGGATCCGCCACCCTCGGCCAGATCGGCCTCGTCAGCTTCCTGTAATCCGTCTTCGCCGGATTGCTCGGATAGGAACTCGGTGCCGCGACGTAGATGATCTCGGCGGCGATCGGCGCGAAGCCGGCGTAGAAATGGTTGGTCGACTTGATCAGCAGGATGTCTTTCGCCAGCGGATCGATGCCGACGTTGGAAAAGATATCCGGCTCGAAGGTCTGGGTGCGGTTGGTGTTCAAGATGATTTCGACCTCGGTGCCTTCGATGCGCACCACCGCCGATGGCCCCAGCGTCACGCGGCTCGGGCCGAAGCTCTGCCAGCCCTCATTGGTGGTCTTCAGCACCGTGACGCGGGCGTCGATCGGCTCGCCGGCCTGAGGCCCGGCCTTGCCGCCGAAGCGCAGGTCGATGACGGCGCCTTCGCCGGCCGCGTGGCAGAAGGTGACCGCGATCGGATCCCAGATCGTCGCCACGCCGACCTTGTCGATTCCGCGCTCGAGCAGCTCGCGCAGCACGATGGTGCCGTCGCCAGGCACGCCGCCGCCCGGATTGTCCCAGATGTCGGCGATCACGACCGGCTTGTCCTGGCGCTCGGCCCGCACAGCCAGCGCCTGCTCTATGCCTGCCGAGGCGGAAAGCATCGTCATCGCTGTCTTTTCACGCAAGGCGTAGAGCTCGCGCCCCAGCGTTTCCGCGAGCTTGTCGCCCTTTTCCTTGTCGTTGTCGGTGACGACCAGGATGCGCGTGCCCATCTCCGACACGTCGGCGGCCATGAAGCCGTGGATGACCGAGACCGACAGCACGCCGTCCTTGCCATGCAGCGCCTTGATCCTGTCGACGAAGGAGCGCATCGGCTCGCGGCTGGTCGGCAGCACCTGGATCATGCGGCAGTCGAAGGTCGAGATCACCGGCTTGATCTCGCCGCGCGCCGCGGCAAGGCCAAGCTCGACGACGTGCTCGCCGCGCTCGTAGAAATCGGTGTGCGGGAATTCGAGGAAATAGGCCATGACATTGCAGGCCGCGACGCGTTTCGGCGTCAGGTGGCTATGCGGATCGAACTCGGAGGCGATCACCACCTTTGGGCCGACGATGGCGCGCACCCGTTCCAGCAGATCGCCTTCACAATCGTCATAGCCTTGCGCGACCATGGCGCCATGCAGGCCGAGGATCACCGCATCGACCGGCAGCGCGGCCTTGAGCTGATCGAGGATCTCGTCGCGCAGCGCCTCATAGGTCTGCCGCTGCACGAGGCCGCCGGGCTCCGCCCAGGTGGCGGTGCCTTCGATGACCGTCAATCCTTCCCTGGCCGCGCGTTTGCGCAAAGCCACGATCGGCGAGGAGCAGAGCGTCGGCGTCTCCGGGTGCTTGCCCGGACCGGCATAGAAGGCCATCTCGAACGAGGCCCGGTCGGTCGGCACCGGCGAGAAGGTGTTGGTTTCCGTCGCCAGCGAGGCGGTGAAGATGCGCATGAACGCTCCGTATGGTGGAAGCTACTTGACCGCGCCGAGCGCCAGTCCGCGGACCAGATAGCGCTGCAGCCAGATGAACAGGATCGCCACCGGCAGTGTCGCCAGCAGCGTGGCCGCCATGACATGGTGCCACTCGATCGTATAGCGGCCGGCGACCAGCGAGAAAACCTGGATCGGCAACGTGTAGCTTTCCTGGCTGCGCAGCATGGTGAGCGCGACGACAAACTCGTTCCAGGCGTTGATGAAGGTGAAGATCGCCGTCACGGCGATCGCCGGCAGGCAGAGCGGCAGGAAGACCTTGCGCAAGGTCAGCCAGCGGCCGGCGCCTTCCATCCAGGCGGCCTCCTCGAGGTCGCGCGGAATGGTGTCGAAATAGCTCTGCAGCATCCACACCGTGAAGGCGACGTTGAAGGCCATGTAGATGAAGCCGAGCGCGGTGGTCGATTCGACCAGGCCCCAGGCGGCCATCAGCCGGAACAGGCCGAGCACCAGCACGATCGGCGAGATCATCTGCGAGATCAAAAGGAACTGGCGGAACGCGCCATAGCCGGCAAAACGAAAGCGCGACATCGCATAGGCCGCCGGCACCGAGATCAGGATGGCGCCGATGGTCGCCAGCGCCGAGACATAGAGCGAGTTGACGAGGGCCTGGCCGAAGCCGGTCGCCACCCACATGTCGGCGAAATTCGACCAGCGGAATTCGCTCGGCCACCAGGTGGGGGTGAGCACCTCCGTGCGCGGCTTGACGGCGGTGAGGAACATCACGGCGAAGGGAAAGATCGTCACCACGATCAATGGCAAAAGCAGCAGCCAGGCGATGATGGTGCGTTTCAGCTTGCTGGTCATGCGCGCTGCTCCCGCATGGCAAGCCGCACATAGATCATGGTGAAGACGAGCAGGATGGCGAACATCACCAGCGACACCGCCGAGGCTTCGCCCAGCTTACCGATGCGGAAGGCGAGCTTGTAGAGATGCGTGACCAATATGTCGGTCGAGTTCGCCGGCCCCCCTTGAGTCATCACCCAGATGATCGGGAAGGAGTTGAACACGTAGATGGTGTTGAGCACGATCGCGATGTTGATGAAGGGTTTCAAGAGCGGAAACGTGATCTCGCGGAACTGCTGGAAAGGCGTGGCGCCCTCGAGTGCCGCGGCCTCATAGAGATCGTCGGGGATCGAGGACAGGCCGCCGAGGAAGATCGTGGTGGTGAAGGGTACCGTCACCAATATGCCGATCAGCACCTGCATCGGGAAGGCGGTCTCGGCGCTCGCAAGCCACTGGATGTTCTGGCTGATCAGGCCGAGCTTCATCAGCGCCGAATTCAACATGCCGCTCTCGCCGCTGAGCGCCCAGCGCCAGACCACCGCGGTCATGGTCAGCGACACTGCCCAGGGCAGCATGATGATGACACGGGCGAGGCCGCGGCCATAAAAATCCATGTTGAGGATCATCGCCACCGGGACCGACAAAAGCAGCGCGCCGCCGACCACCAGCACGGTCCACAGCCCGGTGCGCCAGAGCGCCGCGACGAAATCGGGATCGGCGAACAACTCGGCGAAGTTGGCGAAGCCGCTGAACTCGCGCAACTGGCCGAAGCGGTTGACGTCATGCGTCGAGATCTGCAGCAGGTCCCAGACCGGCCAGAAGATCACCACCGCCGCCAAGAGCAGGCTGGGGAGCGTCAGCAGATAGGGCAGGATCCGGCTTTGCATCGGCTGGATGGCACCGTGTTGCAGTGAATATGACTTGCCGGGGAGGTGTGGCGCGCTCCGACGGGGTGGAGCGCGCCACGGGGCGCAGGGAGATACGCCCTTATTTCTTCTTCAGCACGGCGTCGGCCTTGGCCGCCGCGTCCTTCAGGCCGGCCTCGGGGTCGCCGCCGAGATAGATCTTCTGCATGGCGTCCGAAGTGATCTGGGCGATCTCTTCCCAGCCGGGGATGACCGGCGCGAAGCGGGCGTCGGGCAAGAGCGCGGTAAAGGCGGCGAGGTCGGCGTTGTTGACGTAATAGTCCATCTTCGCCTCTTCCTTGTTCACCGGCAGGAAGCCCTCGCCTTGCGTGAACTTGGCGCGCTGCTCCTTGGTGAACAGGAAGTCGAGCAGCTTCCAGGCCTCGTCCTTGTTCTTGGAGTTCTTGAACATGATGATGCTATCGGTGACGCCATAGGTGCCGCGCGCGCCGGTCGGGCCGGCGGGGATGGCCGCGACGCCGTATTTGAGGTTCGGCGCTTCATCCTTGATCTGGTTGGACAGGAAGGGCGCGGTGATCATCATGCCGACCTTGCCCTGCTTGAACAGGTTCTGCACGTCCTCGCGGTTGTTGGAGGTGACGCCGGGTTCCGTCAGGCCCTCGTCGATCATTGACTTGTAGAGCTTGGCGGCTTCCAGCGCGCCGGGCGTGCTCAGGCCGGACGTGCCGTCCTTGTTGAGGATCTCGGTGCCCTGCGACCACATCGCATAGTAGTAATAGACGTCGGTCTCGATCTCCTTGCCCTGCAGGCCGAAGCCGAAAGCGCCTTGAGCCTTGATCTTGCGGGCGTCTTCCTGCAACTCGGTCCAGGTCGCCGGCGGCTTGGCGATACCGGCTTTCTCGAACAGCTCCTTGTTGTAATACATGGCGCGCGCGGAAGCCGCGATCGGCAGGCCGTAGGTCTTGCCGTCCATGATCGAGGGCTGCAGGAAGGTGTCGATGAAGCGGTCCTTGAATTCCGGCTTGATGTAGCTGTCGAGCGGCTCGGCGACATCCTGCTGGACGAAGTCGATCAGCCAGCGCGTGCCGATGATCGAAAGGTCGGCATTGGTGCCGGCGGTGATGTCGGTGGTGAGCTTCTGCAGCAGCACATCCCACGGCACCACTTCATACTTGATGGTGATGCCGGGATTGGCCGCCTCGAATTCCTTCTTCACTTCCTCGAAATAGGGGCCGGTCTTGGCGCTGTATTCGGCGACGGTGACGCGCACCTCGCCGGCACCGGCAGGTGCGGCAAAAGCCAGCATGCTCATTCCGGCCAACAGGCCGACAGTCCATTTCGCAAGGCTCATCTGATCTCTCCCATTGATGCACGTTGGCGCCTGGACCCTTGGGGCGCAGGATTTATGTTACTTTCCTACATTATCCATCATTTCGCGTCATGCAAGCGGATTATCATGTTGCTTAATTACATTTGCTTGGTTAGCCTGCCGGCTTAAAATGAGGGTGGAGGAGCGGGCAAATTGGGTTCGAAAGCCGAGTTCGAAGGCAAGACAATTGTCGTCACCGGCGCCGGCGGCGGCCTCGGTTCGGCGATCGTTGAGCTCATGGCGGAGCGCGGCGCGCGAATCGTCGGCTGCGACCAGTCGACGGAAGCGCTGGCCAGCCCGCATATCGCGTCGCGCCATGTCTTCAACCTGCTCGACCGGGCCTCGATCGAAGCGGCGATCCCCGCGCTGCTCGACAAGGACGGCGTCCCCGACATCCTGATCAACAATGCCGGCTGGACGCGCGCCGAGACCTTGAAGGCGCTGACGGCGGACAAAATCGAGCAGGAGCTCGACCTCAATTTGACCGGCGTGATGACTTTCGCCGATCCGCTGATCAAGGCGATGGCCGGGCGCGGTTCTGGCAGCGTCGTCTTCATTTCCTCGGTCAACGCCATCGCGCATTTCGGCAATCCGGCCTATGCCGCGGCCAAGGCCGGCATCAACGCCTATGCCAAATCGATCGCGGTCGAGCTCGGCCGTGCCGGGTTGCGGGCCAATGTCGTGTGCCCAGGGTCGATCCGCACCGCCGCCTGGGACCACCGCCTGGCCAAGGATCCCGAGATCCTCGGCCGGCTGCAGCGGCTCTATCCACTCGGCCGCATCGTCAACGCACGGGAAGTGGCCGAAGCCGTGGCCTTTCTTGCCTCCGAGCGCGCTTCCGGCATAACAGGTGCCGTGGTGCCCGTGGACGCCGGACTGACGGCCGGCTACCTGCCTTTCATCGACGACATATTGGGAGCGTGACCATGACCGACGTCCAGTTCCGCAACCTGTCGAAATCCTTCGGCCAGCACAAAATCCTCGAGGACATCAACCTCGACATCCGGACCGGCGAGTTCGTCGTGCTGGTCGGCCCGTCCGGCTGCGGCAAGTCCACCCTGCTGCGCATGCTGGCAGGGCTGGAGGCGATCACCTCCGGCGATCTCGTCATCGGCGGCACGCGCGCCAACGAGCTGCCGCCGCAGAAGCGCAACATCGCCATGGTGTTCCAGTCCTACGCGCTGTTCCCGCATTTGAAGGCTGCGGAAAATATCGGCTTCGGCCCGAAAATCCGCGGCGAGAACCGCGCCGCGATCGACGACAAGGTCAAGAAGGCGTCGGGCGTGCTCAACCTCTTCTCCTATCTCGACCGCTATCCAAGGCAATTGTCGGGCGGCCAGCGCCAGCGAGTCGCCATGGGCCGCGCCATCGTGCGCGAGCCTTCGGTCTTCCTCTTCGACGAGCCGCTTTCCAATCTCGACGCGCAATTGCGCGTGCAGATGCGCACCGAGATCAAGGCGCTGCACCAGCGGCTGAAATCGACCATCGTCTACGTCACCCACGACCAGATCGAGGCGATGACCATGGCCGACCGCATCGTGGTGATGGATCGCGGCCGCATCCAGCAGGTCGGCCAGCCGCTGGAGCTCTACGACCGGCCGGCCAACAAATTCGTCGCCGGCTTCATCGGCTCGCCCTCGATGAGTTTCGTCTCCGGCGCGCTGAAGACGGTCGGAGCCAAGTCCTGGTTTGAAACGACGAGCGGCGGCCGACTGGCGCTCTCGGGCAAGGCCACGTCAGGCGGCGACACGGTCGAGGCCGGCATCAGGCCCGAGCATTTCGTGGTTGGCGCCGGCGACGATGCCATCGCCATCAAGGTCGATGTCGTCGAGCCGACCGGGTCGGAAACCCATGTCTATGGCTCGGTCGGCGACGACACGGTGCGCGCGGTGTTCCGCGACCGGCTGCAGGTAAAGCCGGGCGACCGGCTGCCGGTGAGCGTCGACCCGCGCAACATCCACCTCTTCGACAAGGCGACGGGCCTGCCGCTCTGAGATGATGACATGAAGACCCCGGCCGACATCATCACCCGCCTGCAATTGATGTCGCAGGACGGCACCAAGTCGGATCGCCGGCTAGCCGGGCTGGTGCTTTCCGACCTCGATTTCGCCTCCAAGGCCGCGATCTCGGAGATCGCCGCGCGCGTCGGGGTCAGCGAGCCGACCGTCACCCGCTTCTGCCGCAATCTCGGTTGCGAGGGCCTGCGCGATTTCAAGTTCTACCTGGCGCAGGCGATCGCCATCGGCGGCCAGTATCTGTCGCCGGAGCCGCTCAGCCGCGACGCGCGTGAGCAGCGCATCGCCTCGGCGATAACCGAAGCGGCGATCGCCGCCATCCAGCGCGCCAGCGAAAACCTCGACATGACGACGCTGATGGATGTCGCCGCCCGCATCGCCGCTTCCGGCAACGTGCTGTGCATCGGCTCGGGCGGCATTTCCTCGATGATGGCGACCGAGATGCAGAACCGGCTGTTCCGGCTCGGCCTGTCGGCGCTCGCCCAGATCGACGGCCAGCTGCAGCGCATGTATGCCGCGGTGGCGACGCCCGAGACGACGCTGGTCGCCTTCTCGGTGTCGGGCTATGCGCGCTCGGTGATCGAGGCGGTCGAAGTGGCCCAGCAATATGGCGCCGCCACCGTCGCCATCACCGCGCCGGACTCCGCGCTGGCAAAAGCCGCCGACACGGTGATCCTTTTGCAGTCGGTCGAGGACGGCAACATCTACAAGCCGACCTCGTCGCGCTACGCGCTTTTGGCCATCCTCGACATGATCGCCACCACGGTGGCGGAATCACGCGGCCCGAAAGTGCTGGAGAATTTGCGCCGCATCAAGCAGAGCGTGAACACGCTGAAGGTGGACGATCCGAGGCTGCCGCTGGGCGATTGAGCGGTTGCAGTGGCTTGCGCCGTCAGCGCTGGCGATCCCTCGCGCCCTCCTCTGGCGGCTACGCGATGCACATCTTCTGTGACTGGCGTGACTGATCAGACCTGAGGCTTGATTGCCACGTGGTTCCCCCAATCCGTCGCTGCTTCGCAGCGCCACCTTTCCCCCCTCCGGAGGGAAAGGAAGGGAGCGTTGCTGGACGAGCATTGACGGCAAAAAGCTTGGCGCCTTTCCTCTACCCCGTCGATCGGGGGAGAGGTGGCTCGGCGAAGCCGAGACGGAGTGGGGGTCGATCAGCGCTACGTTAGCCAATGCATGCGCCAAGCTGGCATACACGCTATCGCCAAAGGCCAGCCGCCTGGAAATGTGTGCATGCTGTAGCCTCTGTCCGGCAGCACAGAGGGGGCGCCGTCCCGCCTGCATCTCAAATTTAGATTATCCGATCAGAGCCTCGACGCTTTTCGCCAGCTCGGCCCCATCACCCACTATCCGCAGCGTCTTCAGCCGCGAGGTGCCGCCGGCAACCACCGAAACGCCCGCCACTGGTACACCCAGCGCCTTGGCCATCATCCGTTCCAGCGCTTGATTGGCGGCGCCGTTCTCCGGCACGGCGCGCACGCGGGCTTTAAGGTGACTGCGGCCATCGGCGGTGGTCTCGACGCCGTCGATCCGGTCGAGTGCCGCCTTCGGCGTCAGCCGCACGTAAAGGTCGATGCCGTTCTCGCGCAGCCGGAACGGCGTGCTCATCAGCCGCCGGTCACGACCCAGGACCAGACGGTGGTGACCAGGAACTGCCGGATGAAGAAAAGGATCAGAAGCAGGATGATCGGCGAAATGTCGATGCCACCGAGATCGGGCATGAAGCGGCGGATCGGGCGCAAGGCCGGATCGGTCAGCCGGTAGAGCATGTTGCCGACGGAACCGACGAACTGGTTGCGCGAATTGACGACGTTGAAGGCGTAGAGCCACGAAAAGATCGCCGAGGCGATGATGATCCACCAGTAGATATCAAGCGCCATGACGATTGTCTGAATAAGGGCGATCATGCCGGTCTCCAAATTGTCGCCGACATGTAGCCATTGCTTGGCCTGCGAGCAAGGCCCGCGGGGCTTGGCGAGCGGGCAAGGCCCGCCGGCCTTGGCGCATGGCGTCAGGCCATCGTTTCGCCTTGACATCAAACGGCCGCGACCGATACAAGCCCATCCGCTGGAACGGGGCTGTAGCTCAGCTGGGAGAGCGCATCGTTCGCAATGATGAGGTCAGGGGTTCGATCCCCCTCAGCTCCACCAGCCGGCACAAGCCTGTGCTTCTCATCGCTTCCGCCTTCCTCGCTCAGCATTTTGTGACCGCCGGATTTCGGGCGTGTGCCTGGAACCAATGGTGGGGCAAGACGGTTCAGCTATACTTTTGAAGCTGATATGCCCCCGCCGTCTGGGTAAGCGGCGATGCTCGAGGAGTTTCCACCATGCAGATTTCGTCCAGGTTCCGTTCCGTCGCGGTCGCGGCAATCGCCGCCGCGGGCGTCAGCATTGCCAGCGCTGCGCATGCCGATAGCGGCACGATCCGCTTTTCCGTCTACAAGGCTGCCTTCTTCATCGGCGGCTCCGGCGGCGAAGGCACGCTGACCTTCCATGGCAAACGCTATCCGATCTCGGTCGGCGGCGTCTCGGGCGGCCTCGCGTTCGGCGCGTCCAAGACCTATTTCCAGGGCAGGGTACGCCACATCCGACGCGCCAGCGATGTGACGGGCGTCTACGGCGCAGCCGGCGGCGGCGGCGCGCTCGGCAGAGGCGCCCAGGTGATCGTCATGACCAATGACAAGGGCGCCCAGCTCGAGCTCACCGGCCGGCAGGTCGGCCTGCAGGTCAACGCCGACCTCAGCGGCATCAGCATCGCGCTGAAGAGGTAGGAGGCAGGAGCTCCGTCCGTTAATCCTGGATGGGTCGGATCCGCCGAACGCAGAGGTCCGGCCCCCTTTCCACACGTATGTCACCGGCCAAGATCATTCGCATACGCATGTTTCCAAACCCGTGAGTTTGGAAACGATCGGCCATTTCGCGCGCCATTGCGGCGAAACGGACCGGGCGCATTCATCCCGCATCCGACGGCGCGACGCCGTCTCAACGGAACAGGGGAATGCGAAATGTCCATGCTTGGAAATCTCGGCCGCTCCATCATGCGCCAGCATAACGACGCCAAAGCCAGAAGCCTCATGAACAGCCTGTCGCCCGAGCTGCAGAAGGACATCGGCTGGGAGGCCGCGCAGGGCACGCGCGAAAAGGCGCGGCTCGCGCGGATCGTGTTCGCCGGCACGCGCTGAGCAGCCCTGGCCCTTCGTTTCGAACGCGACGGGGGCTTTTTCCGATCCCGGGCCGCCACGCCCTACGACAGCGACATGTCAGCCATTCCAATGGAGGAAATGCCAATGTCAGTGCTTGCAACCCTGCTTCATTTCACCCGCGCGGTTGTCCGCGCGCATAACAACGCCAAGGTCCGAAACCTCATGGATACGCCTCGGGCGCAGGCTGAAGCCGGCGCGGAAAGGCCCGTCACGGACATCGAAAGGCGGTCCTCGCGGCGCGACAGACGATCGAAGTAACGGTCGTCGTTTCAGCGCCGGGCAGGGCCTTCTAAAGGACGCGGCTTCGATGCGCAGGCAGACCGAGCATCTCGGCCTGGCGGAAAGAGCTGTCAGCAAGCGGGACAGCAATGCCCGCATCCGATGTCCGAGAATATCCGCTCGCAACGGTGTATCGCTTAGCCCCGCCTATCGTGATGCTGCCGGCGCCTTGTAATGGCGTTGGCGCGCATAGGCCACGCAGGCGTCCACCGTGCTGACGCAGAGTGCATCGCGGCTGTTCGGCAAGTTGTTGTCGCCGGCATAGGCGACCTCGGCGACGTGGCCGTCGAGCATGCGTATCTGCGTGTTGCAATAGCCGCCGGGAGCAACATTGACCGATCCGCCGACAGCAGGAATCGGGCCTGCGGTCAAGGTCGGCACCGCAATGCTGAGATTGCCGCGTTGCACGGTGCGCTGGTTGGTCCAGATCTGACCGGACGAACCCACGTCCGCCGTTGCGGTCGGAAAGCCTGCGCACATGCGAATGTCGGCCTCGCTGAGGCCGACCATTTCCCTGCGGGCCGCGGCAGCGGTGACGTCCTCCTTCGCGAGCCGCGACGTATCGTCAGGGATGACACAGGACGACAGAAGGGGGAGGCCTGCCGCAAGAAGGGCAAGTTTTCGAATGCGCGAAGATGTCATGCCGTCGGTCGGAGTTGCGTGTTGCCCGGCCTGCCCAGTTGGCTACCTAGGCAATCGAGCGGCGGGGTCAACCCGCCTCGCGAAAACGAGACGGCTTCAGGTTACCCGCAGATAGCTCGTCATGCCGGTCTTCTGGTGCTCGATGATGTGGCAATGCAGCAGCCAGTCGCCGGGATTGTCGGCGACGAAGCCGAGCTGCACCTTCTCGTCGGGCTGGATGAGATAGGTGTCGGAGACCAGCGGCTGGACGGCTCTGGTCGAGGACGACAGCACCTTGAAGCTCATGCCGTGCAAATGGATCGGGTGCGCGTGCGGGGTGAGGTTTTCCATGTCGATGACATAGCTCTGGCCGAGCTTCAGATCGGCGAGCGGCGCGGTGGGGTCTGGCGTGTCGCCCGGCCACGGCACCTTGTTGATCGCCCAGAAACTGTAGCCGAGCGAGCCGCAAATGCTGTCGGCCGCAACGTTCTCGGCCGTCGCGCTGAGCGCCAGCGGAATGCGCTTGGCGCCGGCAAGGTCTACCTCCGCCACCGGATTGGCTTCGAGCGGGCCGAGATCGCGCAGATCGTGCTTGAGCGATTCGCCGACCGAACGCAGCGTCGCCAGGATTTTCGGCTTGGTGCCCCGAACGTCGCGCAGGCTGACGATCGCGCCCTCCTCGTCGGGCATGCGGATGGCAAGCTCGAGCCGCTGGCCGGGTCCCAGTTGCAGGGCATCCGGCGTAAACCGTTGCGGCACCGGGTTGCCGTCGAGCGCTATGACCGTCGCCTCGGCGCCGTCGACGCGGAAGGCATAGATGCGGGTGACGTCGGTGATGGCCACCCTAAGCCGCACCAGCCCGCCGGCCGGCGCATCGAATTGCGGCTGGTCGAGCCAGTTGGCGGTGCGCACCGTGCCGAAGGTGCCGGCCTTGGCCGCGTCGCGCGGCCTGAACGGCGCGATGAACTGGCCGTCGTCGCCAAGCCGCCAATCGCGCAGGTTGACGACCATCTCGACATCGAAGAGCGGGTCGTTCGGGTTCTCGACCACGATCACGCCGGTCAGGCCGTGACCCATCTGGATCAGCGTGTTGCAATGCGGGTGGTACCAGAACGTGCCGGCGTCGGGCGGCGAAAACGCGTAGTCGAAACGGTCGCCCTGATAGACATAGGGCTGCACCAGGAACGGCACGCCATCCATCTTGTTGGGAACGCGGATGCCATGCCAGTGGATGGTCGTCGGATCGTCGATGCCGTTGATCAGCCGCGCTGAGAAAGGCTCGCCCTTCCTCATCCTGACGACCGGGGGCATGCCGGCTTCGCCGTAGGTCAGCACATTCTTCGTCGGCGCGCCGTCCATCAGTTGCGCCTCGATGCTCGCGGTCTTCAGGACCAGCGGCTCGGGCTTCGGCGCCGCCCAGCCGGCAAACTTGCCGGCGGCCGAGAGGCCGATACCGGCCGCGCCGGCGGCCGCGGCGCCCTGCAGGAGTTTGCGGCGTGTGAGGACCGACATTGGAATCCCGAAACAGATGAGTGGCGGTCTCAGGCCTTATCATTCGGGCACATCCCGAAACGGACAGATCGCCGCCCGCAAGCAAGATCGGTCCCAGGCCGGAATGCGGCCAGCTGCGTGGCTCCGATCAATCTCCGACGGCGGCGAGATGCCCGCCGCCGAAATCCTTGAGCACAAGTTTCGGCACGGTTTCGCCGATCCGCCGGGTCGCGCTTGGAATTTCGCGGTCGAGACGGGAAAAGCGTGTCCGGCGTCGTGACGGATCGGGAACCGGCACCGCCTCGATAAGCCGCCGCGTGTAGGGATGGCGCGCGTTGGAAAAGACCTGGTCGCGGCTGCCGATCTCGACGATCTGGCCGAGATACATGACGGCGACGCGGTCCGAGATGTTCTCGACCACCGCCATGTCATGCGAGATGAAGAGATAGGCGACGCCGAATTCGCGTTGCAGCTCCTTCAAAAGATCGAGCACGCGCGCCTGCACCGAGACATCGAGAGCCGACACGCTCTCGTCGGCGATGATCAGCTTCGGCCTAAGCGCCAGCGCCCGGGCGATGCAGATGCGCTGGCGCTGGCCCCCAGAGAATTCATGCGGATAGAGCTCCATCTGTGCTGCCGACAGGCCGACCCGCTCGAACAGGGCAGCCACTTGGCTCTGGCGTTCCTGCCGTGAGCCGATGCCGTGGATCAGAAGCGGCTCGGCCACCAGATCGCCGACGCGCATGCGCGGATCGAGCGAAGCGTAAGGATCCTGGAACACCATCTGCACGTCGCGGCGCACCGCCTTGCGCGCGTCGCCGCCAAGCCCGGAGAGCTCGCGGCCGCCGATCGTCACGCCGCCCGTATAGGGCACGAGGCCGGCCAGCGCCTTGGCGGTGGTGGACTTGCCGCAGCCGGATTCGCCGACCAGCGCCAGCGTCTCGTTGGGCGCGATCGAGAAGCTGACGCCCTCGACGGCGTGGACCCGCCGGTTGATGCGACCGAAGAAGCCGCCGCGCAGGTCGAAGCGGACATGGAGGTCGTTCACCACCGCCACCTTGTCCTGACCGGTTGCGCCGGCTGCCCCTCCCGTGGCGCGCCGACCAGCGCCCGAGCCGATGCGCGGAACGGCGGCCAGCAATTCTTGCGTATAGGCGGCCCGCGGCCTGGCGAAAATGTCGGCGGTGGCGCCTTCCTCGACCATGCGGCCGTTGCGCATGACGATGACCCGATCGGCCATTTCAGCGACGACGCCCATGTCGTGGGTGATGAGGATCACGCTGGTGCCGTGCTGGCGCTGCAGGTCGCGCAGCAGCTCCAGCACCTCGCCCTGGACCGTGACGTCGAGCGCCGTCGTCGGCTCGTCGGCGATGAGCACGTCGGGCTCCAGCGCCAGCGCCATGGCGATCATCACCCGCTGGCGCATGCCGCCCGACAATTCGTGCGGAAACTGCTTCAGCCGGCTTTCGGCTTCGGAAATTCGAACCGCCTTCAGCGCCTCGACCGCGCGCCGTTGCGCCTCGGCGTGGGAAAGGCCGGTATGCGCTTCGATCGATTCGGTGAGCTGCCGGCCGATCGACAGCACCGGATTGAGCGAGGTCATCGGCTCCTGGAAGATCATGGCGATGCGATCGCCCCGAATGTCGCGCATGCGGCGCTCGTCGAGCGCCGTCAGTTCGATGGCACTGCCATCCTTGTCGAAGAGCCGGATTGTCCCGGAAGCGATGCGGCCGGCCGGCTGCGGTAGGAGCTGCATGATCGCCAGCGCCGTCATCGACTTGCCGGAACCGGACTCGCCGGCGATGCACAGCGTCTCGCCGCGTCTGAGTGACAGCGACAGGCCGGACACGACTTCGCGCTCGCCGTCCTCGCCGCGCACGCCGACGCAGAGGTCGGTGATTTCGAGCACCGGCCCCGCGGCCGCCTTTGCGGCGGCGTCAGCGTGTTCGTCGACCACGACTGCGCTCATTCGAAGACGCAGCGCGGGAAGTAGAACGACACCACCCAGTTCGGCATGTCGACGATCTCGCTGATCCTGAGATCGCCGCAGACCGAGACCAGCATGTAGGCATCGACCGGGTCGAGCTTGTAACGGGCGGACAGCAGGCCGACCATCTGGCTGACTGCCTCCCTGGCCCCGGCCATCAGATCCGGTCCGATGCCCGTCGTCACCTCGTAGCCCTTGGCGTCGAGATGCCGCGTCACCGGGCCGGGCGTGGTGAAACGCGGCGTCTTCAGCCGCGCGTCCTTCACCAGGTCGAGCTTCAGCACGACGTCCATCGGACTCTCGATCGCCGTGCCGCATACCTCGCCGTCGCCTTGCGCGGCATGAGTGTCGCCGACCGAGAACAGCGCGCCCGGCACTTCCACCGGCAGATAGAGCGTGGTGCCCGCGGCAAGGTCGCGGATGTCGAGATTGCCGCCGACACGCCGTGGCGGCACCACCGAATGCAGGCCCATCTCGGCCAACGCGTTGCCGATGGTGCCGGCGAACGGTTTCAGCGGCACGCGGGCGTTCTTTCCGAACAACGCCGGCTCGAGCGAGCCGGCGTCGTATTTCCAGATGTTGAGCGCCGGTTCCTTGAAGTCGTCGGCGAGCAGGCCGAAGGCCGGGATGTTCGCCGTCCAGCCGAAGCCGGACGGTTTGAACATCTCGATCGTCACCTTCAGCGCATCGCCGGGCTCGGCACCCTCGACGAAGATCGGCCCGGTCACCGGGTTGACCTTGGAGAAATCGAGCCGGGCCACGTCGGCGACCGTGCTGTCGGCCTGGAGCTGGCCACCCGCCGCATCTAGGCACTGGAACTCGATCGTTGAACCGGGCGCCACCCGTTCGGCCGGGGCGAAGGAATTGTCCCAGCCGAAATGGTGATGGCGCCCGTGGATGGTGTAGTCGCAGTTACTGCACATCTTTCACATACACATTGTCGTAGTTGATCGGGATATGGACCGGGTCGACATAGAGATTGTCGGCGCCGCCCATGCGGGCTGATTTCAGCGTGAAGCGCTGCTCGTTGAAGACAGGCGCCCAGGGCGCGTCCTCCATGATCTTGTCATAGATCGCGCTCCACATCTTCTCGCGTTCGTCGGACTTGGCCGGGTCGACGACGGAATCCGCCTCGGCCGCCTTGGCGTCGAGGTCCTTGTTGCAATACCACGACCAGTTCCAGCCGCCCGGCACAGCGCCGGCGCAACCGAGGATCGGGCCGTAGAAATTGGAGGGATCCGGGAAGTCGGCGATCCAGGCCATGCCGCCCGACCAGATCATCGGCGCGCCGGCCTTGTCGCCGCCGGCGGCGATCACATTGGCCTGGGCCAGCGACTGGATGCTGGCCTTGATACCGATGGCCGCCAGATCCTGCTGGATCGCCTGGGCGATGCGCGGATTGGGATCGGTGTTCATGGCGAAGAGCTGCGTCTCGAAGCCGTCGGGGTGGCCGGCTTCGGCAAGCAGGGCCTTGGCCTTGGCGACGTCATAGGCATAGCCCTTGAACGCCTTGTCGTAGCCGGGCATCGAGGGCGGCAGCGGCTGGTTGGCCGGCACCGCGCGATTGTTGATCATCTGGACGATGCGGCCCTTGTTGATCGCCATGTTGACGGCCTGGCGCACCTTGACATTGTCGAAGGGCGCCATGGTGGTGTTCATGGTGACGTAGCCGGTGTGCAGCTGTCCGCCCACCACGACGCGCGCCTTCTGCTCCGGATCGTTCATCACCTCCTGGAACTTGGCCGGCGGAATGCCGTCGCCGGGCACGTCGATCTCGCCCTTCTGCAGGCGCAGCAGCGCCACGATCGGCTCCTGGCCGATCTCGAAGGTGATCTTGTCGAGATGCGGCAGGCCCTTGTGCCAATAATCGGGATTGCGCTCGAAGACGATGCGCTGGCCGAGCGTCCATTCGGCGAGCTTGAAGGCGCCGGTGCCGACCGGATGCTTGCCGAAATCGGCGCCGTACTTCTCGACCTCCTCCTTCGGCACGACATGCGAGAAGTTGATCGCCATGACATGCAGGAAGGTGGCGTCCGGCCGGGTCAGCTCGAACTTGATCGTGTAGGGGTCGACCACGGTGACGCCGGAGAGGCCTTCCGCCTTGCCGGCGGCGACATCGTCATAGCCGTTGATCGAGCCGAAAAAGCCGGCGCCCGGGCTCTGCGTCTTCGGGTTGGTGACGCGGTCGAGCGAATATTTGACGTCGTCGGCGGTCATCTCGCGGCCGTTATGGAACTTCACGCCATGGCGCAGCTTGAAGGTGAAGGTCTTGCCGTCGGGCGAGATCTCGTAGCTTTCGGCGAGATCGGGCTTGAGCTTGGTCGTGCCGGGCTCATAGTCCATCAGCCCGTCGAACAGGCTCTTGATCATCGACCAGTTCTGCCAGTCATAGCCGATCGCCGGGTCGAGGGTCGCGACATCGTCCTTGTAGGTGATGGTGATGGCGCCGCCCTGCTTGATGTTCGGGTCGACCGCGTCCTCGGCGCGCGCGCTTGCCATGCCGAGCATCAGCACAAGCGCCGATGCCGCGACGGTGGATGCGAGAAACTTTTTCATTTTTATGTTCCCTTTCTCTGTTCGGTTTTCATTTTCATCTGAGTTTAATCCGGGGGTCGATGAAGGGGGCGATGATGTCGGCGAGAAGGTTGCCGAGCACGATGGCGAAGGCCGAGACCAGGGTGACGCCCATGATGATCGGGATGTCGACACGCTGGATGGCCTGCCAGGCCAACTGGCCGATGCCGGGCTAGCCGAACACGCTTTCGACCACCACGATGCCGCCCATGAAGATGCCGACGTCGATGCCGATCATGGCGACGACCGGCAGGATGGCGTTGGGCAGCGCGTGACGGAACAGGATGGCGCCGCGCGCCAGTCCCTTGGCGCGGGCGGTTCGCATATAGTCCTGGCGCAGCACGTCGATCATCGACGAGCGCATCATGCGCGCGTACCAGCCGGCGCCGAGTATGCCCATGGTCAGCGACGGCAGCACGAGGTGGCGCCAGCTGCCGTAGCCGCCGATCGGGAACCAGCCGAGCCTGACGGCGAAGACGTAGAGCAGGAGCAGACCGACGACGAATTGCGGCGCCGAGACGCCGACGAAGGAGGCGACCATCAAGGTCTGGTCGGTGGCGGTGCCGCGCCTGACGGCGGCGATCAGCCCCATGGTGAGGCCGATGGCCAGCTCGCTCAGGATGGCGCCGACCATCAGCAGCAGGCTGGCCGGCAGCCGCGAGACGATGAGTTCGGTGACTTCCGAGCGCTGGATGTAGGAGCGGCCGAGATCGCCACTGACGAGCCTCGTGAGATAGTGCCAGTACTGGACGATGAAGGGCTGGTCGAGCCCGAGCTGGCGTCGGATGTTCTCCACCGTTTCGGGGGTGGCGCTGCGCCCGGCGATCTGGCGCACTGGATCGGCCGGCAAAAGATAGAGCAGCGCGAAGGTGATCAGCGAGACGCCAAGCAGGATGAGCAGCGACTGGATGAGCCGGCGGCCGAGATAGGCGATCATGACCGGCCCCCCATTATTCCCGCCCTCTCTGCGTCGGGTCGAGGATGTCGCGCAGCGCGTCGCCGATCAGGTTGAAGGCCAGCGCGAGCGCCAGGATCGCGGCGCCCGGGAAGAACACCAGCCAGGGCGCCGCCTGGAAATAGGTCTGGTTCTCGAAGATGATGTTGCCCCACGACGCCGTCGGCGGCTGCACGCCGATGCCGAGATAGCTGAGCGTGGCTTCGAGCAGCACCGTGGTCGAGATGCCGAGCGTGCCCCAGACGATGATGGTCGGCAGGAGATGCGGCAGGATGTGGCGGATGAGAATACGCGGCGCGCTCGCCCCTATCGTGCGCTCGGCATCGATGAACTCGCGTTCGGAGAGCGACGAGGTTTCGGTGTAGATGACGCGCGCGGTCTGCACCCAGTTGACCAGCGCGATCACCATGGCGACGATCCACAGGCTCGGCTCGAACACCGCCGCCAGGCAGATGGCTAAAAGCAGCGCGGGAAAGGCCATCATCAGGTCGGTGAAGCGCATCAGCGCGCTGCCGATCCAGCCCCGGAAATAGCCCGCCGTGACGCCGACCAGCGTGCCGATCAGAAGCGCCACGCCGTTGGCGACGATGCCGATGATCAGCGAGGTGCGCGCGCCGAACAGGATGCGGGTCAACAGGTCGCGGCCGAGCAGGTCGGTGCCCAGCCAGAACTTGGCGTTCGGCGGCAGCGGCGAGCCTTCGAGCGTCAGGCCGTCGAACATCTGCTCGTTGGGATCGTAGCCGGTCAGCCATGGGGCGAGGATGGTGCCGGCGAGCACGATGGCGATAATGAACAGCCCGACCAGCGCCAGCGGCCGCCTGACCAGCCGGCGCCAGACGCCAGCGCGCGGCTTTGCCGGCATCCGGCCCGTCGAAAGGTCAGGCGCGATGGGATTGGTCATCGCCGCCCTCCGCTTCGGTCATCGCCACGATGCGCCGGGCCGCTTCCTCGACGCTGATCTGCCAGTTCATCGCCAGCGATCTGAGCTGCGCGTAGGCGCGGTCGTCGTCGCTGCCTTTCGACAAAGCCGCGACCGCGCGCACGATGGTCTGGCGCTCGCCGACCCGCTGGCGCAGCGACGCGATCTCGCCGGCAAGCTGCCTGCGCGCCTCGAAACTCTGCCGGGCGATCAGCAGCGCGCTGTAGACGCCGGCGGTCCCGACCGGTTTCAGCAATTGCGCATCGGCCTTGTGCGACAGCGCCCATTCGATACGGCCCGGCGCCTCCGAGCCGATCAGCGCCACCAGCGGCATCGGCGCCTCGCCGGGCTTCCACGGGAACTGCTCGTCGAAGCCGAGGTCGGCGTCGAAGAACACGAAATCCGCTGCCAGCACCTCCGCCGGCAGATGCGGCCAGCACTCGACCGCCGCGAGGCCGATCGCCGACAACTGCCTGGTGATCGCCTGCACCGTGGTGTGCGGACGATGCAGCACGAAGGCCTTGGCGCCGCCGAGATTGGGGATGCGCGCGGCGCGGCTCACGACACCACCCTGAGCCGCGGACGGCCGAAGACTTTGGCCGGATCGTAGCGCGAAAGATAGGGATCGGGCGCCACCTCTTCCTCGCGGCTCACCACCTCGAAGAAGCCGTCGGCAATACGCCCGATGATCACCGGCAGGGTCGCATGCTGGGTGTGCGGATCGATGGCGATCGGCCCGAGGCGGGTCGCGAAGCGGCGCTCGGCGAAGGCTTTCGAGAATTCCGCCGGGCCGGCGTCCGGGTTGCCGGCAAGCACGTCCGCCATCACCTGCACCGAGGCATAGGCGGAGGCTTCGAGGGACGAGGCGAAGGCGGCCGGGCGCGGCGCGAAATAAGGCCCGGCCGACAGGTGGCCCTTGCCCGTTTCGCCGATTGCCGGCAGCTCGCCCTCGGTGAGATTGCACGAAATCACCGGGCAGGCGCCAGGCTTGAAGGCCGCATCCTCTCGTCCCAGGTCGCGATAGGCAGCGAGGAAAGCATAGGACGAGGTGCCGATCAGGTTGTTGAGGATGAAATTCGGCCGCGTGACGCGGATTTCGTCGATCAGGCGCGAAACGCCGGTCTCGCCGATGCGCAGATAGCGTTCGCCGAGCACCTTGCCGCCGGCGTCGGCGGTCAGGTCGCGCGCGACGCGGTTCATCTCCCAGCCCCATATGTAGTTCGAGCCGAGCAGAAAGCCGTTGGCGCCGAAACGCGGCGCGACATGAGCCATCAGCGGCACCAGATGCTGGTTCGGGCAGGCATGCATGTAGACGACATGCTCGTTGGCCTCGAAGCCTTCATACGGGCAGGCATACCAGAGCATGCCGCCCGCCTTCTCCAGCACGGGAATGGTCTCCTTGCGGCTCCAGGAGGTGATGCAGCCGACGACATGGCGGGCGCTGCTGGTGCGGAAGATGTCTTCGCAGAGCGTCGCGTAGCGGTCGGCGTTGCTTTGCGGATCGCGCTCGACCGGGACGAGCTCGATGCTTTGCGCGCGATCGGCGTTGATGTCGGCGATCGCGCGCATCGCCCCCAGCCGGCAGGCGTCGGAGACGAGCTGATAGCTGCCTGACCGGGAATAGAGGATGCCGATCTCGATACGTCGTTTCAAGCAAGGCCCCAAAAATGAAAAAGCCTCGCAGCCAGCGCCGGATGGGCGAGGCATACGAGGCATTCTTGCCGCCCGGCGACCAAAGCCGGTATTTTCGTCGAGCTACCCTATTCCCTACCGTCCGTCAGTCAAGCCTGAAAGTTGAAGGCCATCTAGTCCCGCAGGCTGAAGACGAAGGGCGCGGTGCGGGTGACGCGCGCGCCGAGTTCGGCCGGCGGGGCCGGCACGGAGGCGCCCTGCAAGGCCCCGAGCGCCGCGCGGTCGAGATCGCCGTCGCCCGAGGATCGCGCCAGTCGGGCCGAGACCACCCTGCCGGAGGTGTCGACCGTGAAGGTCACGCTCGGCGTGCCCTCGGCCCGCCTGGAGCGCGCCGCGCTCGGATAGCGGGTGTGCCGCCTGATCCATGCCTCCAGGCTGGAATTCCAGCGCGACGGGCTGACGCTGGAGCGCGGCGGCGCATTCGAGGACAGTGGCGCGGCCGCCTTCGCCGCCGCCTTGGCGTCGATGCTGGCGGTGGTCGCCGCCCTGGGTGGAGGCGCCCTTTCCTTCCCGATCCGTTTTTTCGGTTTTCCGACCGGTTTCTTCTCAGTCTTCTTCCTGGGTTCTGCCGGCTTTTGCACCTTCACCTCCGCTTCCACCGGTTTTGCTTGCGGCAGCGGAATGACGACGTCCGGGGCGATCGCCTCGACAGGGTCCGGCACGGCCTCGTCCAGCGGCTTCTGCTCGCTCAGCGCGGCAATGGCCCGTTCCGCCGGCGCGGCCTGCTCGGCTTCTTGCGTATCGTCGGCATCGGATGGCTGTTCGGTCACGGGCTCGGCCTGTTCCACCGCCGGCGCCGGGTCGGTCGCCGGTCTTATGTCGACGGGCTTTTCCGTGTCCGCCGCATCGGGCGGCTCCGGTGTCACAGTGTCCAGCATCGCCGCCTCTTCCGGCACTGCAGGCGCGATGACCAGCGGTGCCATCTCGACCGCCAGCGCCGGCGGCGGACCGCCATCCTGCATCTCGGCGAAACTCAGGTTCTGCACCGCATAGGCGACCGCCACATGGGCGGCCAGAATGATCGCGGCGGCGCTCGTCCACCGGCCGGCCTCACGCGCGCCGAAGCGCGGCTGGGAAATCCGGGAACGGGCGGCGACCGTCATGGCGCCGAGTTTCCGCCCGGCGTCGGGACGAGGTTCGCGCCGGCCGCGGGCATTTTGGGCACGGCCCGCCCGCCGGCATCGCCAGCTGTTTCGAGGCCGACCAGCGCGACCTTGAGATAGCCGGCGCGGCGCAGCAGGTTCATGACTTCCATCAGGTCGCCATAACCGACCGTCTTGTCGGCGCGCAGGAAGATGCGTGTCTGCTTGTCGCCCTTGGTGCGGCTGTCGAGCACGCCGGCAAAGGCCGGACGGGGCACACCGTCATTGCCGATCGCCAGCGTCAGATCGGTTTTCAAAGTCAAGAACAGCGGTGTCTCGGATCGCGGCGCCGGCGTTGCCGTCGATCCGGGCAGGTCGACATTGACGTCGACGGTCGCCAGCGGCGCCGCTACCATGAAGATGATCAACAGCACCAGGATGACGTCGATGAACGGGGTGACGTTGATGTCGTGGCTTTCCTCGAGATCGTCGCCGGCAGTCTCGCGAATCCGCGCCGCCATCGCCGTTACTCCGCAGCCATGGCCGTTGCCGGCGGCACGGTGCGGAAATCGAGGTCGCGGCTGACCAGCCGCTCGACGCCTGCTGAGGCGTCGGCCAGGATCTGCCTGTAGCCGGCTATCGAGCGCGCGAAGACGTTGTAGATGACGACCGCCGGAATGGCCGCGACAAGGCCCATGGCGGTCGCAAGCAGCGCCTCGGCGATGCCGGGCGCCACGACCGCCAGATTGGTGGTCTGCGCCTGCGAGATGCCGATGAAGGCGTTCATGATGCCCCAGACGGTGCCGAACAGGCCCATGAAGGGCGCCGTCGAGCCGATGGTGGCGAGCAGGCCGGTGCCGCGCGACATGCGCCGGGCCGCCGCCGCCTCGATGCGCGAAAGCCGGGAGGCGACGCGCTCCTTCAGGCCGTCGCCGGAGGCATGGTCGAGCGCGCCGGCCGAAAGCGCCCGTTCCTCCTCCGCCGCCCGCACCAGAAGCGCGGCTGGGCCGCCGCTGTGGCCAAGCTCCCGGCCGGCCTGCATCAGCGTCGCGGCGTTGCCGATCGCATCGGCGGCGCGGCGGGCTCTCAGCTTGCCGCCTAAGACCTCCAGCGACTTGGCGAGCCAGATCGTCCAGGTGACGAGGGAAGCGAAGGCCAGCCCCACCATCACCGCCTTCACGACGATGTCGGCATTCATGAACATGCCCCAGGGCGAAAGGTCATGCGGCAGTGCCAGCGAGATGGAGCGCTCTTCGCCTGTGGCGTTGTTCGGGGCCGGTTGGATGCCCGGTTCCACCGGCGTGGCGACGGGCGCCTGCGCCGCCGGCATTTGCGGGGCGGGAGCGACGGGTGCTTGCGCTGCCGGAGCCTGCTCGAGGGGAGCCTGCACGGTGGGCGCCGATTGCTGCGCTGCCGGCTGTTCCTGTGCCTTGGCGAGGCCGGCCGAAAGAATGAGGCACGCGGCCAGCGCCGCGAAAAGACCGTTTCGGGACAAGGCTCGTCCTCGCTTCATCATTGCACATATCCGATCGGCTGGACGGGTGGACTTGCCCGAGCCGTTGTGGCCGACAAGGCCGTAGACGCGCGAACGGTGCAGATCGAGCAAGGCCGGACCGAGCAGCCTGCGTCCGCCGACGGCGAAGCGCACGGCGTCGACATGAAAGGCTGTCCAGCTCCGGCCAACATCCGCCTCCAATGCAGCGGCCGCCATCCAAGGCAGGTGCCAGGCGGCCAATGCTGGTTGACTATGAAACATGACTTTGCAAGTCAACTATAAAGGTGACTGTAGTTATCAACAATGCAACGCGTTCCCCAATATCGGTTCGGCACGCTGCAAGGTCTGGACGGCATGGCAGTTGCTGGGCACGATGCGCGCACAACAACCAAGGCAGGCGGCCGATGATCAAGGCGGTACCCTTCGACTTCCCCTATGACGGCAGGCTGGTGCCGCAGCATACGGCGCTGCTGGTGATCGACCTGCAGGAGGATTTCCTGTCGCCGAACGGCTACTTCGCCAGGAAGGGCTACGATCCATCGCCGCTGAGAGCCATCCTGCCGGCGGTCAACCGGCTGATCGAGGCCGCTCGAACCGCCGGCCTAACCATCATCCACACCAGGCAGGGCTATCGCGCCGACATGGCCGACATGACGCCTTACGAAAAATGGCGCCGCAAGCGGGCTGGCCTCGACGGCACCGATGTCCTGCTGCGTTCCGGCCCGGGCTTCCAGATTTCCGCCGACATCGACGTGGCGCCGCAGGACATCATCATCGACAAGACCTGCAACAGCGCCTTCACCTATACGGATCTGGAGCTCGTTTTGCGGGCGCGCGGCATCACACATCTCCTGTTCACCGGCTGCACGACGGATGTCTGCGTGCACACCACATTGCGCGAGGCCTGCGACCGCAACTTCCAGTGCCTGACGATTGCGGACGCCTGCGCCAGCGGCGACCAGTATGCGCACGAAGCAGCGCTGCATATGGTGACGGTGGAAGACGGGGTCTTCGGCGCGCTAGCGGACTCGGAGGCGGTCATTGCCGCGTTGCGGCAGCTCGCGGGCGCAATGCGTTGAGGATTTCGTGGTTCCATCGTATTTTTTTCACCCCCACCGTTCCGTTTTCGATTCCGGCTTCGTCTTGAGGGTCGTAACAGGTGCGGGAGCCGCAACGGCCTCCGCCATCAGGACAAACGGAGCCAAGCCATGTCGACCACAGTGACCCTGATCAACGTCTTCACCGCCAAGCCGGGCAAGCAGCAGGAACTCGCCAAGACGCTTGCCGAGGGCACGAGGGCCTTCTTCAGCAAGCAGCCGGGCTCGGTATCGTCGTCGGTGGTCGTCGGCGACGACGGCAGCAAGGTCGCCAATATCTCGCAATGGCGTTCGGCGCAGGACATCGCCGCCTTCCGCGGCGATCCCCGCTTCGCCGATTACATGAAGAGCATCGTCGAGCTGGCCGCCGGCGAGAGCATGATGGGTCACACGACCTATTCCCATACGGGCGGGATCGAAGACTAGGAGGACGCGTGACCGGTTCGCAGGATCAGTCCGTTGCGGCGACCGAAACCAGGCTTCGCGCCTTCGAGCGCGAGGCCGCCAGCCTGAGGGCCAAGCTGCACCGCTACGCTTCGCGCATGGTCGGATCCGTCATCGATGGCGAAGACATCGTCCAGGAGGCTTTGGCCAAAGGCTTCGTGGCGATCAGGAATGGCGACATGCCCGACAAGACCGAACCCTGGCTGTTTCGCATCGCGCACAACGCGGCGCTCGATTTCCTGCGCAAGCGGACCCGCTTGCGAGGGCGCGAAAGCGAGGTCGAGCTCGACATGATCACCGACGAGAATTCGGCGCTGGATGCGCGCATGGCCGCCGAGGCGAGCCTAGCCGAGCTGATGCAACTGCCGCCGGCGCAAAGATGCACGGTCGTGCTGAAGGATGTGCTGGGACACAGCCTGGAGGAGATCGGCGAAATCCTCGAAACCTCCGACACGGCGATCAAGGGCGCGCTGCAGCGGGGCCGCGAGAGCCTGCGCAAGCTGGCGGCCGCGCCGCGCATGGCGCCGCCCTACCCGGCGCTCGACCGGCAGGACATGCGCCGTCTCGGTGACTATGTGGCCGCCTTCAATGCCAGGGACTTCGATACCTTGCGCGGGCTGCTGGCCGAGGACGTCAAGCTGGAGCTGGTCAACCGCTTGCGCGCCGACGGCAAGGAATATGTCGGCAATTACTTCGGCCGCTATGCCGACGAAACGCATTGGCATTTCACGACCGGCCTTGTCGAAGGCCGGCTCGCCATCCTGGTCACCAGTCCGGAGCGTCCGGACGGGCCGCCGCGCTACTTCATTCTCATCGATTGGGAGAACGGCCGGATCGCCGGCATCCGCGATTTCCTGTTCGCGGATTACGTCATGGACGGCCTGGATTACTCATCCCAGCCGTAGGGAGGCCGGCGTTAGCGAAGGTGGATCTCAGGGAAGGTCTGGGACGCAAGGATCCCCGGTTGCGGAACCTCCACCTCGCGCCGCGCCAGCGAATTCGCGACCAGCGTGATCGTCTCGCGCCCGATGCGGGCGATCTCGCTTGGGCGGTCGATGCCACCGATCATGAACTCCTCGATGCCAAGCGCGGCATAGGGCAAAAGTGCCAGGGCAATCCGCGCCGGCGGCCCGGCAAGCTCGACCGCCTTGTGATCCGGAGTGCCCGTCCAGCCGTCCGGGTGAATGCGGACAGGCAGCGCAAAGCGCAACCTGCCGGCGCGGCCATGTTCCGCCGCGGCGCCGCGCACGCGCTGCATCAGTTGCGCGACCTCATCCGGGGAGCCGGCGGCCAGCTCGAAGACATCGGCATGCTTTCCGACGACCTTCAAGGCCATGCCGGACTGCCCACCGAGACGGATGGCGAGGTCGGCGCCATGCGGTCCCTTGCGCGGCACGAAGCCGCCGCGGACGCTGTAGAAGGCGCCTTCATGGTCGAAGGGCCTGTCGTTCGACCATAGGCGCTTCAACAGCACCAGATATTCGTCGATGCGCTGCCACACCACGCTGTGGCCAACGGGCCGGGCCTCGGCGTCGCTGTCCTCCAGCGGCTCGCTCAGCATGCGAAGCGACAGGCGGCCGCCGCTTTTGCGGTCGAGCGCCGCGAGCTGCCTTGCCGCCACCGTCGGTTCGATAACGCCGGCCCAGTGCGTTAGCACCACCTCCAGCGAGCCGGTGCGGTCGAGCGTCTGCGCGGCGATGTCCATATTGGTAAGTAGGCCTGCGGGGTCATCCACCACCAGCTTGCGAAAACCGGAATCCTCGATCAGCGACAATTTGGTCGCCGTCTCGGCGAAATCGTAGAAGAAGCTGCCATTGGCAGGCTTGCCTGGAACATGCGTGAACTCGATCGGCATTGCCATCTCCTCCATCACGTTGGGTCGCCCCGCTTCAAAAGCTTCTAACCAGACCTGAGACGCTGGCGCGCGACGACGCCCTGGCGCCCGGCCAGTTTTCCACTCCGATTGCTCGACTCAGATTGTTTGACGGCGGGTCTGGGCCCGCCTTGGATCAGGGGATCAGCCCCAGGATCACCGCGCCGGTGAACACGAACGCAAGCGCGAAGACGAGATAGGCGAAGGTGCCGCCATAGGCGGGCCTCCAGCTTTGATCGGCAGTCAGCCTTTGCCCCTTGCGGGCGGTCTGGGCGTTCTGGCTATAGGACATATCGACCTCCGTCACGGCCATTAATCTATAAAGTTAGTAGACTTTGTCGATTGTTATTTTCGAGCGATTCCTGGAATGATTTTTTAAAAGAGGGCGGATCATGGTTTTTCATACTCGCAGCGCAGGCGATGTAGCCGATATCGGGACATGGGCAATCTGGCCGAACGGGTTGAAAATCAGCCGTTTTCGCGGCGTTCACAGGCACAATATCCAATGGCTCGAACGGTCTTGGCTGCCTCGCGCATGACGGATAGCATCGCTTGGGCCGATATGGGCGGCACTGAAGGAGCAATAAGAATGGGTGGAAGGCTGGCGGGCAAGGTCGCTATCGTTTCGGGCGGTGCGACGGGCATGGGCGGGGCGGCTTCGGAATTGTTTGCCGCCGAAGGCGCAAAGGTGGCAATCATCGACCGCAACGGCGAGGCGGCCGGCAAGACCGCCGCGGCGATCCGGGCGCGGGGCCATGTCGCCGAGCATTTCGTGGCCGACGTTTCGGACGAAGCACAGGTCGAGGCGGCGGTGAAGGCGGCGACGGAAAAGCTCGGCCCGGTCACGGTGCTGTTCAACCACGCCGGCACCATCGTCATCAAGCCATTCCTGGAAACAAGCCTGCAGGAATGGGACTGGCTGCATGCCGTCAACGTGCGCTCGATGTTCCTGATGACGCGCGCTGTGCTGCCCGGCATGATCGCCGCCGGCGGCGGCTCGATCGTCTGCACATCGTCGATCTCAGCCGTGGCGGCGACGCCGAACGAAGTGCTCTACGACACCACCAAGGGCGCCTGCCACATGTTTGCCCGCGCCATCGCGGTGGAATTCCGCGACCGCAACATCCGCTGCAACGCCGTCTGCCCCGGCTTCATCCGCACGCCGCATGGCTTGCGCGAAGTGGCCGATCTCGGCAAGCTCGGCGTCGACGTCTCGGACGCGGCGATGGCCGCGCAGCAGGGCCGCATCGGCGAGCCGGAGGAAGTGGCGAAGGCCGCGCTGTTTTTGGCCAGCGACGAATCGAGCTTCGTCAACGGCGCGCATCTGTTCGTGGACAACGCGTTCACGGCGATTTGAGGCCAGCTTGGCGCCTTCCTCTCCCCCGTCGATCGGGGGAGAGGTGTCGAGCGTAGCTGGACGGAGTGGGGGTCGACCCTTGGCGCGGTGCCGAAATACTCTGGCGCCTGGGCCCCATTTCAATATTCGTTGGCGACGGTTGCAAGGTGGTTCCCCCACTCCGTCGCTGCTTCGCAGCGCCACCTCTCCCCCCTCCGGAGGGCAGGGGAATCGCATATGGCGTTTTTGGGGTTGAGTTTAGGCTGAGAAAGGATTCTTTGGAGAGGCAGTTGAGCG
>NZ_VFTL01000059.1:0-26936 GCF_006439385.1 Mesorhizobium sp. B3-1-7
TCGATCTTCTCGCGCGCCTTTTGCTCGACCCCGACGACACGGTGTGGATGGAGGAGCCCGGCTATTACGGCGCCAAGGCCGCCTTCACCGTGGCCGGTGCCAGGATCCTGCCCATCCCGGTCGACCAGGAGCGCGGCTGGTATCTCGACCCGCCGGACCCGTTGCCCCGCCTCATCTATGTGACGCCGGCCTGCCAGCATCCGCTCGGCATCACCATGCGCATGGAGGAGCGGCTGCGCCTGCTCGACATCGCCGAGACCGCCAATGCCTGGGTGATCGAGGACGATTTCGACGGCGAATACCGCTTTCAAGGGAGGCCTGTGCCGGCGATCCAGAGCATGGACCGCTCCGGCCGCGTCATCTATGTCGGCACCTTCGCCAAGCTCCTGTTTCCCGCACTTCGCCTCGGCTTCATGGTGCTTCCCGTGGAGCTCGCCGGCCGCATCGTCAACGCGCTCTCCACCACCGGCCAGTTCGCGCCGCTGCTGCTGCAGGCCGCCTTGGCCGATTTCATCACCGAAGGCCATATGAGCCGGCACCTGAAGCGCATGCGCCGCATCTACGCCCAGCGCCGCCAGCTTTTTCGCGACATTGTTGCGGAACGACTCCGCGACGAGATCACCCTCTCCCCCGCCGAAGCCGGCATCCAGGTGGTGGGCTACCTCAAGCCAGGTATAGACGACATCAAGGTCAGCCAGGCCGCGGCAAGAAGGGCGATCAACGTCTCGCCGCTGTCGAAATATTTCCAGGACACGGCGCCGACCCAAGGGCTGGTGCTGGGCTATGCGGCTTGTGACGCGGCGCAGATGCGGGACGGGGTGGAGAGGTTGGCGGCGGCGATAAGGGAGACGCTGTGAGGGGAGCTAGGTGCTGCCTTCGGAGAATGGATAATGGCTTTCGCCGAAACTATCCGTTTCTATCCGATTGTGCGCTATGCCACTGAAATCACAAAACAAATTTGAATTCGATAGGCGCCGCGGCTACGACAGGGCGGCCGAAACCCTGCCCTGCCGTGCTTACGCTTTGCTTACGCGCGGCATCTTTCAAGGAGGCGCTCGAGCATGGCGAAGTGACCAAACGAACTGTCGATACCACTGAAATTCGTTTCGTTCCAAGCGGCGCCACATCATCGAAAGGCGCGAGTCAAAATAGCGGCAGTCGATCATCCCGAGAAATAAGACTTGAGTGACCTTTGCCGTCGCCAGAATCGCGTTCATAGGCAAACTCCTGCCCTCAGGGTCCAAACCTCATCGCCCAAATCGTAGGCCGCTTGGTGCCGCAAAACGGCTTGCACAAATCGCCGCACCTTTGGAAAGTATTTCTGATCACTCCGGCGTGATGATAGGTATCGGTCATTGGAGGCCGTTTGTGGGCTATCGCACCAGGAAAGCAGGGCTGATTGGAGCGCTAGCGCTTGCGCTGGTGCTTGTCGTCCAATCCGTCGTCGGCGCCTTCGCGCTCGGCGCGGCTGGCGCTGGGCAGCAACTGGATGCTTTCGGCAATCCGCTCTGCCTCAACGGTCCGGGTCATGACGGTTCGGGCGGCAACAGTTCGCCGGATCACTCCAAAGTCCCCTCCTGCTGCACCTTTGCCTGCAGCATGTTCTGGCCAGGCGTGGCCGCGCCGACGAACGTCGGCCAGATCGCGCCAGGTCTGCGCACCGCCGAGCGACTGGCGTTCACCCACCCCAAGACGATAGACCTCAACGAGAAGGGCTATCGGCCCGGCAATCCCCGCGCTCCCCCAATATTGGTCTGATGGCGACCCGCGTAGGCGGGACATCACCCTTCAAGATCAAAGGCTTCGGATTCCGCCGTCAAATCGGTGGGACCGCCTTGGGAGCAATCCAGATGCAAAATCCATTCCGCGCTTTCGCGCGCACGCTTTCGTTTGCCCATCCGCTCGGCCGATTTCGTTCGTTCGAGGAACGGCTAGGCATCGCCGTTTTCACGCTGGCACTGATTTTCGCAACAACCCACTCCTTGTGGGCACATGAGTTCAAGGCCGGCGATATCGAGATCGTCCATCCCTGGTCGCGTGCCACACCTGAAGGTGCGGCGGTTGCCGCCGGCTACTTCACGCTGAAGAACCATGGATCGACGGCCGATCGCCTCGTCTCGGCAACCGGCGACATAGCCGGCATGACGCAAGTCCACGAAATGGCTGTGGACGCCCAGGGCGTCATGACCATGAAGCAACTCGCCGACGGGTTGGAGATACCGGCCGGCGGCGAGGTCACGCTCAAGCCCGGCTCGTTCCACATCATGTTCATGGGCCTGAAGCAGCCGGTGAAACAGGGCCAGCCCTTCAAGGGCACGCTGACCTTCGAGAAGGCGGGCACGGTCGAGGTCGAATACGCCGTCGACGCCATGGGAGGCGAGCATGACGACCACGGCGAATAGTGCTCGTCCCGCAAGGCGATTGGGCTCGATCATCGCGCTTGCCTGCCTGGCGCTTATGCTGGTCGGGATAACCGCAATGCTTGTCTGGCCAAGGCTGGTGCAGCGGAACGTCTCGCCGATCGGCGGGCCGTTCACGCTCACCACCCAGACCGGGGAGAAGCTTTCGGACACCGATCTGCGCGGCAAGCCGTTCGCGATCGTCTTCGGCTTCACGCGCTGCCCGGAAGTCTGCCCGACCACGCTGTGGGAGACGACGGAAGCGCTCAAGACCCTCGGCCCTGATGCCGACAAGCTCAGGGTGCTGTTCGTCTCCGTCGATCCGACGCGGGATACGTCGGAATTCATGGCGCGCTACCTGCAGTCCTTCGACAAGCACATTACCGGGCTTACCGGCACCGAAACCGAGATCGCCTCAATCGGCAGGGAATACCGCATCTACTACAAGAAGGTGCCGACCGACGACGGCGACTACACCATGGACCACACCGCGACGATGTTCCTGATGGATGCCGAAGGGCAGTTCACCGGGACGATCTCCTACGGCGAGGAGATGGCGATGCGGGTTCAAAAACTCCGCCGGCTGATCGGCGGCTCGGCATGAGACTGGGCCAGTGCACAAGCTCCAGTCCCTGGGTGCAGTTCGGACTGACCTTCGCCACGGGTGCGGCGTCCGGCCTTGCCGTGTTCGCTTGAGTTGTCCCGAAGTCTCCCGAACCGGGCGCGCGGCTGTTCGATCTGCAGCGCAACGGCCTCGATGTCTTTGACGCCTTCGTGGTGGCATGGCTGTTCGGCCAACTGGCTGTTCCCGTCCACCATGTGCTGCCTGGCATCGTACGCGACTGAAATAGCACGGCCG
Source organism: Mesorhizobium sp. B3-1-7 (assembly GCF_006439385.1). Classification (NCBI taxonomy): domain Bacteria; kingdom Pseudomonadati; phylum Pseudomonadota; class Alphaproteobacteria; order Hyphomicrobiales; family Phyllobacteriaceae; genus Mesorhizobium; species Mesorhizobium sp. B3-1-7. The sequence continues at coordinate 3,259 of NZ_VFTL01000059.1, forward strand.
CGTCCCGGACGCGGCTGTTCCCCCTTCAAAACATTGCAACGGCGGCCGCTCGGACCGCCTTCCTGGAGAGGTTATCATGTCTACCGCAACGCTTGCGACACAGCCGGACGTGGCTGTCAGCACAAGGCTCTATCGCGCCATCTGGCGCTGGCATTTCTATGCCGGCCTCTATGTCATCCCGTTCCTGCTGGTGCTCGCCTGCACCGGCCTCATCATGGTCTACGGCAATTCGATCGAGACCTTTCTCGGCGCCAAGCACTACGTGGCGCCCGGTGGCGAGCGCGCTTCCTACGAGGCGCAGTCGCAAGCGGCCGTCGCGGCGATTCCCGGCGGCGCGCTGAAGCTGATGGTGGTGCCGAAGGAGGACGACCGCGCCACCGTCTTCATCGTCAACGGCAATGGCAAGGACAATGTCGTCGCCATCGATCCGCATGACGCCAAGGCGCTGGATACAATCGTCAAGGATGATACTTGGTTCTACTGGGCCGACAACATCCACGGCACGCTGCTGCTAGGCGATGTCGGCGATCGTCTGATCGAGGTCGCCGCCGGCCTCGGCATCGTGCTGATCCTCACCGGGCTCTATATGTGGTGGCCGCGCAACGGACGTTCGCTCGGCAAGGTGCTGTTCCCGAATCTCTCCGCGCGGGGGCGCTCGTTCTGGAAGGAAATCCACGTCTCCCTGGGCTTCTACATCTCAATCGTGCTGTTCTTCTTCCTGCTCTCCGGTCTCTCCTGGACCGGCATCTGGGGCACCAAGATCATGCAGGCCTGGAGCACTTTTCCGGCGGCGAAATGGGACAATGTTCCGCTATCCGACAAGACCCATGCCTCGATGAATCATGGCGCCTTGAAGGAAGTGCCCTGGGCGCTGGAGCAGACGCCGATGCCGATGTCGGGTTCGCAGGCGGGTTCCGCCGGCCTGCAGATGGGCCAGATCAATCTCGACACCGTCGCCGCCTACGCCCGCGCCAGCGGCTTCACCGAGCAGTTCCGCATCAACGCGCCGCAGGGCGAGGGCGGCGTCTACACTATCTCGGCCGATTCCATGGATGGCGACACCAAGAACGCTTTCGGCGACCGCACGGTCCATATCGACCGCTACACCGGCAAGATTCTTGCCGACGTGCGCTTCGCCGACTACGGGCTGGCCGGCAAGGCGATGGCGGTCGGCATCGCACTGCATCAGGCCAATCTCGGCTGGTGGAATACCGCGCTCAACGTGCTGTTCTGCCTGTCGGTCATCACTATGGCGTTGTCCGGCGTCGTGATGTGGTGGAAGCGCCGCCCCACGGGGCGCCTCGGCGCGCCGCTTTATCCGAAGAACTACCGGGCGCCGGTGGCGATCATAGTGATCGCGCTTGCGGTTTCGGCTCTCTTTCCGCTGACTGGCATCGCGATCGTCGTCTTCGCCATCATCGACTGCTTGGTGCCGAAGCGCTTCAAGGAAGCTGGTCTTCAGCCGGCGGGAGCCTGACGCTCGAACGGGCTCGCCCGCTTTTGCGGAAGAGCCCATATCGCGGAACAATCGGGCTCCGCCATCAGGTAGGATCACTCCCCGCCGTTCGGATCGAGCATGCCAAAGATCGCGACGAGCAGGATGGCGGCAAGGCCGAGGCCGATCTCGACCAGCGTGCCCGTCCGGATTGCCGCGAGGGCCGAGGCTCGGTCGCGGCCGATGCGGGGCACAAACCGATAGCGGTTGAGAATCGCTACCGAAGTCATGACGAGCACGACAGCGATCTTCGCCGTCAACAACGCCCGGTAGGTCGAACTCCAGCCGAACGGCCAGCCGACGATGAAAAGGCTGTTGCCGATGCCGGAGAGGATCGCCAGCGCGACCGCCCAGTGGCCGGCCGTCGAGAAACGGCGAAGCGCTGTCGCGGTCTCCGCCCGGAATGGCGGCCGGCCGAATCTGGCCAGCACGAGTACAAGCGGCAGTAGGGCGCCGAACCATGCGCCCGCGGCAAGCAGGTGCAGGATGTCGTTGAGCGGATGGACAACGCCTTGCCAGCCGTCCTGCATGACGGCGTGTCCAGTGAGCGCGAGGCTGGCCAAGGCCAGGGCCGCCGTCGCAGCCGTCGCCATTGGCGCAAGGCGGGCGGAAGCGCTCTGCGCGATCGCCAGCGCGCCGGCAGCGGACAGTTGCCAAAGCCACGCCTTGCCGACGCTCGTCGAGACAACGATGTCGCCGAGCACCTGTCCGTTGACGGCATCCGGCCAGCCATCGCCGATCATCGCGGCCTGCAGCGGCAATGCCGCGCATGTCGTGACCAGGACCAGGCCGACCGCCGCAAGGCGAAAGATCGTCAACCTCTCCGCCACCGGCTCGGCCAGACGTCGCGGGACAAGCGTTGTGAGATAGCCGAAGCCGCCCCATAGCAGCATCAGCGCCGCATCGTGAACGAAGCGGCAGGCCATGAGCAGGGTGTCCGGCGTCATCGGGCGGCCGGGCGATCGGACGTAGGGTGGTCCATCATCGGGCGGAGCGAACGAGGGGGCACGAATCGTGCCCCCTCTGGCCGATCACGGCTTCACGGTGAACTTGTAGTCGCCATGCGTCTTGTGGCCGTCCTGCGACAGCGCATGCCACTCGACCTTGTAGGTACCGGCAGCAAGTCCTGCTGGTAGATTGACCATGAAGGTCTTATCGCCGTCCATCAGCATGTCATTGTCGGTCTTGACCGCCTTCTTATCGGGTCCGGTGACCTTCACGCCGGTGAACTTCAGGTTGAGCTCCTCGCTGAACTTGAGGTCAAGCTCCGTAGGCGCTTCCTTGACCGTCCCGTTGATCGGCGGTTGCGCCGCTTCGAGATGGGCATGGGCATACGCGGCTTCCGAAAGCGCGACGGAGGAGAGGGCTGCAAATGCGGTTGCGAGAACGATATTGCGCATGGTTCATTTCCTTATGGTGGGCGGACTAGGCCGGCCCGAATTGAATTGGAGACTGGTCGAGATCTAGAAGCGATCCTGCAACCGCCACGGTTGCTTCCGCCGGTTTCCAGTCAGGGGGGACCGCGTGAGCTGAGCGGCTGAAGCTCGTAACGCCGGACCAATGCATCGGAAAAACGCCTGCTGTCGGAGGTGATGAGGAAGGCGTTCAACAGCGGCTCGACGCTGTTCGCTTCGGGAATGATCGCCGTTGCGAAATCGCAGCCGGACAGGCAGCAGTCGCAATCATAGCCGCCGCTATGCGATCCGCTGTGCGAAGTGGTTCCCGCATCGGCGGTGCACAAGATGTTGCCGAAAGCATCGCGCGGCCCAGTGGCGGCCTGCGCGCCGATTCCCGCACCGCTTACGAATGCCTGAACGAAAAGAACCAGTGCAGCGGCGATCGCTGCTGGTGCGGGCGATCGTCTGCGCGACAATGTCATTTGGCCAAGCCGATCCTGTCCTCCAGGGCTATAGCATACGTGATTTCGGCTTGGCTATCGTGGCTTCGGCCAGCGGGACGATAACAAAAAATTGGGCGCCGCGGGCGACACCGTGGCGGCCGGCGAGCACCGATTGGCCTACGGTACCTGGGTATCGTCAGGCCGCGGGAGGTCGGACCTGCCGAGAGCGGATCGCACATATTTTCACATTTCCGTTATGTGATAACATCGCTTTCTGGTTGACTGACGTAATAACATAACCTACCCAGTGATCGCTTCGGCGACAGGGGTTGCCTCGCTCTGCAAAGGGAGAAAGACATGCGTTCCTTTCCATTTTTGGCGGCGCTGTTGTTCGCCGTGACATTGCTGACAGGCGGCGGTGCTCGCGCCGAAGATAAGGTGAACATCGTCGCGGCCGAGAATTTCTATGGCGATCTCGCCCGTCAGATCGGCGGCAGCAATGTCGCGGTGACCAGCATCCTTGCCAATCCCGACGATGACCCGCATCTGTTCGAGACCAGCCCATCGACGGCGCGCACGATCGCCGACGCCAAGATCATCATCTACAACGGCGCGGATTACGATCCGTGGATGGAGAAACTTCTATCAGCCTCCACCAACGCGCAGCGCACGACCATCGTGGCCGCGGATCTGATCGGCAAGAAGTCGGGCGACAACCCGCATTTGTGGTACAATCCGGCGACGCTGCCCGCGATCGCCAAGCAACTCTCCGCCGACCTTTCAAAGCTCGACCCCGCCAATGCAGCGCACTATCAGGCCAACCTGGCGAAGTTTCAGTCGTCGTTGGATGCAATCAACAAGCAGATCGACGACGTCAAGAAGGCCTATGGCGGAACCGAGGTCACCGCGACGGAGCCGGTGTTCGGCTATATGGCCGATGCCCTCGGCCTCAAGATGCTGAACTACGATTTTCAGGTCACGGTGATGAACGATGCCGAGCCGAGCCCGACGCAGGTGGCGGCATTCGAGAACAGCCTCAAGGACGGATCGGCCAAGATCCTCTTCTACAATTCGCAGGTGACGGACGAAGCGACGACGCGTCTCCTCGACATTGCCAAGCAGAACAAGGTCACCGTCATAGGCGTAACCGAGACGGAACCCGCCGGCAAGACGATCCAGTCGTGGTTCGGCGGCCAGATCAGCGACGTGCAGAAGGCCTTGGCTGCCCGCACACAATGAATGTCATCGCCTTCGACAGGGTCACATTGACCTATGGGGGACGCCGGGTTCTTACCGACGTCTCCTTTTCCATTCCACAGGGTGCGTTCGTGGGGCTGCTTGGCGCCAATGGGGCGGGCAAGACAACGATGCTGCGCGCGGTCCTGGGGCTTTTCCGTCCGGCCAGCGGAACGATTTCCGTCCTTGGCCGGCCGCCGACACGCGGCAATCCCGCCATAGGCTATATGCCGCAGGCGCGCCGCACCGTGACCCATGCCGGCATCAGCGGCTTCGATCTCGTCGTCACGGCGGCGGGCGGCCATCGTTGGCGCTGGCCGGCGGCGTCGGCGATCGAGAAGGACGCGGCATGGAAAGCGCTTGAAGAGGTCGGCGCGGCCGATATCGCCAGGAGGCCGTTCGCGGAGCTGTCGGGGGGCGAGCGGCAGCGAATCCTCATCGCCCAGTCGCTGATCGGCGACCCCAAGCTGCTGCTGCTCGACGAGCCGCTGATCAGCCTGGACGCCGCGCATCAGCGCACCATCATCGAACTCGTCCATGAGGTCGGCGAGCGGCTGGGTATCGCCGTCATCTTCTGCTCGCACGAGATCAACCCCTTGCTGCGCGCCGTCGATGCCGTCCTCTATCTCGGGAACGGCAACGCCGCGATCGGGAGCGTCGACGAGGTCATCAACGGTCCGGTCCTGTCGAGGCTTTATGGAACGCACATCAACGTGGTGCGGGTAGGCGGACGCATCTTCGTGATGGCCGACGACGTTGAACTGGAGGGCGCCGCGCATGTTCACGATGTTTGACTACGAATTCATGCGCAACGCCTTCGCCGCGTGCACGGTCGTTGCCATCGTGACCGGGGCGGTAGGATATTTCCTCGTGCTGCGAGGCCAGACCTTCGCAGGACATGCGCTGGCTCATGTCGGATTTCCTGGCGCAACGGGCGCCGGCCTGCTCGGCCTGTCGCCATTCTTCGGGTTGACTATCTTCACCGTGCTGGCCGGCATCGGCATCGGCCTTCTGGGCGAAAGAGCGCATCGCGACGTCGCGATCGGCATCGTGCTGACCCTTTCGCTCGGTCTCGGCTTGCTTTTCCTGCATTTCTACACCGCTTTCGCGTCCCAGGCGACGAATGTCCTGTTTGGAAACGTGCTCGGCATCAGTTTCCGGACGGTCGTCATCCTTGCAGTGCTTTCCCTGGCGATCCTGGTCGGCTTGACCTTCATTTCCAGACCCTTGCTCTTCGCCAGCCTGCAGCCTGAGCTGGCGGAGGCCAAGGGCGTGAACCTCGATCTGGTTTCGACATTGTTCATGATCATTGTCGCCGTGACGACGGCTGAAGCCACCCAAATCGTCGGCGTGCTTCTCGTCTTCGCGCTGATGGTCGCCCCGGCGGCAACGACGCTGCGCCTGACCCGCGGTGTGCTGCGGGGCATCCTTGTCTCGATCGCGCTAGCGGTCGCCATCGCCTGGACCAGCTTGTGGCTTGCGTTCGAAACAGACTGGCCGACGAGCTTCTGGATCACATCGCTCGGTGCCACTGCCTATCTGGGCGCCGGTCTCATCCGGCGCTTGAAGGCGGCGCAATGACTCCCTGATGAACGGCTGAAAGCGTCGAACACCAGAGCAGCCGGCCTGCCGCAGCCACGCGACCAGGATGTTTTTCTGGCCGGGATACCGTTCACGGCATCAGCTTGTGTTCGCCCTGCTTCAAGGAATCGCGCGGACGCGTAAATTGCTGAACAGGAGGCTCATAGCGGTATTTCCCAGTGGGCAATCCATCGGCGGGAGCAGCCCCCGATGGTTGGGGCATGGTTGTTGGAGGCTTGGTGGCGATCGCCGTTCCTCCAAGGAGGAGCCCGATCGCGACCAGCCAACTGCCCAGAATGCGTGTGCCGATCGTGTACCACGCAGGCGGGAAAATCCGTCCGATAAGGCCGACGGCGACAACGATCCAAAGGGCGATGATCGTCCCCGAGAGCGGTATTTGGAAATCGTTCAACGTAGGGTCGGTGAACTTTGTGACGACGGCCAACAACGCGCCGATGAGCAACGCCGCGGCGGGTATTGTGCAAGTTCGGAAACGACCGGAAACGACGAGAACGATGCCGATTATCAGCATCGAAAATGGCGCGGTAAGGAAAGCGTGAGTCGTCGCTCCCCGTACGCCGGCCATCACATCAAGGAATCGATCGTAAAGCAGAGTCCCGACCACCTCGCCCAGCAGCAATGCCACGAGTGTGAGAACTCCAAGCCTCACGCTTACCAGAGCGGTTGCAAAGCCCAATCCGACCAGCGGCAAGACGCGTTCAGGAGAAAGGGCGCTGTTGAGGATCCACCAGGACGTCTGCGTCCTTTCCGAAGAGGTCGCAAGTACGCCGATCATGGCAACGCCAGCGATGGCCACGACAGGGCCTGACCATCGAAACAGGAATCGCCACGCCGATCGCTTGGGATATGTTTCAGGCGACAAGGAAATAAACGCCTCCCGCCGCGATCAATCCGCCCAGGCCCTGCGACAACCGTCCGCCGAATGCCTTGCCCAGCAGAAGTCCGAATCCGATACCCAGCAGATGGATCAAGCCGGTGGCGATGACGAAGCCGATTGCATAGTCGGCCGGGTCGGCTGCATTCGGCAGTTCGGCGCCGTGGGCGTGTCCGTGGCAGATGGCGAACACGGCAATCATAAGCAACGCAACCCATTCCGCCGGCCGCCAGGCGCAGGCGATGGCCAGCCCCAGGGCGATGATCGACAGCGCAATGCCAATCTCAACACCGGGCAGCGGGACACCTGCTATTCCGGCAATCCCGCCCACGACCATGACCAGCGGGAATGCAACCGGCAGCGTCCAGATCGAACGCCCACCGATCTGGGCGCCCCACAGTCCCACGGCAAACATGGCCAGGAAATGATCAGGCCCGGTCAGCGGATGTTCGAAGCCGCTGCCAAATCCACCCGTCCCCGATTGAATGACATGCGCTTGCGCCATCGTGGAGCCGGCCGTCAGAGCTGTTGCCGCCGCCACCATGCCGTATGCAAAATAGCCAAACCGGATCTGGCTGCTGATGGACGGCAGCTCCGCTTTCTCTTCAAGTGTCTGCGCCACTCACGAACCTGCCATGTTGCCAAACCGGCAAATTGCCATCGATGGAATCATCAAGATATGACTTTTACGCTCAATGGATTCAGCGAACCAGAAAACGGCTATTTTTGGCGTTGAGCTCGAAGCGGAGCCTCAATTGTCGGCGCTGGAGCGTGAGAGCGCAAGGGTGCCGAAGCTGAAACGAAGAGGCGCTTGAAGTCCCGGTCACCTCTGGGAGTTCGACCCGGAGCAGATCTGGCGGGCAGATTGGCTTTCGGAATCGAACACGTGCCGAGAGACGGAGGCGATCAGCTTCGGGCCGGCGCCGCGAGAGCATTCGCGTGATCGAAGTTCACGTGACTGAGGTGTCCACGGTCCTTCGGGACCGCCGTCATGGCCTGCTCCAAATATCGCGAAATTCTCCCCACGTGGTCGATCTGCTTTCGCAAGGCTTCAAACCTCTGCCCGGTCAATCGAGTGCCGGCCGTCAGCCGCACGGATGTAGGATCGTAGTAGCGGCCGCCGATCCGCAATTCGTAATAAAGGTGCGGCCCAGTCGAAAGACCTGTCGAGCCGATATAGGCGATCACCTGCCCCTGCTTCACATATTGTCCAACCTGAAGCGTCGCGGGCACTCGGGAAATATGGGCGTAGGTCGTGAAATACCCGCCATCGTGCTGCAGGCGCACATACTTGCCATAGCCGGGCTGCCAACCGATGATGGCAACCTTGCCGTCCCCCGCGGCGACGATCGGAGAGCCATAGGGGGCAGCGTAGTCGACGCCGTTATGATGCAGCCATCGTCTGAGAATTGGATGCAGCCGCCAGGCAAAACCATCGCCAAGCCTTCCGTTGGCGACTGGCTTTGCCATCATCATCTTTGAAACAGACCGCCCCTGGTCATCGAAGAATTCCGCCTCTTCGTTTGCGGACGGCCGATAGCGATAGAATGTCTTGCCGCCATCTCCGCTGTCGAATCTTGCCGAGACAAGTTCGGAGCTGCCATCAGCACGTGTCCGGAAGATCAGCTCGATTAAGTGGGCGTCAGCCGAGCCACCATCGAGCTTGAGGCCGCAGTTGCGCGCCAGCCCGATAATCTGGCTCGCCACGGCGGGCGGCACTTTTTCCTTTTCAAGGCGCTGCATGACAAGCGGATATTTCGCCCGCAGTTGCGAGACATTTCCATCCGCATCCAGTCCGTCCATGCCTTCCGCGTGGAAGCCTGCTTCGGTCGCCTCGGCAGCGAGGCGGTCAAACCAGTCGTGGTTGGCGATCGGCCGAAAACCTCCAGCGTCGCTCCGCGCAAGAATCGCCTCCGCACCATTATCCCGAAGGACCCGGACCGCCGCGAGTTGCGCGGTTCCGGCTTTCGATGCCGGCGTTTCAAGCATCAGGTCGACACGGTCGGAAGGGGCAATGGCCTGCTCCTTCAACGCATCCGCCAGCAAATGGCCATCGGCATTGCTCAAACCCGCGGCAGCTAAAAAAGCGGCAACGTCCACATCGGACTTCGGCATCGCCGCCACCCGTTTGATATGCGGCGCCGGCTGCTCCGCGGCCATGCTGACATTGATAGGAGTCCCTCGCGCCGCCATCATCTTGGAATTGCCCGGCATTGGCCGAGGGACCGCGCTCGGAGCACGGTTTGATGAGGCGTCGGTCCGTGGCTTTGCGAGCAGCGCATCGAAGGGACTCGGCCGCGCAACAGCATATTCCTGAAAAAGCAGCGGTTCCGCCGCATCCGATTGATCGTCAGCAGATGGATTGCCCAGCGAAACCTCGACATGGCGATAGGTGAATTCGTTGGCGGATCCATTGGGGCCGGCTTCCACCAGATTGGCGATCGCATCCGCTCCAGCGACATGCGGCGGTGGCAGCCGATCGTCCTTTGGTGTCGATCCTTGTCTTGTCCTTTGTGGTTTTGCCGGGATTGCCTGGGCAAAGACCGGAGGACGCACGGCAACACGCAATGTGCCAAGCAGCATACCCGTGGCGCCGATGGCCGCGACCATGATCGCGAGCACGAGTCGCGCATGGGTTCGAAACGCAAACCGCACGGTTCGTTCCTGCCAGTGAATGCCCGCCAGGGGACCATGGCTCAAATCGATACCGCGATGCCGGAACGCGCCGGAATTGCCATCATGCCCCCGACGATACTTGCCCGCTGCGGGCACGATAGGCACTGCCATTTGCCAGATTTCCCCTCTCTGGTCCCCGCCCCACATCTTGTCAGGATCGAACGATCCCCGCCCTCTATGACGAGGAAGTGTCCCCAAGGACACCCGTTCAACCCTCACATCTTTGTGCTTGATACGTTATACTATAACCGATAACAAGATGAAAACCGCCCCCTCAACGGAGTTTCCCGCCATGCAGACCCAGACTCCAGTGACCGTGCTGACCGGCTATCTCGGCGCGGGCAAAACCACGCTGTTGAACCGTATCCTGTCCGAAAATCACGGCAAGAAGTTTGCCGTCATTGTCAACGAGTTCGGCGAGGTCGGTATCGACAACGACCTTATCGTCGACGCCGACGAAGAAGTGTTCGAGATGAACAATGGCTGCATCTGCTGCACGGTGCGCGGCGATTTGATCCGCATCATCGACAGCCTGATGCGCCGTCGCGACCGTTTCGACGCTATCCTGGTGGAGACGACCGGCCTCGCCGACCCGGCGCCGGTCGCGCAGACGTTTTTCGTCGACGAGGACGTTCGTTCCAAGACCAGGCTCGATTCCATCGTGACTGTGGTCGACGCCAAGCATCTGCTCGGCGAGATCGACGAAGCGCACGAAGCCCAGGAGCAGTTGGCATTCGCCGACACGGTGCTGCTCAACAAGACCGACCTCGTCTCGGCCGAAGACCTGAAGGAGGTCGAGAGCCGCATCCGGCGCATCAACCCCACTGTTTCCATCCACCGCACACAGCGTTGCGACGTCGATCTCGACAAGGTTCTCGGCCGCAATTCGTTCGACCTTGACCGTATCCTCGAAGTTGAACCGGATTTCCTCGACGAGTTCCACGAGCATGAGCACGATGACCATGTGACCAGCTTCGCCCTGGTCACCAGGGAACCGCTCGACCCGAAAAAATTCCTGCCGTGGCTGCAGACGGTCACGCAGCAGTTCGGCATGGATATGTTGCGCATGAAGGGCATTCTCGCTTTCAAGGACGACGACGATCGCTTTGTGGTGCAAGCCGTCCATATGCTGCTGGAAGGCGATCACCAGCGGCCGTGGAAGGCTGATGAGGAGCGGACCAGTCGTCTTGTCTTCATCGGCCGCAATCTGCCGAAGGGTATCATCGAGAGCGGGTTCATGGGGTGCCGGGCGTGACCTTCGCCTATCACGAGAGGCCGCGAAGCTGGTGAAATTCGTCAATCCCTTTGCGCCCAGACGGGGACCTTCATCATCTCATGCGGACAGGATCAAACAATGGATACGCGATGGGCTTGATCTGAAGGAAGATGTCGCAATCACCGTGACGGAGGTTCGCTGCCGCGAATCCGGCTGTCCGGACCTGGAGACAGTCATCAGCATATTGGAGCGGCCGATACGCTCCTTGCGCGTCGGCAAGGCCGTGGCAATGATTGCAGAGCCCGACATCGCGCTCGCGCTGCAAATCGGGCAACGGCTCCTCGACGCAAACGCGGAGTGTTCATCCCCGAAGGTCAGCGTCAAACAGCATTGAAGGCATGGACTGGATCGAGGATCAAATTGAATGGATTGCGGACGGCAAAAAGGTTGCCGTCGGCCTGACCCGTTTTGGAACGGGCAAGAACCTGCTCCTTTTGCCGGCGCTCAGCTCGATCTCGACCCGCGCCGAAATGCGACCGCTGCAGGAGAGGCTCGGCGCATCCTTTGCCACGACGGCCATCGACTGGCCCGGCTTCGGCGCCTTGCCTCGCCCCAGGATTGCCTGGCGCCCGGAACTTTATCGTACATTCCTGCGCTTCGTGACGCAGAGTGTCGTTCAGCCTGCTGCGACCATCGCCGCCGGTCATGGCGCGGGCTATGCGCTGGCAGTGGCCGCCGAAAATCCGGGTGGCTTGGGTCGCCTTTGCCTGCTGTCGCCGACCTGGCGTGGGCCGCTTCCAACCATGACCGGCAGGCGCATGGCGCTGTTTCGCGGGCTGGCAAAGGCCGTCGACCTGCCGCTCGCCGGGTCTTTTCTCTATCGGCTCAATGTGAACAGCCTTGTCATCGGCATGATGGCGCGCGGCCATGTCTATGCCGATCCGGCCTGGCTGACGCCGGAGCGCATGGCCGAAAAACGCACCGTCACCGACGCGCCTGGCGCCCGCTACGCTTCCTTCCGCTTCGTCGCCGGGGAACTCGATCCGTTCACCGATCGCGATGCCTTCCTGGAAAGCGCGCGAAGAATCTCGACGAAGATACTCGTCGTCTACGGAGGCGGAACCCCACGCAAGTCCAGGGCCGAGATGACGGGCCTGGCATCGCTGACGAATGTGCGGACCGTCGAACTGCCGCGCGGCAAGCTCTCATTCTACGAGGAGTTTCCGAACCAGACCTGGGAGACGATCAACCCGTTCCTTTCAGAATCCGACTGAGGCCGGACTGGTTCACGATACCCAGGGTGTGAAGTTGGCGTAACGCAGGCTGCCACTTCAGGAAGCTGAGGCATTGCAGCTGGCGCAGCGCACCTTGAGTTCAATGGCGACAGTATCGACCTGAAAGGCCTCTTGCTCGGCCCAGGCCACAAGCCGACGATCGACTGTCTCGTCGTGGTGTTCAACAACAGTTCCACACCGGTCGCAGACCGCGAGGATCGTCGTTTGTCCATGATGGGGGTGCGCGTCGGTGCAGCGCACGAAGGCGTTCATGCTCTCGACCTTGTGGACGATACCGCATTGAATAAGACTGTTGACCGCCCGGTAAATCTGCACCGGTGATTTGATCCCCCGAGGCCCAAGTTCCCTCAAAATCTCGTAGGCGCCGATCGGCTTACCTGCTTTGTCTATGATCTCCAGCACGAGCGCCTGGTTCTTGGTCAGACCGCCGGGGATCGTGCCGACGCGATTGAGATCGAGCATTCGGTTCACGTTTCTGTTATGAAATAACATAACTTTCTGTTGACCAATGTAATAACATAACCTACCCAGGGGTCAACTGGAATTGAAATCTACCGGAGATCACATGCAGGCAGAGGCAGGGCGCAAATTGCCGGTGACCGTCCTTTCCGGCTTTCTCGGCGCCGGAAAGACGACACTTCTCAACACCATTCTCGGCAATCGCCAGGGTCGGCGGGTCGCTGTGATCGTCAACGACATGAGCGAGGTCAACATCGATGGGTCGCTGATCCGCGACGGCGGGGCGAACCTGTCGCGGACCGACGAGCAACTGGTCGAGATGACCAATGGTTGCATCTGCTGCACCTTGAGGGACGACCTTCTGAAGGAAGTTCAGGCGCTGGCAAGGCAGGGCCGGTTTGACAATCTTCTGATCGAATCCACCGGCGTTTCCGAGCCGCTTCCGGTTGCCTCCACCTTCGAGTTTCGTGACGAAAATGGCGTCAGCCTGTCGGACGTGGCGAAGCTCGACGCCATGGTCACCGTGGTCGACGCCGCCAATCTGCTGAAGGACTACGCCTCGAGCGATTTCCTGAAGGATCGCGGTGAATCGCTTGGCAATGGGGACAACCGCGCGCTTGTCGACCTGCTGGTCGAGCAGATCGAATTTGCCGATGTCATCGTGCTCAACAAGGTGTCGGCCGCGACGGCGGCCCACCTCGACGCCGCGCGAAAGATCGTGCGTGCGCTCAATCGGGATGCGCGGATCATCGAGACTGATTTTGGTCGGGTGGACCTTGCGGCAATCCTCGACACCGGCCTGTTCGATTTCGACAAGGCGCATCAGCATCCGCTCTGGTTCAAGGAGCTGAACGGCTTTTCCGAACACGTTCCCGAAACCGAGGAATACGGGATTAGTTCGTTCGTCTACCGGGCGCGCCGGCCCTTCGATCCGACGAGATTCAAGGCTTTCATCGACCGCGCATGGCCGGGCGTCGTCCGCGCCAAGGGATTCTTCTGGCTGGCCACGCGCCCGCGGCATGTTGGCGAATTGAGCCAGGCTGGTGCGTTGGTCCGCAGCGGCCGGCGCGGCTTCTGGTGGTCGGCGGTTCCGAAGGCCAGATGGCCCGACAACGACGGCTGGCGCCAATCCATGCAGCCTTATTTCGATCCGGTCTGGGGAGACCGCCGGCAGGAGATCGTCTTCATCGGAACGCACCCGATGAACGAAGCGCGCATCCGGGATGAACTCGATTCCTGCCTGGTTGCCGCCGAAACTTTCTCGCCGGCACAATGGAAGCATCTGTCCGATCCGTTTCCGCGCTGGACGGAGGAAGCCGCATGAACTGGCCACGAATCTCGGCGGGGCGAACGATCTTCGCCCGCAGCTTTCTCGTCTGGTCCGCGTTGGAGCGTCTGGGGGTCTTGGTCCTCATCATCGTCGCGCTGTGGCTGGCGGTTGCCTGGGCGGTGTCGCTGGCATGAACAAGATAGATCCCGCAGCCGCCGAGGCGGGCGGCCGCCTCATCAGCCTGTCGAACGTGACAGTCGCCTATGATCGGCGCCCGGCCGTGCATCATCTTTCCGGCTCGTTTCTTCCGGGCAGCATGACGGCGATCGCGGGCCCGAATGGCGCCGGCAAATCGACGCTGGTCAAGGCGCTGATGAACCAGCTCCCTGTCGTGGAAGGACATATCGACCACGCCGAACTTTCCTCGCGCGACTTCGGCTACCTGCCGCAGGCGGCGGAGATCGACCGCAGTTTCCCGCTGAGCGTCGGAGACACGGTCATGCTCGGCGCGTGGCACGTTGTCGGTGCGTTTCGCGGTATCACCGCGGCGATCACGGCGAAGGCGCGGGAGGCGCTGTCGGCCGTCGGCCTGGAAGGGTTCGAACGTCGTCCCATTGGCTCGCTCTCCGCAGGGCAGTTCCAGCGTGTGCTGTTCGCCCGGCTGCTGCTGCAGGACGCACGGGTCATCCTGCTCGATGAGCCGTTCACCGCCATCGACGCCAGGACCACGCGCGATCTGATGGATATCCTGCTGCGTTGGCACCGCGACGGCCGCACGATCATCGCCGTCCTGCATGATTTCGAACAGGTGAGGGCACATTTCCCCGAAACGCTGCTGATCGCCCGCGAACCGATCGGATGGGGTCCGACATCATCGGTGATGACCGCAGAGAATCTGCTCAAGGCAAGAGCCATGGCGGAAAACTGGGACGACTTTGCCGAGGTTTGTCACCGGCCCAGGAACAAAGCAGCATGAGCCTGCACGACCTGATTTTGGCGCCTTTCGCCGACTATGGCTTCATGCGCCGGGCGCTTGTCGCCTGTTTCTGCCTTGGACTGGGCTCCGGCCCGGTCGGCGTGCTCCTGATGCTGCGCCGTATGAGCCTGGTCGGGGATTCGCTCAGCCATGCCGTCTTGCCCGGCGCGGCGGTCGGCTTCCTGTTCGCGGGCTTTTCGCTGACTGCCATGGGCATCGGCGGGCTGATCGCCGGGCTCGCCGTTGCGATCCTGTCGGGCATCGTCAGCCGCACGACGTCGCTGCGCGAGGATGCCAGTTTTGCCACCTTCTATCTCACGTCGCTCGCCGCCGGCGTGCTGATCGTCTCGCTGCGCGGATCGAGCCGGGATCTGCTGCACGTATTGTTCGGTACCATCCTCGCGATCGACGCGCCGGCGCTTTACCTGGTCGCGACGATCGCTTCGCTCACGCTGATCATCCTTGCGATCGTATACCGCCCGCTGATCGCCGAATGTTTCGACCCCGGATTTCTTCGCGCGGTCGGCGGACGCGGGTCGCTCCACCATCTCGTCTTTCTCTTCCTGGTCGTTCTCAATCTCGTCGCCGGCTTTCAGGCCTTGGGTACGCTCATGGCGGTGGGGCTCATGATGCTGCCCGCCGCGATTGCCCGGCTATGGGCACGCAGCGTGCCCGGAATGTTCATCGTGGCGGCTTCGACGGCAGCGCTCTCCGGTTTCGTCGGGCTGATCGCCTCATTCCATCTCGGCTACGCCTCGGGACCATGCATCATCCTGACCGCAAGCCTCCTCTATTGCGTCTCGCTGCTTGCCGCTCCGTCGGGTGCCGTGCGGCGTCTGTTTCCCCGCCCACACCTTACGGGCTGATCACCAAGGAGAGTTTCGATGAGAAGACTGAATATGATGGCCACGCTTGGGCTCAGCGCTGTTGCCGTGTTTGCGGTGGCGGCCGCTGCCTCCGCGAAGACGCTGCATGTCGTTGCGAGCTTCACGGTGCTTGCCGACGTGGCCAAGGAAGTCGGCGGCAGCAATGTCGAAGTCAAGACAATCGTACCGGCCGACGGCGATCCCCATGAATACGAGCCGACGCCGGACGACGCCAAGAACCTCAAAGCCGCCGATGTCGTTTTCGTCAGTGGCGAAGGGCTGGAGGGCTGGATGGATCGCCTGATCAGCGGTTCCGGTTACACCGGAACGCCGGTCGTCGCTTCCGAAGGCGTCAAGACCCGCACGATGGATGAGGACGGCAAGACCGTGACCGATCCGCATGTCTGGAACAGCCCGGTCAATGTCGAGGTCTGGGTCGGCAACATCGAGAAGGCGCTCGAGGCAGCCGATCCCGAGGGGGCAGGACATTTCAAGGCGAATGCCGAGAGATACATGAAGAAGCTCCATGAACTCGACGCCTACGCGCGTTCCAAGATCGACCCGATTCCGCAGGAGAAGCGCAAGGTGCTGACCAGCCATGACGCCTTCGGCTATTTCGGACGTGAGTACGGGGTTTCTTTCCTGTCGCCGCTTGGCTTGTCAACTGAAGCCGAGGCCTCGGCCGGCGACGTCGCCAAGCTGATCGAGCAGATCAAGAAGGAAGGTGTGAAGACCTATTTCTTTGAAAACTCCAACGATCCGCGTCTCGTCAAGCAGATCGCGGGCGCCACGGGCGCCGAAGCGGGCGGAGAGCTCTACGTCGAGGCCCTTTCGAAAGAGGACGGTCCCGCGCCAACCTACGCCAGGATGTTCAAATACAACGTCGACCAATTGGCTGCTGCCATGGCGAAACAAACGCTGGCGCAGCAATAGAATATTCCATGCCAAAAGCGGATGGGGCCGTCGCCCCATCCGTAGGTTCACCCTGCGATTCCGCCTCTGGCGATGAGATCGAAGAAGCCGCGCCGTGGGGTTGTTGGTTCTGTCCAGAGTGGTATCGGGAGGCCGGCTTGCGGCGTGACGGTGGCCTCCAGAATCCAGTTGCGGGTTTCAAGATGCGTGGGAGCCGCGATGGGCTCGCTTCCGCACCTGCCTGCCCGGCGGCTGCCTCGTCGATCTGAGTTTCGACGCCGAGACCTTGGCCAGCCTGCGCGACGGCAAAAGCCTCAAGGTCAAGGTGGTCGCCGACGGCGGCAAGGAGACCAATCTGGCGCTCTCGCTGAACGGCTTCCCCAGCGCCGTCGACAGGACAATGGCGCTGTTGAAGTAGACGTTCTATTTCCCGTACCGTTGCTCCTGGGCATCGGCAATGTGTTCGCAAAACAGCTCCCCGTTTACACCGGGTCTCGTTCGCTGGATTTCTCCGGATGGCTACCCGCGCGGTGTCTTCATGAAGGCCGTCGAGCGAAGCTCGGGATTCTGCAGTCGAATGTAAGATCTGACTTATATTTAAACATCCTAATGTTTACATCAATAAATCCGAAACGATTCAATTAACCTCTTTATAAGTTGCTTGATGTGTGATGTTCTTGACAGACTTGCTTTGCGGTGCCGATTCGGTCGCCAGTGCAACGCCGCCATTGCCCGGGACCAAGGTGCGATCGCGGTTGGCAATCTGATCAGGCTGAGGAGAGGGTGATGCTGGAGCAGATCAAGCCAGCAGTGGGCATTGCGGATATATGAGGTCGTGGCGCAGCCTAGTCAGGCGAGTGGCGCGTCATTGCCGTCGGTCAGTCGACTGATGCAAGGATCCGCCGAGGGTCATCCCGTTCCGGCCCGGCAAAGCGGGCAGGCAACCCTCCTTGCCAGCTGTCGGTTCGTCACCAACCCCTTCAGCAAATCTCTTATCACATGGATCGGTCGGCTGCCGCCCCGGCCATATCGATTTGCAAGGCGGCCGGCATGTTACGACGACTGGTTGCGGCAGTGACCATTCGACGCGGGGGAATATGATGGATAGAATCGTGAACAGCAAAGCAGGCATGTCGGCGGAGCCGACGCGCGAACCATCATTTGCCCATCGCCTGCTGCGCGGCGGCCGTATGACCAAATGGAAAGGCCAGGCGGCGAGCTATGCGCCGAATCTTGCCCACCTGGCTTCGACGGCAGCTCCGGTCTTGCGTGGTGCGCTTGTGTCGGCCGCGCTATTGGCCGGGCTTGGCGCCGTCCCTGCAGGGGCGGCCGATCTCTATTGGGACGTCAACGGCACCGCTGTGGGCCTCGGGGGTACCGGAGCCTGGAACACCTCGTCCCTGCTTTGGAATCCGAGCAGTGATGGTGTCACCGGGCCGATGGCCAGTTGGAACAATGCCGCCGTCGGCGGCGACAATGCCTTCTTCAACGGCACCGCCGGGACGGTGACGCTCGCGGGGCCGATGACGGCCCACAATCTGACCTTCGGTGTCGCGGGCTATACAATCGCTGGCAGCACGCTGACGCTCACCGGCACGACGCCGACGATTTCCACTGCCGGAACCACCACAATCAGTTCGGTGATCGCCGGATCAGGCTTCACCAAAGTCGGCGCCGGCGGGCTGACGCTCACCGGCGCGAACACCTTCACGGGTGACATCACCGTCTCGGCCGGAGGACTTGGGCTCGCCAGCGATGCCTCACTCGGCGCGGCCGGCAATGGCGTGTCACTTGCGAATGGTACCTCTATCAGCTCGACCAGCGCACTTGCCGCCAGCCGGGTTGTTACGATCGTCAGCGGACGTGCGGTCGCAGGTAGTGGGGCGCTCACAGCGCGCTTCACCGGGGCCGGCGGGCTGCAGGTTTTAGGCACAATCAGCAACGACGCCAACGACTATACAGGTCAGACGGTTTTCGGCCAAGGCACCAACGGCTTCACCTCGGTAGCAGACCTTGGGGTGGCAAGCTCGCTCGGCGCGCCTACGGATGCGGCGTCGGGTACCATCACTGTAAGCGCCGGTGGCGGAGTGGGCGGCAATCTGGTCTATTTCGGTGACGGCGACAGCTCCAATCGCAACTGGCGTTTCAACAACACCTCCAGCGGAGGCAACTATCTCCAGAACGCTGGCACCGGGACGCTGACGCTGACCGGCGATATTCTTGCCGGCGGTGCCTACGGACTTACCATGAATTTCTCCGCGGCGTCCGGCGACATGGACCTGCTGGGCGTCATTAGTTCCTCGGTCGCCCGGGCTATCGCCTTTACCGGAAATGCTGGCTGGATCATCACCCTCGGGGACGCCAACACCTACACCGGGCCGACCACGATCAACACTATCACCGTCAGGGCCGGGACCCTGGCGAACAGCGGTGCCAACAGCTCGTTCGGCACCGGCAACACTATCAATTTCGGCGGCGGCACGCTGAGCTATACCGGAACGGGCTCGGCGACCAACCGCACGCTGACGATCTCGGGCTCCAGCACCATCAGCAATGACGGCACCGGCGCGCTCTCCTTCAGCGGACCGACGAGCTTTGTCGCGGGCGGCGTCGCCGATACGCTGACGCTCGGCGGCAGCTTCGCGGGGGCGAACACATTCTCCGGCGTGATCTCCGGCGCCGGCAACCTCACCATGAACGGCGCCGGCACCTGGGTGGTGAGCGGCAGCAACACTTTCACCGGCACCACCACGGTCCAGGGCGGAACGCTCACCGCCGGCAGCTCTGCTGCATTCGGGCCTTCCAATCCGCTTGTCGTCAATGGCGGCACGCTTGACCTGGGTGGCTTCGACATAACCGCGCGCTCCTTGGCGGGCACCGGCGGGACCGTGGACCTCGGCAGCAACAACCTGACGGTGAACGGCACATCGGGCAGCGCCACCTATGCCGGCGTCATTACCGGCGCCGGCGGCCTCACCAAGCTAGGTGCCAGCACGCAGACGCTGACGGGCGCCAACACCTATTCCGGCGCGACCAGCATCGGCGGCGGCACGCTGGCGCTGGATTTCACAGCGCCCGGCGCGCCGACGGACAATATCGTTTCCATATCCTCGGCGCTCAATATGAGCGGCGGCACGCTCACCGTGAAAGGTGGCACCGGGACGAACAGCCAAAGCTTCAATGGCCTGAACGTCACGGCGGGCAACAACCGGATCAACGCGACCGCTGGCGCGGGCGGCGTGCTGGCGGTCAAACTCGGCGCCGTCAGCCGTACCGGCGGTCTGGTCGATTTCGGCATCGGCACGGGAACGTCGATGGCCACCAGCAATGCCAACGGCGCGCTTGGCGGCTGGGCAACCGTCAACGGCACCGACTATGCGCAAGTGTCGGGCGGCTTCATCACCGCATTCACCGCCTATGTTGATGAGGACAATGCGGCCCTGTGGGCGACGGGCAATATCCTTAGCGACGAAGCCGGCAACGCCAATACGCCCTATTTCGGCACGGTGAACGGCAATGTCGCGCTCGGCGGCCTCAAATACACGGCGGCGGCCAATTCCATCGTCACTGTTGGCGCCGGCAATACGCTCGGCGTGGACGGCACTATAATCGTCTCTCCCTCGGTCGGCACCGCGAACCAGACCATCCAGGGCGGCTCCTTGACCGGAGGCGCCGGTGGAAGCGCGCTTGGCGTGCAGCAGAACAGTGGCGGCACCTTCACCGTCGCCTCGAACATTATCAACAACGGTGGCCCGACGTCCTTCACGGTGGGCGGCACGGGAGGCTCGACCGGCACCGGTGTCGTCGCGCTGACGGGCAGCAACAGTTACACCGGTGCGACGACGGTGAGCGGTGCCACGCTCGCCTTCAACAGTGTCGCCAATGGCGGCGCGGCGAGCGGCATCGGCGCCTCATCCAGCGCGTCGTCGAACCTGGTGATCGAGAACGGCACGTTGCGCTACACCGGCGCAACGGCCTCGGCCGATCGCGGCTTCACCCTCGTCAACGGCGGTCCATCGCGCACCTTCGAGGTCACCAACGCCGCCACCAACCTGACGTTCTCCGGCCAAGTGACCAGCCCGGACGATGCCGGCTTCATCAAGACCGGTGCCGGCACGCTGACGCTGGCCAACGCGAGCAGCGACTATGTCGGCGCCACCACCATTGCCGGCGGCACTCTGGCCGTAAGCGCGCTTGCCAATGGCGGGCAGGCAAGCGGCATCGGCGCGGCGAGCAATGCTTCATCCAATCTTGTGCTGCAGAACGGTGGGAAGCTCAGCTATATCGGCGGAACCACCAGCAGCGACCGTGGCTTCACGCTCGGCACCGGCGGCGGAGCTATCGACGTAATCGGCGGCACCACGCTGACGATGAGCGGGGTTGGCACCGGGACAGGTGGTCTCACCAAGGGCGGCGCCGGTGTCTTGGTGCTGTCGGGCACGAACAATTATACCGGCGGCAGCACGGTAAGCGCTGGCATTCTGCGTGCAGGGTCTGCCGGTGCGTTCGGCACAGGGGCGATGACAGTGGCCACGGGAGCGACTCTCGATCTGGCCAACAACAACAACACCGTGGGCGGGCTCGGCGGCGGGGGCAGCGTGCTGCTGGGCGCGGCGACCCTGACGACGAACGGCAACGGCAGCTTTTCGGGCACGATCGGCGGCAGCGGCGGCGTCGCCGTCGCGGGCGGCAGCCAGACCTTCAGCGGCTGCACCAACAGCTACACGGGAGCCACGACCATCACCGGCACGCTGAACGTCAGCTGCCTGCGCAATGGCGGACAGCCGAGCGACATCGGCGCCTCGAGCAGCGCCTCGACCAGTCTGCAGATCGATGGCACACTGAACTATACCGGCGCCAGCGTCACGACCGATCGCGGCTTTACACTGACCTCGGGCAGGATCACCGTGGAGAACGCCGCCACGACACTCGAGTTCAGCGGGGTGGCGACGGGGACGCAGCTCGAAAAGTTCGGGCCCGGCACCTTGGTGCTCTCCGGTGCCAATACCTACAACGGTGCGACTTTCGTCAACGGCGGCACCCTCCGCGCGGGGTCGACCAGCGCATTCGGCTTGAGCGGCCTGCGAATGGACACGACCGGGGCAACCCTGGATCTGAACGGTTTCAGCAATACGGTCGGTTATATCAGCCAAGGTAATCTGGGCATTACTGGCGGCAACATCACGCTTGGCAGCGCCACGTTGACGATAAGCGGTATCGGAAGCGCCAATTACAACGGTGCCATCAGCGGCAGCGGCGGGCTTGTGAAGAACGGGGCCAGCGCGCAGTCGTTGTCCGGCAGCGCTAGCAGCTACACCGGCCCGACTGTCATCAATGGCGGCATCCTCGCCGTGGCCAGCCTTGCCAATGGTGGCACCAACAGCTCGATCGGAGCATCGAGTTCCGCGCCGAGCAATCTGATCATCAATGGCGGCGTGCTGCGTTATAACGGTACGGGTGGCAGCACCGACCGGCAGTTCACCTTCGGCCCCAATGGCGGCGGTCTCGACGCGTACGCCTCTGGCCCGGGTCCGATCAATTTTACCAGCACGGCGCCTGTCACCATGTCAGGCAGCGGGAGCCGAACGCTGCAGCTCGCGGGCCTGAGCACTGCCGACAACTCGCTTTCGGCGCGTATCGACAACCCGACGGGCGGCACTACCGCTCTCACCAAGAGCGGCACGGGTACCTGGGTGCTGAAGAACCAGACCAGTACCTATACCGGCATCACCACGATCAGCGGCGGCGTGCTTGCCGTCGACAAGCTCGCCGATGGCGGCCAGGCGAGTTCGATCGGGAAGTCGTCGAACCTGGCATCCAGCCTCGTGATCGGCAGCGGTTCGACGCTGCGCTATACCGGCACGGGCGACACCACCGACCGGCTGTTCACGCTGCAGACAGGCGTCAGCTTCATCGAATCGTCCGGCACCGGGGCGATCCAGTTCACCAATACCGGATCCGCATTATACAGTGGGGCCGGAGCGCGCACGCTGGCGCTGGGCGGCACGAACACCGGTCTCAACATAATGGGCGGAACGATCGTCGACCAGAATGCCACGACCGGGAAAACGACGCTGGCCAAGAACGATGCCGGCACGTGGGTGCTGACGGGCAACAACAGCTATTCCGGCAACACCGTCATCAATGACGGGAACCTGATCATCGGCAATGGCGGCACGTCGGGCAACGCCGGCACAGGCAATGTCGTTGTCGTCAACTCGACCTCGACACTGTCGTTCAATCGCAGCGATACGTTCAACTTTGCCGGCAACCTGAGCGGAGCCGGCAACATCGCCCAGATCGGCGCCGGCACGACCAGGCTGACGTCGGCGATCGACAGCAGCATCGGCGGCACGACGCAGGTCGATGCCGGCATGCTGGAATTGGCAACCAACCTGACCAGCAGCGGCGGCACGACCGTGAATGCCGGCACGCTGCAGGTCGACGCGGGCAAGGTGCTGACCACGCCGACCCTCGCCATGGATGGTGGCTCGACCTTGAACGTCAATGGCACCGTGCAGGCGGTCGGCGCGACCCCCGTAGCAATCACCGGCGACGCAGGGGCAAGCACGATCAACATCGCCAATGGCGGCATTTTCCGGGCGACGGGCGACCTTGGCGGTGGCAGCGACACTGTCAATCTGACCGGGACATTGAACACCGGTGCCGGAGCGCTCAACCTTGGCGCCGGCAACGACACGCTGACGCTCAATGATGGCGGCGCGATCGCCGGAACCGTCAACGCCGGCACCGGCGGGGAAACGGGCGCCGGCGATACCCTGCAGGTCAACAACAATGTGGCCCGTACGCTCGACGGCGTAAATGTCAGCGGCTTCGAGAGCCTCAACAAACAGGGCACGGCCACGCTGACGCTGACCGGCAATCACAGCTACAGCGCCGGCACGACGATTGCGGCCGGCACGCTACAGATCGGCAACGGCGCGGTCGCCGGCGCGCTGAC
>NZ_VFTL01000006.1:0-221461 GCF_006439385.1 Mesorhizobium sp. B3-1-7
GATCAGGCCAAGCCGTTGATGCGCCTGTTCATGGCCTCCACGCTCATGTCGCCTCAGCAGGCGCTCGACCTCACTAGAGCTCATTGGCAGATCGAGAACGGCCTGCATTGGATGCTCGATGTCCATCTTGATGAGGATCTCAGCCGTGCCCGCAAGGACAATGCTCCCGCCAACACAGCCCTTCTCAATCGCCTCGCTAGAAACATCCTTCAGGCCGCCGATGCTGCCAAAGTCCCCATCAGCCATCGCATCAAGAAATGCGCCTGGAACGACGACTATCTCATCAATGCGATCACTCATATGCGATAGCCCTGCTCCGGAGGGAGAGGAAAGGACGCCTGCTCCTCTACCGCTCTTCCCTCCGAAACGGCTTCAGCAGCGCCGATGGCGCCACGGCGTTGCGCGACATGACGGCCATGGCGACGATGGTGAAGATGAAGGGCAGCATCAGGAACGCTTCGTAGGGGACGTGGCCGAGGCCGCTCGCTTGCATCCTGAGCTGCAGCGCGTCGACGAATGCGAAGAGCAGCGCGGCGCCCGCCGAGCGCCAGGGATCCCAGCGGCCGAACACGACCAGCGCGATCGCCACCCAGCCACGGCCGGAGACGACGCCGAAGGTGAAGGCGTTGAACTGCGCCATGGTGAGGAAGGCGCCGGCAAGGCCCATCAGCGCGCCGCCGAGGATCACCGCCTGAAAGCGCGTGGCGATCACGCTGACGCCGGCCGAGTCCGCCGCGCGAGGGTTCTCGCCGACCATGCGCACGGAAAGCCCCCATGGCGTGCGGTAGAGCACGAAGGCAGCGAGCGGGACGGCGATGATGGCGAGATAAACGAGCGTGAACTGGTTGAACACCGCCGGGCCTAGAACCGGAATGTCGGAGAGCAGCGGGATAGCCACCGGCTTGAAGCCGGTAATGCTCGGCGGCACCGATTGCTGGCCGAAGATCAGCCGGTAGAGGAAATAGGCAAGGCCGGATGAGAACAATGTCACGCCGATGCCGCAGACATGTTGGCTGAGGCCCAATGCCACCGTGAACAGCGCATGCAGCGCGCCCATCAGCATGCCGGTCAACACCGCGACAAGCACGCCCAGCCACAGGCTGCCGCTCAGGCTGGCGGCGGTGAATCCCGCCATCGCCGACAGCAGCATGATGCCCTCGATGCCGAGATTGAGCACGCCGGCGCGCTCGGAAAACATTTCGCCGAGCGTAGCGAAGGCAAGCGGCGTGGCGATGCGGATGATGGCGGCGAGGAAGCCGACCTGGAAAATCTGCTCGAACACCGCGCTCATGTTTGCGCTCCCACGCGGCGGATGCGGTAGGCGGTGAAGAGCAGCGCCACAAGCATGGCAAGCAGCGCCGTGCCCTGGATGACGTCGCTGAGGAATGCGGGCACGCCGGTCGCGCGCGACATCGCCTCGGCGCCGGTCATGACAGCGGCAAGGAAGATCGCCGCCGGCACCACGCCGAGCGGATTGAGCCGGGCGAGCATCGCAACGACGATGCCCGAATAGCCATAACCCGGCGAGATGTCGCTCATCACCTGGAAGTGCACGCCGCCGACCTCGCCGACGCCGGCGAGCCCGGCGAGCGCGCCCGACAGCAGCGCCGTCGAGAGCAACACGCGCTGTACGTTGATGCCGCCATAGCGCGCGGCTTCCGGGTTTTCGCCGGTGACGCGGATGCGGAAGCCGAGCGTGGTGCGCGCGATCAGGAACCAGCACAGCGGTGCGGCGATCAACGCCACGACGACGCCGAGATGCAGGCGCGTGCCTTCGATCAGCACCGGAAAATTGGCCGCGTCCTCGATCGGCGGCGAGATCGGGTAGCCGCTGAACGTGTCCTTCCACGGTCCCTCGATCAGCGCCATCAGCGCGTAATAGATGACCGAGTTGAGCAGGAGCGAGCTCACCACGTCGTCGACCTTGAATCTTACGCGCAAAGTGGCGGGGACCAGCGCGACGAGCGCGCCTGCCGCGGCGCCCGCCAGCGCCATCAACAGCATGGCGAGATAGCCCGGCATCGGGATGGCGCCGACGAAGCAGCTTGCCACCGCGCCGGCGAGCAATTGGCCCTCGGCGCCGATGTTCCAGAATTTGGCGCGGAAGGCGATGGCCACGGCAAGGCCGGTGAAGATCATGGGTGCGGCGCGCACCAGGGTTTCCGTGATGGCGTAGCTGTCGCCGAGCGAGGCGGACAGCATGACGCCATAGGCTTCGACCACGCCGGCTCCGGCGATGGCAATCAGGCCGCTGCACAGGATGAGCGTCGCGGCGATGGCCAACAGCGGCAGCGCGAGATTGAACCAGGCGGGTGTCGAGGTGCGGGCTTCGAGGCGAAACATCAGGCCGCCTCCTCGGTGTGCCCGGCGCCGGTCATCATCAGGCCGAGCCTTGCGACGGTGGCATGCGCGCTGGGAAGCGTGCCGGCGATGCGGCCCTCATACATCACCGCGATGCGATCCGAGAGCATCAGCAATTCCTCGAGGTCCTCGCCGATGACGATGATGCCGCAGCCCTTGGCGCGCATGGCCAGGAACTTCTCGTGGATGAAGCGGGCGGCGCCGATATCGAGCCCGCGCGTCGGCTGCGAGACGATCAGCACTTTCGGGTCGAAGGCGAGCTCGCGGGCCAGCAGCGCCTTCTGCAGATTGCCGCCGGACAGCGCGCCGGCGCGCACCATCGGGCCGGGGCAGCGAATATCGTAGGCCTTGATCTGCGCTTCGGCGAAGGCACGGATCGCAGTTGGATTGAGCAGCCCCCTGCGGCTGAAGGCCTCGGTGCCGATGCGCGGCAGCACCATGGAATCGGCGAGTGGGAGGTTGGTGACGAGGCCGGTCGTCATCCGGTCTTCCGGTATGCGGCCGAGGCCGAGCGCCTGCAGCTCGCGCGGCGAAAACTGCGCAACCGTTTTGCCGGCTATCGTCATCGCTCCGGCCTTGGGCGCCAGCATGCCGGAAATCACATCGGCAAGCGCCCGCTGGCCGTTGCCGGAGACGCCGGCGATGCCCAGGATCTCGCCCGCGCGGACGAAAAGCGAGACGTCGCGCAGCGGCGTGCCGGCATGGCCGGAGGTGAAAATGCCGTCGAGCGTCAGCGCGGCGGCGCCGGGCGTCGAAGCCTCCTTGACCGGCGGCACGATTTCGTGGCCGCACATCAGCTTCGCCATTTCTGCCGATGTGGTGCTTGCCGGATGGTCGACGCGGCCGGCGACCTTGCCGTGGCGCAGCACCACGCAGCGATGGGTGAGGGCGCGAACTTCATTCAGCTTATGCGAGATGAAGATGATGCCGAGCCCTTGCGCCGCCATCGAGCGCAGGGCGGCGAACAGGCCATCGACCTCAGAAGGCGCCAGCACCGCCGTCGGTTCGTCGAGGATCAAAAGCCTGGCGCCGCGAAACAGTGCCTTGATGATCTCCAGCCGCTGCTGCTCGCCGACCGACAGCGCCGAGACCGGCAGGCTTGGGTCGAGGCTCAGCCCATACTGCCGGCTGATCTCTTCCAGGCGGGCAAGCCCGCGCGCACGGTCGATGCGGCCGGATTTGCCGGGAATGCCGATCAGGAGGTTTTCCAGCACCGTCAGCCGCGGCGCGAGGTGGAAATGCTGGTGCACCATGCCGATGCCGGCGGCGAGCGCATCGGCCGAATTGTGGATGGCGACGGGCCTGCCTTCGACCAGGATCTCGCCGGCGTCCGGCGCATAGGCGCCGAACAGCACGTTCATCAGCGTCGTCTTGCCGGCGCCGTTCTCGCCAAGCAGGCCGAGGATCTCGCCCGGCGCCACGCTGAGGTCGACGGCCTCGTTCGCCTTGACGGCGCCGAAGCTCTTGGTGATGCCGCGCATTTCGATGAGTGGGGCGGACAAGGGTGCTCCTGGATTTGCGATCCGGCCAACCATGGAGGGCAGCGCTGCACCCCCTCTCTGGCCGGCCGGCAATCTTCCCCTCACGGGGGAGATCAGATGTCACGGCGGCCTTCGCCAACTTTCAATGTTGAAAGATCGAGCGCCGTCGAGGGAACTGCCAATCTCCCCGCTCGAGGGGGAGATGTCCGGCAGGACAGAGAGGGGGGCCTAGCGCCGCCCCTCAACCAGGCATCAATCCGAAACCGGCGTGTTCTCGTCGACGTCGACGCGGAAATTGCCTTCGAGGATCTCGGCCTTCTTCTTCTCGACCAGGTCCTTCACCTCTGCCGGCAGCGTCTTGTCGAACTTGTGGAAGGGCGCGAGATAGGAGCCGCCCTTGGCCATGCGCGAGAAATCGCCATAGTCCTGCGCGGTGAAGACGCCGGCCTTGACCAGCTTGATCGCCTGCTCGACCGTCGGGTACATATCCCAAACCGGGCCGGTGATGACCGTATCCGGTCCGAGGCTCGACTGGTCGGACATGTTGGAGATGGCGAAAATCTTCTTCTCGACCGCCGCCTCGATGACGCCGAAGCGCTCGGCATAGATGACGTCGACGCCGGCATCGATCTGCGCCACGGCCGCTTCCTTGGCCTTGGGCGGATCGAAGAACGAGCCGATGAAAGCGACCTTCTTCTTGACGTTCGGATTGACCTCCTTGGCGCCGGCGAAGAAGGCGTTGACCAGCCGGTTGACTTCCGGAATGCCCATGGCCGCGACGGCGCCGACCGTGCCTGACTTCGACATTTTCCCGGCGATCATGCCGGAGAGATAGGCCGGTTCGTGGATCCAGTTGTCGAAGACGCCGAAATTGGGTTCGGCGGGCCCAGCGCCCGAGCCGAACAGCCACGCCGTCTTCGGGAATTGTTTTGCCGTGCGGCGCGATTCACGCTCGGCGGCGAAAGCGTCGCCCAGCACCAGCTGATAGCCGCCCTGCGCATATTCGCGCATCACGCGGCTGAAGTCGGCGGTCTGCACCTTTTCCGACCATTTGTATTCGATGCCCAGTTCCTTCTCGGCCTTCTGCAGGGCGACATGGATCTGATTATCCCACGGCTCCTCGATCGGCGTGGCGAAGATCGCCGCCACCTTCAGCTTCTTGTCCTTGGCGAAGGCCGCGCCGGGCAGCACGGTCGCCGCGAGGCCGAGCGCGCCGAGTTCCAGCACGTTGCGCCGCGACAGGCCGGCGCGTTGCGTCTTGCTACGTTCGTTTTCCATTGAAGTGCCCCTCTGTTCGACAGCCGTGTCGAGCCGGCCGTTCAAAAAAATGTCAGACGAGAGACTATGGAACGGTGGTTGAGATTTGTCCACATGGTCAAATTTGGCATGTCGCCCCCGCGTTCGTCATCCACGGGCGAAGCAAGGAGCGTAGCGACGCAGCGCCGACCCGAGGATCCATGCCGGAACGTTCGAGAGCCGCGACGGTGCAGAACAATCGACGGCTGTGCCACCGCCTGTTCTGGACCGTCGCATTCTTTGTCTGATGGAACGGCATGGATTCCAGGGTCTACGCTTCGCTTCGCCCTGGAATGACGAAGTTATGGGGCGTCGCCCGCACCTTCCCAAGCCCCCGTCTCGGCAAACTTTCTCAGCACCGGCGCCGGCTCGAAGATCGCCCTGCCGGTCCGCCCATGCCAATGCTCCAACCGCTCGACGATCTTCGCCGCGCCTTCAAGTCCGGCCCAGAACATCGGTCCGCCCTTGCCGATCGGGAAGCCGTAGCCGTTGACCCAGACGACATCGATATCGGACGCCCGCGCGGCGATGCCTTCCTCGAGGATCTTCGCGCCTTCGTTGACCAGCGGGTAAAGCGTGCGCTCGATGATCTCGTCGGCGCCGATCTGGCGCCGCGCTATGCTCAGTTCTTCCGCCTTGGCGCGGATCAACGCCTCGACCTCCGGATCGGCAACCGGCTCCCGCGCGCCGCTCTTATAGCGGTACCAGCCACGCCCGGTCTTCTGGCCGAAATGGCTCTGCTCGCACAGCGTATCGGCGATCACCGCCGTCTGGCCGCGCGCCTTGCGGTTGCGCCAGCCGATGTCGAGGCCGGCGAGGTCGCCCATCTGGAACGGCCCCATCGGCCAGCCGAAATCGGTGAACGCCTTGTCGACCTGAGCGGGCGTTGCACCTTCGAGCAACAGCGCTTCGTTCTCCGCGCCGCGCGCGGCCAGCATGCGGTTGCCGACAAAACCATGGCAGACGCCGACGACCACCGCCACCTTGCCGATGCGCCGGGCGAGATCGGTGACCGTCGCCAGCACGTCGGGCGCGGTCTTTTCGGCCCGCACGATCTCCAGGAGCTTCATGACGTTTGCCGGCGAAAAGAAATGCATGCCGAGCATGTCCCCTGGACGCGAGGTCGAGGCGGCGATTTCGTTCACGTCGAGATAGGAGGTGTTGGTGGCGAGGATGGCGCCGGGCCTGGCGATGGCGTCAAGCCTGCCGAACACCTCCTTCTTCACCGCCATATCCTCGAACACGGCCTCGATGATCAGATCGCAATGGGCAAGGTCGGCATAGTCGGTGCTGCCCTTGAACAGTCCGAGTCGCTTCTGCTTGGCCTCGTCCGTCAACGAGCCGCGGCTGACCGAAACGGCATAGTTCTTGTCGATCGTCGCCAGCCCGCGCCGCAGCGCTTCCTCGCTGGTCTCGACCAAAGTCACCGGAAGACCGCCATTGGCGAAAGCCATGGCAATTCCGCCGCCCATGGTGCCGGCGCCGATAATGCCGACGCGTTCGATCCGGCGCTTCCGCAGATCCTTGCCGGGAATCTTGGCCGCCTCGCGCTCGGCGAAGAACAGATGCCGCTGCGCCCGCGACTGGTCGCCGGAAACGAGTTTCAGGAATAGTTGCCGCTCGGCCGCAAGCGCCTCGTCGAACGGCAAGGTGATCGCGTTGCGCACGGCTTCGGCGCAGGCAAGCGGCGCTTCAAGCCCGCGGGCCTTCCTGGCCAGTTCCGCCCTCTGGGCGTCGAAGGCGGCGAGATCGGTCCCGGCAAGGCGGTCGTTGCGGTCGCGCACCGGTGTGAACGGGCCGCCCCACTCGACCATTTCGCCGGCGAAACGAATGGCCTGAACAATCAGATCGCCATCGAAAGCCGCATCCACCAATCCGGTGGCCTTGGCTTCGTCGGCCGAAACCGGCGTTCCGGAAACGATCATGCCAAGCGCTTTCACAGCACCCACAAGTCGTGGGAGTCGTACGGTGCCGCCGCCGCCCGGCAAAAGGCCGAGCTTCACTTCGGGCAGGCCGAGCTTGGCGCCCTTGTCGGCGACGCGGAAATGGCAGCCCAATGCCAGTTCCAGCCCGCCGCCGAGCGCGGTGCCGTGGATCGCAGCGACCGTCGGCTTGGCGATGGTTTCAAGCAAGGCGATGATGGCGCGTAGTTCCGGCTGCTGGACCGGCTTGCCGAATTCGGTGATGTCGGCGCCGGCGACAAAGGTGCGCCCGGCGCAGGCGATGACGATCGCGCTTGCGGCGGGATCGTCGCGCAAAGCGGCGAGTGCCTCGTGGAGCGGCTTGCGGACGTGAAAGCTCAGCGCATTGACCGGCGGGTTGTCGATGGTGACCACCGCCACGCCGTTTTCGTTCGCGACGCTGACAAAACTGGACAAGCGGAACCTCCCGAGGCCTGCTGCAATCGCGCAAGGGTTTACTAGGCAGCGACCCGAATGGAAACCCGATGCAGCGCTGGCCTAACGCTTGACCGTTTAACGTCGACTTGCTGCCTCGGCGGCCAGATTCTCTGAAAATTCCGCCTCGGCGCCGCGGCCGCCGCGCCAGGAGGCGATGGCGGCGACCAGATAGAGGATCGCCGAGAAGGTGAAGGCGAAGACCAGCCCGTGCTTGAACGGCCCCGACATCAGCTCGGGGAAGAACTGATTGCCGGTCAGTGTCGCGGCGTTGGCCGGCGGCAAAGCGTGGAGCACGTCGGCCGGGATCAGTTCGCCCATCGGGTTGTAGCCGAGGAAGGCGGCGAACAGGCTGGCGACCGGCGGCATGTTGGCGACCTGGTGCGCGATCGCCTCCGGCACATGTTGCGCCAGAAGGCCGGCTTCCATCGTCGCCGGCAGGCTGGCGGCGAGGCCGGCCAGCATCAGGCTGAAGAACAGGCCGATCGACAGCACCTGCCCGGCATTGGTGGTGGTGGCGCGCATGCCCGACGCCTGGCCGCGCTCGCGCGCCGGCACCGAATTCATGATCTGCGTCGAGTTCGGCGCCACGAAAAGGCCGGAGCCGAGGCCGTTGAGGAAGAGCAGGCCGGCAAAGGCGGTGTAGGAGAAGTCGGCGGGCAGCAGCATCAGCGCGACGAAGCTGGCCGCGCCCGCGACCATGCCGCCAACGGCGAAAGGCACGCCGCCGATGCGGTCGGAGAAATAGCCCGAGATCGGCCCGGCGATCAGGAAACCGATTGTGAGCGGCAGCATGAAGATCGCCGACCAGAGCGGGGTCTGCTCGAAGGAATAGCCGTGCAGCGGCAGCCAGATGCCTTGCAGCCAGACGATCAGCATGAATTGCAGGCCGCCTCGCGCGATGCCCGACGCAAGATTGGCGACGTTGCCATAGGCGAAGCCCGGAATGCGGAACAGCGACAGGTCGAGCATCGGCTTGGCGACACGGCTCTCGATGACGACGAAAGCGATCAGCGAAGCGATGCCGACGGCAAAGAGCGTCAGCACTTTCGGGCTGGTCCAGGCCATCACCTGGTCGCCATAGGGCTGCAGGCCATAGGTGATGGCGGTGAGGATCATGACCAGGCCGAGGCCGAAGCTGATATTGCCGAGCCAATCGATTGTGTGGCTGGAGCGGTTCGGCGCGTCGTGCAGCTTGAGATAGGCCCAGATGGTGCCGACAAGCCCGAACGGCACGTTGATCCAGAACACCAGCCGCCAGTCGGTGTCGGCGAGCAGTCCGCCGATCAAAAGGCCGATGAACTGGCCGCCGATCGCCGCCACGACATTGATGCCGAGCGCGAAGCCGCGTTCGTTCTCGGGGAAGGCGTCGGTGAGCAGCGCCGTGGAATTGGCCATGATCAGCGCGCCGCCGATGCCCTGGACGATGCGGACGCCGATCAGATACATGGCGGCGAAATCGCCTTGTCCCGGCAGCAGGCTGAGCGCGATGGAGGCGGCGGTGAAGATGGCGAAGCCGAGATTGTACATCTTCGCCCGGCCGAACTGATCGCCCAGCCGGCCGAAGGCGACGACCAGCACGGCGGTGGCGATCATGTAGCCGATGATCGCCCAGAGCAGGTAATTGATGTTGCCGGGGTCGAGCGCCTTGAGGCCGATGCCGCGAAACACCGCCGGCAGGCTTATCAAAAGGATCGAGCCATTGATGGCTGCGGCCAGCATGCCGAGCGTGGTGTTGCTCAGAACCATCCATTTGTGGCTCTGTGGGCGGTCCTGCCTTGCGATGGTCATGGCGTTCAGATCCGGCGCTGCTGGCGCGTCGAGGGCCGGCAGGCTATATATGAGGATAGTCTCAGGTTTGGAATATGAGGATGGCCTCGGAAAAATCAAGCGTAACTGTGCCGCAGCCGCGCGCCCCGCAGCAAAAAAGAGGCCGTGACCGCGTCGCCGCGCTGATGGCGGCGGCCTCGGAGCTGTTCGTCGAGAAGGGTTTCGACGCGACGACCATGACCGAGATCGCCGCCAAGGCGGGCGCCGCCATCGGCACGCTCTATCTTTTCTTCCCGACCAAGCAGGCGGTGGCGCAGGCAATCCTCGCCCAGAATGCCGAGGCGCTTTCGGCCGAACTCGACGACCTGCGCGACCGGACGCAGGGGATGAGCGCGGCGGCGATCGCCGACCAGCTGTTCGCGCGGCTCGGGAACTTCATGGCCGGGCATCCGGCCTATTCGGCGCTGCTCGACCTGCCGGGTGACGACGGCTGGCGGCGCGCCATGCGAGGGCACCGTCGCAGCCAGATCGCGACGCTGTTCGCCGCGGCCGATCCGCCGCTGCCGGCAGGACAGGCCGAAAGGCTGGCGGTGATCGTGCCGCAGCTGATGCGCATTCCGCTGACGCTGATCGGCGAGAAGCGGCTGCGCGATGGCGTGCTGGAGGAATTGCGGCTGATGCTGAGCCGGCATCTGGAGGTCGGGAAAGGCTGACCAAGCCCTCAGCCCGAGTTGGGGTCAGTTGTCCACCCGGCCGAACGCGGGCACGTCGCCGATCACTTCGCGCTTGTCCTTGCGGCAGGCGAAGGTCTTCGCCTTGTCGTCGGCGAGCTTGCGCGCCTGGTCGTTGGCCTGCGGGTTGCCGGTGGCTAGAACCAGGCCGACGGTGCAGCCCTGATGTTCTTCCGGTTGCGCCACCTTGGCGACGACCAGCACGTCGGTCGATTTCTTCTCGTCCTGCGGGTCGCTGATCGAACGGCGGTGGATGGCGGCGAAGGGAATGGCGACATCGCCATTGGTTTCGATGCGCCACTCGACCTTCGGGCCCGAGCCGTTGAAGGCGGTGAAGCTCTCCCAGACCGCGGTCATGTCGTCGGATGGAAAGCCGTAATAGAGAGACTCTCGCGCGTCGTCGTAGCCGATCAGCACCGGGTAGCCGCGATAGCCCGAGCAGACGAGGCTCGCCCAGTCGCCGTCGCCTTCCGCGGCCTGGGCATAG
This sequence comes from Mesorhizobium sp. B3-1-7, assembly GCF_006439385.1. Lineage (NCBI taxonomy): Bacteria > Pseudomonadati > Pseudomonadota > Alphaproteobacteria > Hyphomicrobiales > Phyllobacteriaceae > Mesorhizobium > Mesorhizobium sp. B3-1-7. Next base: position 10,523 of record NZ_VFTL01000006.1, read on the forward strand.
GTCACGCAGTCCTTCTTCCAGTCGAGATCGGTGTAGGCGCTGGAGATTTCGCCGGCCTGGACCGTTTGGCAGAAACCGGCGAGGGCAAGCGGGATCAGAAGAGCACGCATGGCTGACAACTCCGTTCGAGTTGCCGAAAGCGTAGCTTCAATTGCTATTTCTTCAAGCTGGCTTCGATCAGGAGGTCGGCGTTGCGGGCGACGGCGGCCGCCGGTCCGCCCAGGCCAAACAGCTGGCCGCTGATATAGGCGCCCTCGATGAGGAGCAGCAGCCCGTCGCCCAGCGTATCGGAATCGGGCGCGCCCATCGCGGCCGCCATGGCACGCAGGCGCCGGCGCAACTCCATTTTGTTGTTCTCGCTCACCACCCGCGCGGGATGCCCGCGCTCGGGATATTCGACCGCCGCGTTGGTCATGCCGCAGCCGCGATAATCCGGCTTTTGGGTGCGTTTGCCGACCCGGGTCAGGAAAGCGATGATCTGCGCGCGCGGCTTGCCTGGATGCGCGTCGACGGCCTCGTCGAAGCGCTCCCAGAACTCAAGGTCGTATTTGCGCAGATAGGAGGCGGCAAGCTCGTCCTTGGACGGGAAGCTGCGGTAGAGGCTCGGCTTGGTGACGCCGGCGCGCTTGACGATCTCGTCGACGCCGATCGCCCGGATGCCCTCGCGATAAAACAGGTCGCGCGCGACGTCCAGGATCTTGTCCGCCGCCCTGGGAGCGGGGGCATCGCTCAACGACGCTTCAATTTTATTGTCCGATGGCATGCAAACAACTCGCTTGACAATGTTACTGACCGGTACGTATTTATGGCTTCATCCCATTGCAACGTACCGGTCAGTAACATGATAGCCCAGTCCCGCCCGTTTGGCCAGCGCTACGCTTTCGTCGTCGTTGCCGTCATCTTCTTCTGCCTTTTGATCGCGGCCGGGCTTCGCTCCGCGCCGTCGGTGATGATGGTGCCGCTGGAAGAAAGCTTCGGCTGGCGCCGTGACGTGACCTCCTGGGCCGCCAGCGTCGGCATCCTGCTCTACGGCCTGACCGGGCCGTTCGCCGCGGCGCTGATGGAGCGCATTGGGCTGCGCCGCACGCTGCTCGGCGCGCTAGTGGTGATGTCCGGATCGACCGCGCTCAGCCTGTTGATGACTGAGCCCTGGCATCTTTTCCTCACCTGGGGCGTGTTTTCCGGCATCGGTTCGGGCGCGGTGGCGAGCGTGCTGGGCGCCACCATCGTCAACCGCTGGTTCAAGACCAATCGCGGCCTGATGATGGGGCTGATGTCGGCCTCCAGCGCTACCGGCATGCTTATCTTCCTTCCGGTGATCGCCTCGCTGGCGCAGAGCGGCGGCTGGAAGCCGGTGGCGATCGCCGTGGCGATCGCGACGGCGGCGCTGATCCCGTTCGTCCTGCTGCTGGTGCCCGAGCGCCCCGCTTCGATCGGCCAGGTGCGCTACGGCGCCGATGCCGATGACGTGCCGCCGGTGTCGCCCGCATCGCAAGGCAATTTCCTGGCGCATACGCTGAACACGCTGCGCCGGGCTGCCGGCACCCGGGTGTTCTGGTATCTGTTCGCCACCTTCTTCGTTTGCGGTTTCACCACCAACGGCCTCGTCGGCACGCATCTCATCGCCTTCTGCGGCGACATGGGCATCGGCGAGGTGCAGGCTGCCGGACTGCTGTCGATGATGGGCATTTTCGACCTGATCGGCACGACGCTGTCCGGCTGGCTCACCGATCGCTTCGATCCGCGCAAGCTGCTCGGCGTCTATTACGCGGTGCGCGGGCTGTCGCTGATCTACCTGCCTTATTCGGGCTTCTCGGCGACCAGCCTGGTCATCTTCGCCGTGCTCTACGGGCTCGACTGGATCGCCACCGTGCCGCCGACGCTGAGGCTTGCGAACGAGGCGTTCGGCGATCGCAGCGGACCGATCGTGTTCGGCTGGATTGTCGCCGGCCACCAGGTGGGCGCCGCGGCGGCCGCCGCCTTTGGCGGCACGATGCGCGAGCTGCAGGGCAATTACGAGCTGGCGTTCCTGATTGCCGGCATGACCGGCATTGCGGCGGCGTGCATCTCGTTGCTGATCAACACCGACAGGCCGGCTTTCGAGCCAGAGGCGCAGATGGTCTAAGCTGCCAATCTCCCCCCTTGTGGGGGAGATGCCCGGCAGGGCAGAGGGGGGCGCTGTCCCGCCGAGCTATCCAGTTGAAATCATGTCCAATTAGGCCGTTGGGTATAGGCTCAGCGAGTAAACGCTGAGAAGTTGGCGATCCTTCGCGCCCCCCTCTGGCCTGCCGGCCATCTCCCCCACGAGGGGGGAGATCAGCAGTTCTGTTCACTGTTATCAAAACTTCATGGTTCCGAAATGCGCCTGAAACATTGAGGCGAGAGCTTGGCGGTCCCGTTCAACGCCATCCGGAGACAGCCATGAACAAGCTTTCGTTGACCCGCCGCGCTTTCGTCACCTCGGCCAGCGCCTTCGGCCTTGTCGGCGCCTCCGGTCTCGCGCTGCCTTATTATTCCCGCGCCAGCCAGCGCCCGGCCTTCACGCATGGCGTCCAGTCCGGCGACGTCGACGCCACCTCCGGCATGGTGTGGACCCGCACCGACCGTCCGGCGCGCGTCATGTATGAGGTGTCGACCACCGAAAGCTTCGCCAATGCGACCCGGCTCGCGCCGCTTGATACCTCGCCGGCCAGCGATTTCACGGTGAAGCGGCTGCTCACCGATCTCGCCTCCGACCAGGATATCTTCTATCGCATGACTGCTGCCGACCTCTCCGACATCAATGCCGTCTCCGAGCCGATCGTCGGTCGCTTCCGCACCGCGCCGTCTTCTAAGCGCGATGTGCGCTTCGCCTGGTCGGGCGACACGGCCGGCCAGGGCTGGGGCATCGACGAGACCGGCATGAAGACCTATTCGACCATCGCCAAGCACACGCCGGACTTCTTCCTGCATTCCGGCGATACGATCTATGCCGACGGTGCCTTGAAGGACGAGGTCGACCTGCCCGGCGGCGGCAAGTGGAAGAACGTCGTCATGCTCGACGGCAAGCGCAAGGTCGCCGAGACGCTGGACGAGTACCGCGACCAGTGGAAATACAACATGATGGACAAGCATGTGCTTGGCCTGTCGGCCATCTGTCCGACCTTCTACCAGTGGGACGACCACGAGGTGCTCAACAACTGGTCGGATTCGAAGGACCTGACCGCCGACGACCGTTACAAGGAAAAGTCGATCCATGTGCTGGCGGCCCGGGCGGCGCGTGCCTTCCATGAGATGACGACCATCCGCTACGAGCCGTCGGAGCCAGGCCGCGTCTACCGCAAGATCTCGCATGGGCCGCTGCTCGACGTGTTCTTCCTCGACATGCGCTCCTATCGCGGCCCGAACGGCCCCGACATGGAAGAAACGCTGACGCCGAAGTCGCGCATGATCGGCGAGGAGCAGTCCAAGTGGCTGAAGCGCGAGCTGGCCAATTCCAGGGCGACCTGGAAGGTCATCGCCGCCGACATGCCGCTCAGCCTCGTCGTCTGGGACGATGCGGCCAAGAAGGTCGGTTTCGAGGCCGTCAGCAATAACGACAATGGCGCGCCGAAGGGCCGCGAGCTCGAATTCGCCGACGTGCTGCGCTTCATCAAGAATGCCGGCATCACCAACACGGTGTGGCTGACCGCGGACGTGCATTACACCGCGGCGCATTACTACAACCCCGACAAGGCGCAGTTCCAGGATTTCAATCCGTTCTGGGAATTCGTCTCCGGCCCGATCCATGCCGGCACCTTCGGCCCCAACGACCTCGACATGACCTTCGGGCCGGAGTTGAAATTCATCAAGGCGCCGACCGCCGAACAGGGCCAGAACCTGCCGCCGTCGGCCGGGCTGCAGTTCTTCGGCCTGGTCGATATTTCGGGCGCGACCGAACAGCTCACCGTGCGGCTGATGGATCGCGACGACAACGAGCTTTACAAGGTGACGCTCGATCCGGTGCGGTCCGCGTAAGGTCCTGGAGAAAATTGGTAAGGTTGGCGGGACAGCGCCCCCCTCTGCCCTACCGGGCATCTCCCCCACAAGGGGGGAGATTGGCCGTCACCTCGACCTTCGCCAATCTCCAACGTTGCAGGAATGAGCGAGGCGCCGAAGCTGCTAATCTCCCCCCTTGTGGGGGAGATGGCCGGCAGGCCAGAGGGGGGCGCGAAGGATCGCGACGTTAGCCGCGTTATGGCAAAGGCGAAATCAATCCGGATAGCAAGCCCGCGGAACGTTCGGCCAGACCGCGGTGTCGCAGTTGGCATCCTTCTGGCGCTGCTTGAAGGCGGCGCTGACCGGGCCGGTGACGATCGGGTCGACGCCGTCGGGAGCGTCGGCGAACATCTGCTGTACGGTCCTGGCGTCGGGCGGGGCGATCGGGTCGGCTTCCTGCAGGGCGGCCGCCGACTGCGCGGCGCCTGCCGCTACAAGCACGCCAAGCGCCGCCCACACAAAAACCGGACGCAATCTGGGCATATGATCGGTCATGAACATCGAACTGTCCGGCCCCTCAAAGGTTCCGCCTTGGTTAACAGAATCATTTGACACCAAGACGTTTAAGAATCAGTGACCATCTATTTGGGGTCGTGCCTCCCCTTTCGCAATTGCGAAAAACCTTGTATGAGCCGCGCAACCGAAAAAGGCGGCGCTTTTGGGCCTGCTGCCTGCAACGTTCCCGAGACCAGAAAAATGAACCTCCGCAATATCGCGATCATCGCGCACGTCGACCATGGCAAGACCACGCTGGTCGACCAGCTTCTGAAACAGTCCGGCGCCTTCCGCGACAACCAGCGCGTCGCCGAGCGCGCCATGGATTCCAACGACCTCGAAAAGGAACGCGGCATCACCATCCTGGCCAAGGCGACCTCGGTCGACTGGCACGGCACCCGCATCAACATTGTCGACACGCCCGGACACGCCGATTTTGGCGGCGAGGTCGAGCGCATCCTGTCGATGGTGGATTCGGCGATCGTGCTCGTCGACGCCGCCGAAGGCCCGATGCCGCAGACCAAGTTCGTGGTCGGCAAGGCGCTCAAGGTGGGCCTGCGACCGATCGTCGTCATCAACAAGATCGACCGTCCGGACGCCCGCCACATCGAAGTGGTCAACGAGGTGTTCGACCTGTTCGCGGCCCTCGACGCCACCGACGAGCAGCTCGATTTCCCAATCCTCTATGGTTCCGGCCGTGACGGCTGGGTTTCGGAAAATCCCGAGGGCCCGAAGGACCTGGGTCTCGCCCCGCTGTTCGACCTGGTCGTCAAGCATGTGCCGGCGCCGACCGTTCATCCCGGCCCGTTCCGCATGATCGGCACCATCCTCGAAGCCAACCCGTTCCTCGGCCGCATCATCACCGGCCGCATCGAGTCCGGCACGCTGAAGGCCAACCAGGCGGTCAAGGTGCTGCACCATGACGGCACGCAGATCGAGACCGGCCGCGTCTCCAAGATCCTCGCCTTCCGCGGTCTCGAGCGCCAGCCGATTGACGAAGCCCAAGCGGGCGACATCGTGGCCATCGCCGGCCTGTCGAAGGGCACCGTCGCCGACACTTTCTGCGACCCGGCGGTGAGCGAGCCGCTGCATGCGCAGCCGATCGACCCGCCGACCGTCACCATGTCCTTCCTCGTCAATGACTCGCCGCTTGCCGGCACCGAGGGCGACAAGGTGACCAGCCGCGTCATCCGCGACCGCCTGCTGCGCGAGGCCGAGGGCAATGTCGCGCTGAAGATCGAGGAATCGGCGGAGAAGGACTCCTTCTTCGTCTCCGGCCGCGGCGAATTGCAGCTCGCCGTGCTGATCGAGACGATGCGCCGCGAAGGTTTCGAGCTTGCCGTGTCGCGTCCGCGCGTCGTCATGCAGAAAGGCGACGACGGCCAGCTGCTGGAGCCGGTCGAGGAAGTCGTCATCGACGTCGACGAGGAGCATGCCGGCGTCGTCGTGCAGAAGATGTCGGAACGCAAGGCCGAAATGGTCGAGCTGCGCCCGTCCGGCGGCAACCGCCAGCGCCTTGTCTTCCACGCACCGACGCGCGGCCTGATCGGCTACCAGTCCGAATTGTTGACCGACACGCGCGGCACCGCCGTGATGAACCGCCTGTTCTTCGCCTATGAGCCTTACAAGGGCGAGCTGCCCGGCCGCACCAACGGCGTGCTGATCTCCAACGAGCAGGGCGAATCGGTCGCCTATGCGATGTGGAACCTCGAAGACCGCGGCCCGATGATCATCGATCCGGGCGTCAAGGTCTACCAGGGCATGATCATCGGCGTCCATTCGCGCGACAACGACCTCGAAGTGAACGTGCTCAAGGGCAAGAAGCTCACCAACATCCGCGCCGCCGGCAAGGACGAGGCGGTGAAGCTGACGCCACCGATCCGCATGACGCTGGAGCGGGCGCTGGCCTGGATCCAGGACGACGAGCTGGTCGAGGTGACGCCGAAGACCATTCGCCTGCGCAAGCTCTATCTCGACCCGAACGAGCGCAAGCGTTTCGAAAAGGCCGCCAAGGTGATGGGCGCGGCGTAAGCTTCCAGATGAAGTTCAAAGAGGGACCCGGTGCTCCCTCTTTTCGTTTCAGCGGCACGCGGCAGACAAGATAGCGCTGCAATCCGCCTCTCCAGCCAGATCGATGCGCACCGCCAAGCCGTCGCGAACCGGCTTGCGCAAGGCTTTGGCGCCATCCGGTTCGATGGTCAGTCACCTTCGGTCGTCCAGGGCCTGAAGCCTTGACCGCGAAAGGCCGAGTTCGCCGGCAAGCAGGCGGTCAAGCCGCAAAGGTGTCGTGCCATCGAGACGAAGGTCGAGCGCGAGCGCGACCGCGCGTTCCGGCTCACCGTCCAGAAATTCCTTTCGGACCGTGACATCGGGAGATTCCTCGATCCGGCCGGCTCTGTCGCGCAGCGTGGCGGCATCGAAAGCAAAGCGGCGCACAAGCGCTGGATCGTTGCTTTCGAGCGCCGCAAGCCGCGCCGGCTCGATCTCGCGGCGGTTTTGCCGCTCCAAGATGGTGAAGTTCCAGGCGTTGTCGCAGTCGACGCAGCGATAAATCAGCCAGACGTCGATGCGCTTGCCGTTGGCGTTGACGCGGAATTTTTCGCCGCATCGATACGGTTTGACGCCACCGCAGCGATTGCAGTTGATCAGAGGTCGAGGTGCGATTGCGGGCGCGATCGTCCAGTGGACACGCAAGGTAGACATGCCGGCAGGCCCTTCCCGTCGGGAAGTCCGTCAGGCCGGCAATGTCCGAGATGCCCCTTTTTGTTGAGCATGATCTTTTCCGAAAACCGGGTACCATTTTTCGGCATCATGCTCATGCGGGCACGGCGTGGCGAAGGCTGCGTGCGTTGGAAGTCAGGCGTCGGCGTGGGTCACACGCGGCGGCTCAGCAATGCCAAACCGGTCTCGAACCGCCGCCTGAAGAACACGTGAGATGAAGCAGACGCGCCAATGACCGCGCCTACGGTGCATTCAGAGGAGTTGGCGAGACCGGCGGTTACTGAGGCAAAGTGATGCTCGAAAATGGCTATCGGGGTGGGTCTTCTAACCGCATGGCGTCCAGCCGGCAAGCCGTCCGACTTTCGCCATCCCGGCGGTTGCGCTAGTCTCGTGGGCTCAAGTTCTTCACCACAAGAGGTCCGCCATGCATCTCGCCTCGCTGCTGATCTTCGCCGCCGCTTTGTTCGTCGCCGCCGGCTCGCCCGGACCGTCGATCGCAGCACTCGTGGCGCGGGTGGTCTCGAAGGGGTTCCGCGATGTCTTCCCGTTCCTGCTGGCGATGTGGATCGGTGAAGCCGTCTGGCTGTCGCTGGCGGTGTTCGGGCTCGCCGTCGTGGCGCAGACCTTCCACTACGCTTTCGTCGTCGTGAAATGGGTGGGCGTCGCCTATCTCGCCTATCTGGCGTTCAAGATGTGGACGGCGCCGGTCGAGGCGAAGGAAGGCGAGATGCCGCGCGAGGACTCGCCCTTGAAACTGTTCTTTGCCGGCATGGCGGTGACGCTCGGCAACCCGAAGATCATGATGTTCTATCTGGCGCTGCTGCCGACCATCATCGATCTCGCCTCGGTCAGCGTTGTCGGCTGGGTCGAGCTGACGCTGACCATGGCTATCGTGCTGGTGGTCATCGACCTCGCCTGGGTGCTTGCCGCTTCGCAGGCGCGCCGGCTCCTGAAGAGCAAGCGCGCCATGAAGATCGCCAACCGCGTCAGCGCCACCACCATGGCGGGCGCGGCCGCGGCAATCGCGGCGCGTTCCTAATGCATGTCGCCCAAAAGTGCACCGCGGTTTTGGGATAACGACATGCATCAAAACGCTTAAGCGCTACATCATCTCGATGATCGGCGCGACCTCGACGCTGAAGCCAGGATCCATCAGGATCGGGCAGTCCTTGGCTTTGGCGACGGCATCGTCGATGTTCTTGGCTTCGACGATTGTGTAGCCGGCAGTCGGATTGCTGCCGCCATTGTTCTCGATCTTGCCGCTCGGCAGCACCGTCTTCGACATGCCGACCGGATTGCCGCCGTCGACCACGGCCGTGCCGAGCTTGTCGTACCAGCCGGTCCAGGCATCCATAGCCGCTTTGCGTTCGGCTTCGTCGGTCGGCATCTTGCCGGAGCCGTGATAGACATAGAGAAATTTCGCCATGTTCTCCTCCCTTGTCGGCGGCGTCGAACCGGCATGCGGCCACGCCGCTTGCAATATGCGGCTGCGCCGCAGTCCTGGATATGCGGCTACGCCGCAATCCTGATCATCGGACCAAATGGCGGGATGGGCAACGAAAAATTCGATATTGCTAATGTAAAGCCGCGGCCGCTACCGCGCCATGGCGTGGTATTCGGGGTTGGGCCGCATGTCGACCGCGGCGGCCACCCGGTTCGACATGTTGAAGAAAGCGGCGGTCGAGGCGATGTCCCAGATATCGCGATCGGTGAAGCCGGCCTGGCGCAAGGCCGCGCGGTCGGCCTCGACGATCGTGGCCGGCTCCTCGGTCAGCTTGACCGCGAATTCGAGCATCGCTGTCTGTTTCGGCGACAGCTCGGCGGCGCGGAAATTCATCACCATCATCTCGCCGAGCGCCGGTTCGCCCGACAGCTGGCGCACTGCCGCGCCATGCGCGGTCAGGCAATAGAAGCAGTGGTTGATTGAGGAGACGACCACGGCGATCATCTCGCGCTCCAGCTTCGAAAGACCGGAATCGCCCAGCATCAGATCGTTGTACATGTCGGTGAAGGCGCGCAGCTTCTTCTCGTCGAAGGCGTAGGCGGTGAGCACGTTGGGTACGAGGCCGAGCTTCTCCCGGCATTTGTCGAAATAGGCTTTCGTGGCCTCGCTGAGCTCCGCCTGGACAAGGTCGAGCGCGGTTATTTTGCCGGTCATGGTCGTTCTCCTCGCGCGGCGATGGCGTCGGTTCGAATTTTTTAAAGCGTCGTCAAACCTTTGTCGCCAAACCGCAGTCATCTGGCTACCATAGTCGCAAAAGCATGCCACGGGAGGCAATAAGCGTCATGGCCAGCGTGAAATTCAAGCCGAAGAAGAAAGCCGCCGCCGCGAAAGCGGAAGAGAAACCCGCACGGCTTGCCGACTATCTGCTGGCACGGGCGCCCGCCGAGGACATCGCGTCCTATGACGTGACCGACCTCGAACGCGCCGGCGAGCTCGCCGCGCAAGCGGTCGCCAGCCACCGGAAAGGCGAAAGCGTCGTCGCCGTCGAGGCCGATTCGGGCGTCGCCTGCGATGGCCGGCCGGTCACGGTGATCACCGTCGTCAACGACAACATGCCGTTCCTGTTCGATTCCATCCTCGGCGAGATCACCGAGATCAGCGGCGAGCCGACGTTGGTTACCCATCCGATCGTCACCGTCCGCCACGGCAAGGATGGTGTGGTCGAGGTGCTTGGCGATGGCGGCAAGGAGGATGACGACAGGCTGAGTGTCGTCCATGTCCACATTCCAAGGCTGAACGCCGAGCAGGCCAAGAGCCTCACCGAGCGGCTGCGCAAGATGCTTTCGCAGGTCCGGGCGGCCGTCGCCGACTGGAAGCGCATGCTCGCCCGCCTCGACCAGGCGATTTCCGAATTCCGCTATTCGGCGGTGCCGCTCGATAAGAAGAGCGTCGCCGAGGCGATCGCCTTCCTCGAATGGCTGCGCGACGACAATTTCACCTTCCTCGGCATGCGCGAGTTCAAATATACCGGCGGCGAGGAAAGCGGCTCGCTGGAGCGCGCCGAAAAGCCTGGGCTCGGCATCCTTTCGGATCCCGATGTGCTGGTGTTGAGGCGCGGCACCGAGGCGGTGACGACGACGCCGGAGATCCGCGCCTTCCTGCACGGGCCGGAGCCGCTGATCGTCACCAAGGCCAACGCCAAGTCGTCGGTGCATCGCCGCATCTATCTCGATTACATCGGCATCAAGACCTACACGGCGAAAGGCGCGCTCGCGGGCGAGCTGCGCATCGTCGGCCTGTTCACCTCGACCGCCTACACGCGCTCGGTGATGAAGATCCCCTATCTGCGCTCCAAGGCCGAGACCGTGATCTCGAAATCCGGTTTCGATCCGCACGATCATTCCGGCAAGGCGCTGATCAACATCCTGGAAAGCTATCCGCGCGACGAGCTGTTCCAGGTTCCCATTCCCATCCTGCGCAAGCACGCGGTCGCCATACTCGGGCTGATCGAGCGGCCGCGCGTGCGGGCGCTGGTGCGCGTCGACCAGTTCGATCGCTTCGTCTCGATCATCGTTTTCGTGCCGCGCGACCGCTACGACAGCGTCGTGCGCGAGAAGGTCGGCACCTATCTCAAGACGGCGTTCGAAGGCCGGTTGTCGGCCTATTACCCGGCCTTTCCGGAAGGCGGACTGGCGCGCGTGCATTTCATCATCGGCCGTTCCGGCGGCAAGACGCCGAAGGTCGAGCAGTCGACGATCGAGGCGGCGATCCGCGACATCGTGCGCACCTGGGAGGACGCGCTCTCCGAAGCCGCGGAAGCGGCCGGCAGCGATCCGGCGCTGAAGGCGATCGCGGCGCGGTTCCCCGAAAGCTATCGCGACTCCTTCTCGGCCGCCGTGGCGTTGGCCGATGCCGGGCGCATTGCGAAGATCAGCGCCGTCAATCCGATCGCCATCGATTATTACCGCCATGCCGACCAGAAGCCGCAACAGGCGGCTTTGAAAATCTATCATTTCGGCAGCCCGGTGGCGCTGTCGCGGCGCGTGCCGGTGCTGGAAAACATCGGCTTCCGCGTCATCAGCGAGCGCACTTTCGAGGTCGGCGACGATCCGGCCGACCGGGTGTTCATCCACGACATGGAGCTGGAGAACAGCTACGGCGCGCGAATAGACCTTGCCGATGGCGGCGCGCTGTTCGAGGACGCGTTCCTGTCGGTCTGGCGCGGCGATGTCGACAATGACGGCTATAACGGCTTGGCCCAGACCGCCGGCCTGTGGTCGGGCGAGATTACCATCCTGCGCGCCTATGGCCGCTATCTGCAGCAGGCCGGTATTCCGCAGAGCCAGGATTTCATCGCCGCAGCACTCAACCGCTATCCGGAGATCGCGCGCGGCCTGCATGCGCTGTTCGTCGCACGGCTCGGGCCGGCGGCGGAGGGCGATGGCGCGGTCGCCGCCAAGCACCTCAAGGCCAAGATCAAGGACGCGCTGGAAGAGGTGCCCAATATCGATGACGACACGATCATCCGCCGCTATCTGAACCTCATCGAAGCCTCGCTGCGCACCAATCATTTCGTAGCCGATACGAAAGAGAAAGGGCAGTCGCTGGCGATCAAGCTCGACTCCCAGGCGGTCGAGGGCCTGCCGGCGCCGCGGCCATGGCGCGAAATCTTCGTCTACGGCTCCGAGGTCGAGGGCGTGCATCTGCGCTTCGGTCCGGTGGCGCGGGGCGGCCTGCGCTGGTCGGACCGCGCCCAGGATTACCGCACCGAGGTGCTGGGCCTGGTGAAGGCGCAGCAGGTGAAGAACGCGGTCATCGTGCCGGTCGGCGCCAAGGGCGGCTTCTACCCGAAGAAGCTGCCGATGAGCGCCGGGCGCGACGCGATCTTCGAGGCCGGGACCTCGGCCTACAAGAATTTCGTCTCCAGCCTGCTCTCGATCACCGACAATATCGGCGTCGACGGCGTCATCCCGCCGGCCGGCGTGGTGCGGCGCGATGCAGACGATCCCTATTTCGTCGTCGCCGCCGACAAGGGCACGGCGACCTTCTCCGACACCGCCAACGCCATTTCCGAAAAACACCATTTCTGGTTGGACGACGCTTTCGCCAGCGGCGGTTCGGCCGGCTACGACCACAAGAAGATGGGCATCACCGCCAAGGGGGCCTGGGAAGCGGTGAAGCGGCATTTCCGCGAGATCAACCGCGACATCCAGACCTCGCCCTTCACCGTGGTGGGCGTCGGCGACATGTCGGGCGACGTGTTCGGCAACGGCATGCTGTTGTCGCCGCAGACTAGGCTGATCGCCGCTTTCGACCATCGCGACATCTTCATCGACCCCGATCCGGACATGGCCGCATCGATGGCCGAGCGGGTGCGCATGTTCGCGCTGCCGCGCTCGTCGTGGCAGGACTACGACAAGTCGAAGCTGTCGGAAGGCGGCGTCATCGTCTCGCGCAACCAGAAATCGATCACGCTGCCGCCGGCGGCGGCTGCCGCGATCGGCCTCGCCAAGACGACGGCGACGCCGGTCGAGATCATGAACGCCATCCTCAAGGCGCCGGTCGACCTTCTGTGGTTCGGCGGCATCGGCACTTATGTGCGGGCTTCAGGCGAGAGCAACCAAGATGTCGGCGACCGGGCAAACGACGCTGTCCGCGTCACCGCGCTCGATGTCCGGGCGAAAGTCATCGGCGAGGGCGCCAATCTCGGCGTCACGCAGCGGGCGCGCATCGAGTTCGGCATGAATGGCGGCCGCTGCAATTCGGACGCCATCGACAATTCGGGCGGCGTCAACTGCTCTGACGTCGAGGTCAACATCAAGATCGCGCTGGCTTCCGCCATGCGCAAGGGCTCGCTGACGCGGCCGGCGCGCAACAAGCTGCTCGCCGAGATGACCGACGAGGTGGGCGCGCTGGTGCTCTCCAACAACTACCAGCAGACGCTGGCGCTCTCGCTGGCGCGCAAGCGCGGCCTCGCCGACATCGCGCACCAGGCCCGTTTCATGACGGCGCTGGAATCGCGCGGCCTGCTCGACCGCGCGGTCGAGACGCTGCCTTCGCCGGCGGCGCTTGCCGAACGCGAGGCGCGTGGCGAGCCACTGACCAGGGCCGAACTCGGCGTGCTGCTCGCCTATGCCAAGATCGTGCTGTTCTCCGACATCGTCGCCAGCGACGTGCCGGACGAGCAACATTTCGACCGCGACCTGATGGGCTATTTCCCGGAACGCATGGCGAAGAAATTCGCTGGCGAGATCCGCGACCACAGGCTGCGGCGCGAGATCATCGCGCGCGTCGTCGCCAACGATCTGGTCAATCGCGGCGGGCCGTCCTTCGTCAACCGGCTGCAGGAAGCGACCGGCCGCACGGCGGCCGATGTCGTGCGCACCTTCGCGGTGATCCGCGACGGCTTCGCGCTGCCGGCGCTCTACAAGGAGATCGACGCGCTCGATAACCAGATCGACGGCCAGATCCAGCTCGATCTCTATCAGTCGGTCAGCCGGCTTATCTTTGTGACCAGCGGCTGGTCCCTGAAGAACGAAGTGGGCTCCGCGCCGCTGGGGCAGCGCATCGCCGAATTGCAGGACGCGCGCAAGGCGCTCGAACCGAAGCTGGCGTCGCTGCTGCCGGCCTTCTCGCGCGAGCGTATCGAGGAGCGGGGACATGGCCTGTTCAAGGGCGGCGCGCCGGAAAAACTCGCCGGGCAGCTCGCCCTGGCCGAAGTGGCCGAACTGATCCCGGATGTCGCGCTCACCGCGCGCACGGCCAATGCCGACATCGTCAGCGCGGCCAAGGCGTTCTTCGCCGTCAGCGATGCCTTCCGCATCCCGCGCGTCGAGGAGGCCGCGCGCTCGATCATGCCGCCCGACTATTACGACCAGCTGGCGCTGTCGCGCGCGACCGACACGATCGGCGTGGCGCGGCGCGGCATCGCGGTGGCGGCGCTTACCGCGCACGGCACGGCGGCGGATCCGGTCGGGGCGTGGCTCGAGGCCGGCGGCGAACGCGTCGCGCGCATCCGCGAGCGGCTGCAGGCGCTGACCGAAGGCGGCGACATCACCGTGTCGCGGCTCTCGGTGGCGTCCGGCCTGATGAGCGACCTGACGGGGATGTGAAGTTCCTCGCCCCTGCCAAAGCGGCTGGTCTTTGGCGATAGCGCGCATGGCAGCTTGGCGCTTGCGTTATCCTATGCTGCGCTGGTCGAGCCCCACTCCGTCTCGGCTTCGCCGAGCCACCTCTCCCCCGATCGACGGGGTAGAGGAAGGCGCCAAGCTTTTTGCCGTCAATGCTCGTCCAGCAACGCTCCCTTCCTTTCCCTCCGGAGGGGGGAAATGTGGCGCTGCGAAGCAGCGACGGATTGGGGGAACCACCTGGCAATCAAGCCTCGGCCCGATCGGTCACGCCAGAAGAGGCGTGCATCGCGTAGCCGCCTTCGTGGGGCGAGGAATTGGCGCCTGCTTGTTCATTTGCATCACTGCCTGAAAACATGCAGACATGGCGCCCGACGCGAGCGGTGCCAGGGGAATCAGCATGGTGGCGGTAGAGACAGTGCAGCGGGCATCGGGGCGCGGCATCTGGGGCTGGATGTTCTTCGACTGGGCGGCGCAGCCTTTCTTCACTGTCGTCACCACCTTCATCTTCGGGCCCTATTTCGTCTCGCGCATGGCGAGCGATCCGACCGCCGGTCAGGCTGCCTGGGGCTATGGCATTGCCGCCGCGGGCTTGGTCATCGCGGTGCTCTCCCCGGTGCTCGGCTCGATCGCCGACCAGACCGGGCCGCGCAAGCCGTGGATCGCCTTCTTCGCGACGATCAAGATCGTCAGCCTCAGCCTGCTGTGGTTCGCCGCACCCGGCTCGAATCTTTTCCTGGTCGTGCTCTTGTTCTCGCTGGCCTCGGTGGCGGCCGAATTCTCCACCGTGTTCAACGATTCCATGATGCCGCGGCTGGTGCCGAAGCAAGAGATCGGCCGGATATCCAACATGGCCTGGGGGCTCGGCTATCTCGGCGGCATGATCGCGCTGATCTTCGTGGTGCTGTTCCTGGCGGGCAATCTCGAAACCGGCAAGACGCTCATCGGCCTCGATCCATTGTTCGGACTCGATCCGAAACTCGGGGAGGACGCGCGCTTCACCGGGCCGATGTCCGCCGGCTGGTATTTCCTGTTCATACTGCCGATGTTCTTCTTCACGCCGGACGCCAGCAAGGGAATCCCGATCGGCCCGGCGGTGCGCGAGGGCCTGTCCGAGTTGAAGTCTACTCTGGTGGAAGTGCGCCAGCGCAGCGGCATCCTGCGCTTCCTGCTGGCGCGCATGATCTATCAGGACGGCGTCAATGCGCTGCTGGCGCTCGGCGGCACCTTCGCGGCCGGCATGTTCCACTGGTCGATTACCGAGATCGGCCTGTTCGGCATCATCCTCAACGTCGTCGCCATCTTCGGCTGCTGGATCGCCGCGCGGCTCGATACCGCGCTCGGCTCGAAGCACGTGGTGATGATCGCGCTGGTGATGCTGTCGGTCGCCACGATCGGCGTCGTCTCGACCGGTCCGGGCTTCACGCTGCTTGGCCTGATCCCGCTGTCGACCGCCGATTCCGGCGGCCTGTTCGGCACCGCGGCCGAAAAGGCCTATATCCTCTATGGGCTGCTGATCGGGCTCGCTTTCGGGCCGGTGCAAGCCTCGTCGCGTTCCTACATGGCGCGCAGCGTGACTGCCGCCGAGTCGGGCCGCTATTTCGGCATCTACGCGCTGGCGGGACGCGCGACCAGCTTCCTGGCGCCGTTCATGGTGGCGACCATCACCACGATGAGCGATTCACCACGGCTCGGCATGGCGGCGATCATCCTGTTCCTCGGCATCGGCATGGCGATCCTGGTGGGGACACCCTATCCGGCGGACAAGCCGAAAGAGATGCTTCGATA
Organism: Mesorhizobium sp. B3-1-7; assembly: GCF_006439385.1. Classification (NCBI taxonomy): domain Bacteria; kingdom Pseudomonadati; phylum Pseudomonadota; class Alphaproteobacteria; order Hyphomicrobiales; family Phyllobacteriaceae; genus Mesorhizobium; species Mesorhizobium sp. B3-1-7. The sequence goes on from NZ_VFTL01000006.1 coordinate 26,615, forward strand.
ATTCTACTCCGCTGGCCGCTTGCCGCGGTTTTCTGCGCTTCCGGTGCTCACGGACCTGAATGTCCGCTCCGCTCCGGTTCTCGAAAACCGCACCAATCGACTCAGCGGAGCGAATTCTTGAAGCATCTCCGCGCCGAGCATCAATGCCGGAAGTGCCGCACGCCCGTGAACACCATGGCGATGCCGTGCTCGTCGGCGGCGGCGATGACGTCCTCGTCGCGCATCGAGCCGCCGGGCTGGATGACGGCCGTGGCGCCGGCCTCGATCGCCGAGAGAAGGCCGTCGGCGAAGGGGAAGAAGGCGTCGGAGGCGACGACCGAGCCTTTGGTCAGTGGCTCGGCGAGGCCCGCAGCCTCCGCCGCGTCCAGCGCCTTGCGGGCGGCGATGCGCGAGGAATCGACGCGGCTCATCTGGCCAGCACCGATGCCGACCGTGGCGCCGTCCTTGGCATAAACGATGGCGTTCGACTTGACGTGCTTGGCGACGCGGAAGGCGAATTTGAGGTCGGCCAGTTCGGCCGGCGTCGGCGCGCGTTTCGTCACCACCTTCAGCTCGAGGTCGTCGACCACGGCGTTGTCGCGACTCTGCACCAGCAGCCCGCCGGCGACCGATTTCGCCGTTGTGCCGGCAGCGCGCGGGTCGGGCAGGCCGCCGGTGACCAGCAGGCGCAGGTTCTTCTTCGCGGCGACGATCGCGGCTGCCTCGTCGGTCGCGTTGGGCGCGATGATGACCTCGGTGAAGGTTTTCACGATCTCCTGCGCCGCCTCGGCGTCGAGGATGCGGTTCATGGCGACGATGCCGCCAAAGGCCGAGACTGGATCGCAGGCCAGCGCCTTGGCATAGGCCGCCTTGAGCGTTTCACCCTCCGCAACGCCGCAAGGGTTGGCATGCTTGATGATGGCGATCGCCGCCGAGCGGGCGGGATCGAACTCGCCGACCAGCTCGAAGGCCGCGTCGGTGTCGTTGATGTTGTTGTAGGAGAGCTGCTTGCCCTGCAGCTGCTTTGCCGTCGCCACACCCGGCCGTTTGTCGCCCGACAGGTAGAAGCCGGCGTTCTGATGCGGGTTCTCGCCATAGCGCATCACCTGGTCGAGATGGCCGCCGAAGGCGCGCCAGGTCGGATGCTCGATCTGCAGCGCCTCGGCGAACCAGCCGGAGATCGCGGCGTCATAGGTGGCGGTGCGGGCAAAGGCCTTGGCCGCAAGCATCTTGCGGAAGTCGAGCGACAGCGAGCCAAGATTCATCTCCAGCGCGTTGACGACGGGCGCATAGTCGGCCGGATCGGTGACGATGGCGACATAGGCGTGGTTCTTGGCCGAGGCGCGGATCATCGCCGGTCCACCGATGTCGATGTTCTCGACGATCGAGGCATAGCCGGCGCCGGAGTGGCGGACCTCTTCAAACGGGTAGAGGTTGGAGACGACAAGATCGATCGGCTCGATGCGATGGTCACGCATGGCCTTGGCATGCTCGGCATCGTCGCGGATGCCGAGCAGCGCGCCATGCACCGACGGATGCAAGGTCTTCACCCGGCCGTCCATGATCTCGGGAAAGCCGGTGAGCTCGGAAACGTCGCGCACAGCCAGGCCCGCCTCGGCGATGGCCTTCGCCGTGCCGCCCGTCGAAACCAGCTCGACGCCGGCTGCGGCGAGCGCTTTGGCGAAATCGACCAGGCCGGTCTTGTCGAAGACGGAAAGCAGCGCCCGGCGCACCGGAACGAGATCGGGCGCCGGAATGTTTTTCGTGGGCACGGCCATGGGCGGGCGGCCTTTCAGAGCTGTTGGACGGGACGTTGGCCGGCCCTAGCATATGAGCCCCGGAAATCAAGTGAGTCTCGGAAATCAAGCGCGCGGCCGGATTTGTCGGGAATTCAGTTGTTCTCGGGATGGCCGGCAATGCCGGTGCGGGTCAGCTGCCAGTGGACTTCGGCAACCTCCGAGGCCTTGAAGGAGAGCACGATCTGCCGACTGCGGCGCGGGCCGCTCAATCCGGCGAAATAGATCGATTCCTCGACCTCCGGCACCACTTCGGCGCAGGTGAAGACCCAGGTGTCGCCCTGCGCGGCGGCGAGCGTCAGGCGGTCGTGGTCGTCCTGCAGCAGGCTGATGTCGGGGTGGACATGGAAGCGCACCGTGACGAAGTCGCGGCCGTTGTTGCGGATCACGGCATTGCCCGGGCGCAGGAAACGGTCGCGGCCGGCAAGCACGTTGCCGTTCGTGGTCAGCTTCAGCTCGCGCTCATGCAGGAAACCGAATTGCTGGACATAGCCGTCGTGGCGCGCGACGAAGCCGTGCACGCCCTTCTGGTCGAGGCGCTTGCAGGGCACGTGCTGCGGGCCGCCGATCAGCGGCGAGCCCAGCAGGTCGCTGACGCGCAGCGAATGGCTGAAGCGCGCCGACGAGGTGTCGTTGAGCGTAGCGGTCGAATGCGCGGCGGTGGCGCGCGCCAGCGGCCGGAATTCCGGGGCGCCGTAGGTGTCGATGCCGGCATTGACGATGAAGTGCTGGCGCCCGGAGGAGAGTTCGAAGGCGAGGCAGCCGGCGTGCGCGGCGTTGGAGACGTCGACCGGCGGCGGCAGGCCGGTGTCGGCGATCACCGTCACGCCGCCCATCGACAGGCGCTCGTAGCCGGAGTGCGGCGCGTGCAGCAGCGGCGCGCCCACCGTGTCGTCATGGCGCATGATGGTGGCGATGCGGTCGTGGATGGTGGCGCCCATGCCGTTGAAGCGGGCGAGGCTGCCGTCCTGGTGGCGAAAGAAACGCAGCGCCGGCAACATGCGGTCGATGGCGCCGATCAGGGCCGACGGCGGCGCCTCGGCCTGGTTGGCATAGGTCTGGCGCAACGGCAGAAGGTCGGCCAGCAGCTCCAGCACCGCCATCGGCTTGCGCGAGATATGGCCGCCATCGGGCAGGATCTGATGTTCCAGCTCCTCGGCCAGGTTGCGTGTCGCGGCGCGCAGCGCCGAGGCCGGCGCCGGCAGAGACAGCGCGGCGAAGGCGAGCGCGATGCGGGCGCGCAGCCTGGCCTCGCCATCCGGCATCTCGCGCGCCATCGAGCGGAGATAGCGGATCTGCACGGCGAGCGATTTCAGGAAGGCGCGATAGAAGGGGAATTCGGCGCCTTGCAGCACCACCGAGGAATGCTGCAGCCAGGCGATCACCCGTTTGGCCGTCGTGCCCGGCTCCCAGGCGATGCCGGAGATCTGGTTGCCGTGCATGGCGATCCAGTCGGTGACGAGCGCCCTGGCGTTGGCGGCGGCAAGCTCGGTGCCGGTGGCGCGCATGTGGCGCAGCCAGCGGAAGCCATGCAGCGATTTCTGCCAGCCGCGATTGGGCACGTCGAGCTGGAAGGGCGATGTGCCGCCGGTCTCGACCAGATGGCCGGACAGCGGGTAGCGGCCGTAATAGATCTCCAGCGCGATCTGCGGATCGGCGAGCCGCAGGTCCGGCGGCGCGATCAGGACACGTTCGGGCGTGCGGCCGGAATAGCGCCAGCGATAGACCGGGCCGGCGCGGAGGTGCCGGCGCGTTTTGCGCCAGAACTCCCTCGCGACAAGCGTCCATAGACGCGTCGTGCTGCCGGCAACAAGTGCCAATAGCCCTCCTGATGTCCCCATAACCCGAGCACAAGCTTATGCGATTCAAGAACTTATGCGAAGGCGGATTTCGCCGAAGTGAACCAATTCACGCGGCCGCGGCCGGGTCTTCCCTAAAAAAGTCAGCAAGTTTTATGAGATAACGTTTCAATCGGTCCGTCTCATCCGCGCGGCAAAGAAGCCGTCCAAGCCTGAAATCCCGGGCGATTCCAGCGCGAGGTCGGCCGGCGTGGTGCGCAGAGTGCCCTCTGGCGTCAGGAATGGGTCGATATCGGCAATTTCGCCAGGCCGGATCGGATCGGCGCCCACGCCGGGGTTCCCGGCGAGGAAATCGCGATAGAGCTCCTCGCCTTCGATCGGGTCGAGCGAGCAGTTGGAAAAGACGATGCGGCCGCCGGGCCTGACGAGACCGACGGCATGGGCAAGCAGCCGGCGCTGGAGATCGGCGAGCTTTTCGACATCCGCCATGGTCTTGGTCCAGGGCACGTCGGGATGGCGGCGCACCGTGCCGGTCGAGGAGCAGGGCGCGTCGAGCAGCACGGCGTCGAACAATTGCGCCGGCCGGTAATCCAGAAGGTCGGTCTGGACGAGTTCGGCGGTCAGGCCGAGGCGCCCGAGATTCTGACTGAGCCGCGCCAGCCGGTTCTTCGAGGTGTCGACCGCGGTCACCTCGGCGCCGGCCAGGATAAGCTGCGCCGTCTTGCCGCCGGGCGCGGCGCACAGGTCGGCGACGCGCTGTCCGCGGATGTCTCCGAACAGGCGCGCCGGCAGGCTTGCCGCGGTATCCTGCACCCACCATGCACCGTCGGCGAAACCGGGCAGGTCGATGACATTGGCGGAGAGCTTTTCGACACGCACCGTGCCGGTCGGCAGCACGATGCCGCCCAGTCGCTCGGCCCAGAGCGCAGAATCGGCCTTGATCGTGAAATCGACCGGCGCCTCGTGGCGATGCGCGGTAAGAATGGCGCGCGCCCTGTCGGCTCCGTAGGCGGCGGTCAGCCGCTGCGAAAACCATTGCGGCGCCTCGCTGGTTGCAGCGAGCGCCGGGGCAAGCTCGGCCTCCTTGGCGCGCGCCAGCGAGCGCAGCACCCCGTTGACGAGGCCGGAGAAGCGCAGTGTTCGCGGATCGGACTTGGCGTGGGTCACGGCTAGGTCGACGGCGGCGCTGTCGGGAACATCGAGGAACAGGATCTGCGCGGCGGCGACGTTGAGGATATGCGAGAGCGCGGTGGCGTTGGCCGGTAGCGGCTTTTCCAGCCGCCTGGCCAGCAGCCCGGCAATGGTCATGCGATAGCGCAGCGCGGTGACCAGGATGGCGCGCACCAGCGCCCGGTCGCGGCCGTCCAGCGCCCTGTATTGCGGGTGGCCGTGCTCGTTGTCGGTCAGGCCATCGAGCGGCGTATGCGCGTCGATGACGGCGGCAAGCAGGCGCGCGGCCGCCTTGCGCGCAGCAAGACCGGCGACGTTCTCGTCGCCATTCTTGTGTTGCGGATTGGCTGGCTGTCCGCGCCTCGGCGGCGTCACGACCAGGGACCCTTCTGCCGGACATTGCGCGGTCCGGTCGGGTTGCGGCCCCAGGGATTGGGCTTCGGCGGTGCCGGCTCAGCCTCTGGGGCCGCGTCTGCCGGCTTGCCCCATGGCCCCGCCGACGGCTCCTCGGGCTGCATGGGTGGCGCGGAAGCCTTGCGCCGATTGGCCGGCGCGGCGCCACCCATCGCGCGCGCCATCTCCTGCAGGGCAGCGATGCGGTTCTCCGTGTTCGGATGGGTCGAGAACAGATTGTCCATGCGCTCGCCGTGAAGCGGGTTGATGATGAAAAGATGCGCCATAGCCGGGTTGCGCTCGGCGTCCGGATTGGGAATCTGTTCGGCACCGCGTGCGATCTTGTTGAGCGCCGAAGCAAGCCATAGCGGGTGACCGCAGATCTCGGCGCCGCGCCGGTCGGCTTCGTATTCGCGCGTGCGGCTCACCGCCATCTGCACGATCATGGCGGCGAAGGGCGCGACGATCATCGCCACAAGCACGCCGACGAAGCCGAACGGGTTGTTGTTCTCCCGGCTGCCGCCGAGGAAGAAGGCGAAATTGCCGAGCATCGAGATGGCGCCGGCGAGCGTCGCCACGATCGTCATCGTCAGGGTGTCGCGGTGCTGCACATGGGCAAGCTCGTGCGCCATCACCGCTGCGACCTCTTCGTGGGAGAGCCGCTCGAGCAGGCCCGTGGACGCCGCCACCGCGGCATTCTCGGGGTTGCGGCCGGTGGCGAAGGCGTTGGGCTGCGGGTTGTCGATCAGATAGGTCTTCGGCATGGGCAGCCCGGCCTGCTTGGCCAGCGCCTGGACGATCGCGTAATATTCCGGCGCGTTCTTCTCGTCGACCTCGACGGCGCGGTTCATCGACAGCACCATCTTGTCGGCGTTCCAATAGCTGAACAGATTGGTGCCGGCGGCGATCAGAAGCGCGATGACCATGCCGCCCGAGCCGCCGATCAGATAGCCGACGCCCATGAACAGCGCCGTCATCGCGGCAAGAAGCATGGTGGTGCGAAGCGTGTTCATCGTTTCATCCGTCTGACGTGGTGTCGGAGGGGGCCAGAGCATCGGACCGAAAAGTGGAATCCGGTTTTCGGAGTATTTCGATGCTCACCAATAGGGGTCGATCCTTCTGGTATCATGGCTATATGATGGGAGAGGCCGGTCTTCGTTTCAATCGGCGGGAGTATCGCATGACCGAAGAGCCAAGCAAAACCGAAGCAGTTGCAACGACCGCAGAGCTGCGAAAAGCGCTGACGCCCGAAGCACAGCGGGCGTTAGCAGAGGCTGAAGCGCGTCGTCAAAAGTATCGAGCGGCGGAAGCGCAGTTGCCGAAGGAAATCGGCGGCCGCGGCGGCAAGGAACCTGGCCGCTACGGCGACTGGGAAGTCAAGGGTCTCACCAGCGACTTTTAAGCAACGGCACGCTCGGGCGCGAAGGCGATCCAGCCATTGTCGTCCGTCGCGATGACGATTTCGTCGTAGGAACGGATTGTCGGGTGCGACGTGACGAGCGGGCGGACATGCGTGGCGCTGATCACCATCACCGAGGCGCCGGAAGCCTCGCCCGCCGCTATGCCCGCCGGCGCATCCTCGAAGACCAGGCAGTCGCGCGCCTCGACGCCGAGACGCCTTGCCGCCAGAAGGAAGCAGTCCGGCGCCGGCTTGCCATGGGTGACGTCTTCGGCGGTCACCATCATGGCGGGAACCGGGATGCCGGCCGCCTTGATGCGCAGCAGCGCCAGCTCGCGCGGCGCCGAGGTGACGATCGCCCAGCGCTCTGGCGGCAGCGATTGCAAAAACGCAACGGCGCCGGGGATCGGGACGATGCCTTCGAGGTCATCCGCCTCGGCCTTGAGCAGCAAATCCGCCTCCGCCAGCGGATCGACACCCGGAAGCCTCAGCGCGGCGATCGTCTCGCGCGCGCGCCTGCCATGGATCGTGGGCAGGAAAGCCGCCACATCGAGGCCATGCCTGTTTGCCCATGCCGTCCACACCCGTTCCGCCGCGGCGATCGAGTTGAGCACCGTGCCGTCCATGTCGAACAGAAAGGCGGCGAATTTTGAGCCTGCAAACATCGGATGTCCTGGAGAATCGTTTTGGGGGAGGGGCGAAACGCAAAGCGCAGTTTAGACTGGGCAGGACCGCCTGAGAAGGGAGCAGGTCAGCGTTGATAGAACGCTGACCTGCTCCCACTCCTTGTTTTTACGCAATTGCGGACGGAAGACCCCTGCGCACTTTTCCTGAATTGCTCCAGACGCCGCCATTTCGACTCGGCGCCGGAACCAGCCCCGGCTCGCGGCGTTGAACAGGCAGTCTTTCCAAAATCACGAAGGGGGGCATGCGATGCTGATCCGGCTCGGCTATGAACTCGCCATCGAATGCGCGGCGGTGACGCCGATCATCTCGCTTCTCGACATTCATGCCGAACGGCATGCCGACATCAAGCGGCAGACGCGGGTTCTGACCTCGCCCTCGGTGCCGACCCGGACCTATCGCGACCGCCACGGCAATATCTGCCGTCGCTTCACGGCGCCCGCCGGAAGCTTCCGCATCCTCTACGATGCGGCGATCGAGGACAGTGGCGAGACCGACGAAGTCAATACATTGGCGCGCGAAACGCCGGTCGCGGAACTGCCCGACGACGTGCTGGTCTATCTGCTCGGCAGCCGCTACTGCGAGACCGACCACCTCAGCGACATCGCCTGGCAGCTTTTCGGCCATTTGCCGCCTGGCTGGGCGCGGGTGCAGGCGATCGTCGATTATGTCAACAGTAGGCTTTCCTTCGGCTACGGCTATGCGCGCGCCACGCGCACGGCGGCCCAGGCGCATGAGGAGCGCGTCGGCGTGTGCCGCGACTTCGCGCATCTGGCGATCGCGCTTTGCCGATGCATCAACATTCCGGCCCGCTACGTGAACGGCTATCTCGGCGATATCGGCGTGCCGGCCGATCCGGCACCGATGGACTTCTCGGCTTGGATGGAAGTTTTTCTCGACGGCAAATGGTACACGTTCGATCCGCGCCACAACTGTCCGCGCATCGGCCGCGTCGTCATTGCGCGCGGCCGCGACGCCACCGACGTGCCGCTGCTGCACAGTTTCGGTCCGCACCAGCTCAGCCTGTTCAAGGTCTGGACCTACGAGCAGGAAGGCAACCGCTTCAATCCTCCGCATCATGGCATCGATCGGACGGTCAGCGCGCAGATGCTCCTTTGATATTCATACCGGCCTGATCTCTATCTCAACAGACCCTGCGCTGCGCCTGTTTCATGGCTGCCGCTGACCCGCTTCGGCACAGTTCGATTGTGCCGAAGAGAGAACGACCGCGACAGCCTTCGAGATCATGGTAAGCACTTCATGAAGGTCGCTTGGCCAGCGTATTTTCGTTTACTTCCCGTTCACTCTAGTATTTGCCGAAACCCAGCAAAAACAATGGATTAACCTGCCGTTAAGCGTCTTTCGGCGGCCGACGGCCGGGTCTGGCCGAAATCCTGCAACACCCTTGTCGTGCGGCACGGGTGCCGCAAACAGTGGAGGCGGAAGAGATGCGGCAGTTCAGAGGTGTCGTTCGTGGGGTGGACGGCTTTACCCGCAATCGCGAAGGCAATTTCGCGGTTCTGTTCGGAGCTGCCGCATCGGTCCTCGCGCTGGGGGTGGGATTCGCGGTCAATATCTCGCAGCTCTACAATGCGAGATCGAGCCTGCAGGGCGTCGTCGACGCCGCTGTGACCTCGACGGCCCGCGATCTCACCCTCGGCGTCATCACCGAAGCCGACGCCAACAAGACGGTGCAGGCGTTCCTCGACGCCAACAGCGCGGCCGGCATCCTGCAGGCCAACCGGATCGTGCTGGACAAACTCACCGTCGACAGGACGGCCAGCACGGTGAAGGCGGATGTGCACACCGATCTCAGCCTCTATTTCCCCCTGTTCAGCATCGGCGACATGCAACGGGTGACGTCCTCGACCACGGCGCTCTATTCGGACAAGACGGTCGAGGTGGCGATGATGCTCGACGTCACCGGTTCGATGGCGGGCCAGAAGATCAAGGACCTGAGAACCGCGGCGAGCAACGCGGTCAATTCCTTCCTCACCGGCCAGAACGCCGCCAATCCGCGGGTGCGGGTGGCGATCGTGCCTTATGCCAATTCGGTCAATGTCGGCTCGCTCGCCGCAAGCACGGTCTTTGTCGAGACCAAGGCCAGCGAGCGCAAGCAGGCGCCCGGCAATGACGATCCGAAGTATGTCTCGGCGTCGACGCGGCCGGACAACTGCGCCACCGAGCGCAAGGGCGCCTACCAGTATTCCGATGCCGGGCCCGATGTCAGCATGGTCAACCGCGACCTCTACCTGTCCGACTTCGCCAAGCAGTCCCGCACACGAGCCTGTCCGGTCGCGTCAATACAGCCGCTGACCACGGATGCCTCGGCTCTGAACAACGTCATCAAGGACCTCGATGCCTCCGGCGGCACGGCGGGCCATATCGGCGTCCAGTGGGCCTGGTACATGCTCTCCGAAAACTGGGGCAGCGTGATGAAGGCCTCGGAACGGCCGGCGAAGATGGATCCGAAGAAGGTCGCAAAATACGTGATCCTGATGACGGATGGCGAATTCAACCTGTCCTATTTCGACGCCGACGGCCCGGATCAGGTTTATAACGACGCCGGCAAGGTTGAGACACGCACGGCTGCGACGACGCTCTGCGCGGCGATGCGCGACCAAGGCATCGAGATATTCACCATCGGCTTTGCCCTTACGGAGAAGAACGCCAAGTCGACGCTGCAATCCTGCGCCAGCCCCGATAGCGGCAACAACAAGCATTTCTATCAGGCGGCCAACGGTACCGAGCTCGACCAGGCGTTTCAGGATATCGTGCGCAACATCGACAATCTCTCAATCACCAAATAGCGGGCGCCATGTAGCGCCAGGTAGGTGGAAGCCTCCGCTCGATGCTCCAAACGGAAAAGGCCGCCGCTTCTTGACGAAGCCGGCGGCCTTCCGTGTTTCCGTCCATGACGCGGCTTCTGGCGGCAACCCCATCGGGCTACCCGCCGCGCGTCTCGCGCCTTAACGGGAAGAGTGCTTCCCGGAAGTGCAATCCGCAGAGCTCACGTTATGGAAAACGAAATCACTCGACATCGGATCACCTCCTTTCAGTTCGTTGAACACAGTCAGATGATGGGGTGTGTCGCGGCAAAAGACAAGATGACGCCACGGAATGGTCGTGCCACGAGCCGGGAAACTGCTCTTGCGGTGCTTTTGCGCAACAGATCGGGATTGCGGTCTACAGGCCGGTGGACGACAGTGCGGCTTTGGGGGCGACATAGCGGGAGGTGGGAATGGACGCCCCCGACAGAGCCGCGCGGATCGTACGCAAGGTCGTCGAAACGCTGAAGCCGGGTTTTGCGGTCCGGCTGTGGACCGGCGAGCGGATCGGACCCGCCAGCGGTCCGGTGCTTGCCATCAACGATCAGGACATCGTCTGGCAACTGGTTCGCCGGCCGACCTTCTCGACGCTGGTGGAGATGTGGATTTCCAAGACCGTCGATATCGAAGAGGGCACGCTGTTCGATTTCTATGCCCTGCCTTCGCAAGGCAAGCTCAAGACGAGGCTCAAATCCCTGCCCAAGCTGGCGATCCTGCGCGACCTGCCGGCTGTGCTGTTTTCGCGCAAGCAGATGACGGCGCGCAGCGACCTTTCCGGCCGCAAGCCTTTCGTCAGCGGATCGAACAAGGAGGCGATCCAGCACCATTACGACATTTCGAATGATTTCTACCGACTCTTCCTCGACGAGCGCATGGTCTACAGTTGCGGCTATTTCCACGATTTCGCCAATGGCATCGACCAGGCGCAAGTCGACAAGCTCGACCACATCTGCCGCAAGCTCAGGCTCGAGCCCGGCGAAAGGCTGCTCGACATCGGCTGCGGCTGGGGCGCAATGCTTATCCATGCGGCGAAGAATTACGGCGTCTTCGGCCATGGCGTCTCGCTGTCGCAAGCCCAGACCGACCTTGCCCGCGAGCGCATTCGCGCCGAGGGGCTGGAGGATCGCATCACCATCGAGATAAAATCCTATGCCGAACTCTCAGGCACGTTCGACAAGATATCGTCGATCGGCATGTTCGAGCATCTGGGGCTCGCCAATCACGACGCCTACTTCTCGACCGTCCATCGCCTGCTGAAACCCGGCGGGATCTATCTGCATCACGCCATCACCAGGCGCAGCAAGGGCGACATCCGCAAGACGCTGCGCAAGGGGCCGGAATACAAGGCCCTGATCAAATACATCTTTCCTGGCGGCGAGCTCGATACGATCGGCATGACGCTCGGCAATCTCGAGGCGCACGGCTTCCTCGTCTATGACGTGGAGAACCTGCGCGAGCATTATGCGCAAACCTGCCGCCTGTGGGCGGAGCGTCTGCATGCGCGCTTCGACGAAGCGGTCGCCGAGGTCGGCGAGCCCAAGGCGCGGCTGTGGCTGCTCTATCTGACGGGTTGCTCGATCACCTTCCAGCGCGCCTCGGCGCAGATTTTTCAGACCGTCGCCACCAGGCGCGCCCGCGGTCCGAGCGGCCTGCCACCGACACGGGCGGATTTGTACAGGTAGACCCGGCCCGTTTCAGTCCATCAAGCGCATCGGCGCGCCGACTTCGAGCCGCGCCGGCTGGTCGACGGTGCAGTAGACGCCGAGATTGTGGGCGTTGTGGCGCACCAGGTTGCGCAGGATGCCGGGATCGGTGTCGAAACCGTCCTGGGCGATGATGGTGAAGCCGCAGCGGCGGCAGGGCTCGGAGACGGTGAGCTCGAGATCGCCGACCGCGAGTTTCCTGCCGATCCACTCCGTTTCCGGAAAGGCGCCTTCGACCGGGTCCATATTGACGACGATGTTGGGGCGGAAGCGGCGCGGATCGGGTGTGCCCTCGGGATGCAGCGCCTTCAACCGGGACAGCGAGGCGGTGGTGAGCAGATGGATCGGCGCCTTGGCGTAGCGGGCCTCGGTCAGCGGACCGGCATAGGAGGGCGCCGCGTTCTGCGCGCCGAACGGTCGGATCGCGGCCTCGAAGCCGAGGAAGGCGGACACCGCGCGATCGCTTTCCGGATCGGGCGCGGGCAGCCAGCCGCCGCCGGGCACGGCGATTTCGAGCCGCCATTCCTTGCTCATCGGGTCCTCGCTCAACCGGGTGCGGATCAGCGGCACCTTGTGCCATCTGGCCTCGCGGTCGGGCCTGGCGATCTCGCCGTCGGATGCATCGACCAGTCCGAACAGCCGGTCGCCGTCGACGGTTTTCAGCCCGACGGAGATGGCATCGAGCCGTTCGCCGGCGAGCGAACTCGCCGGGTAGCGCCAGAGCTGGCTGACGGTGCCGAGATCGCCGGTCATCAGCCCTTCTTGTTCTGCCGGTTGGCGACGAGGTCGTCGACCACGGCGGGATCGGCGAGCGTCGAGGTGTCGCCCAGCGCGCCGAAATCGTCCTCGGCGATCTTGCGCAGAATGCGGCGCATGATCTTGCCGGAACGGGTCTTCGGCAGGCCGGGCGCGAACTGGATCTTGTCGGGCGAAGCAATGGCGCCGATCTCCTTGCGGACATGCGCGATCAGTTCCTTGCGCAGCTCCTCGCTCGGCTCCATGCCCTTCATCAGGGTGACGTAGCTGTAGATGCCCTGGCCCTTGATGTCGTGCGGGTAGCCGACGACGGCGGCTTCCGACACTTTCTCGTGGCTCACCAGCGCCGATTCGACTTCCGCCGTGCCCATACGGTGGCCGGAGACGTTGATGACGTCGTCGACGCGGCCGGTGATCCAGTAGTAGCCGTCCTCGTCGCGGCGGCAGCCGTCGCCGGTGAAGTACTTGCCCTTGTAGGTCGAGAAATAGGTCTGCACGAAGCGGTCGTGGTCACCATAGACGGTGCGCATCTGACCGGGCCAGGAATCGGTGATGCAGAGATTGCCGTCGGCGGCTCCTTCGAGCACCTTGCCCTCACCGTCGACCAGTTCCGGCTTGACGCCGAAGAAGGGCCGAGTCGCCGAGCCTGCCTTGAGGTCGGTGGCGCCGGGCAGCGGCGTGATCAGGATGCCGCCGGTCTCGGTCTGCCACCATGTGTCGACGATCGGCACCTTGCCGTTGCCGACGACGTTGAAATACCACTCCCAGGCTTCCGGATTGATCGGCTCTCCGACCGAGCCGAGTACGCGCAGCGATTTGCGCGAGGTCTTCTTCACATGGCTGTCGCCGGCGCCCATCAGCGCGCGCAACGCCGTCGGCGCGGTGTAGAAGATGTTGACCTTGTGCTTGTCGATGACTTCCCAGAAGCGCGACTGCGAGGGATAGTTCGGCACGCCTTCGAACATCAGCGTCGTGGCGCCGTTGGCCAAGGGCCCGTAGACGATATAGCTGTGGCCCGTCACCCAGCCGACATCGGCCGTGCACCAGTAGATGTCGCCGTCATGGTAGTCGAAGACATATTGGTGCGTCATCGAGGCATAGACGAGATAGCCGGCCGTGGTGTGCAGCACGCCCTTCGGCTTGCCGGTCGAGCCGGAGGTGTAGAGGATGAAAAGCGGGTCTTCCGCCTTCATCTTCTCCGGCTTGCAGTCGGCCTTCACCGTGGCGATCTCGTCGTGGTACCAGACGTCGCGGCCGGGCGCCCAGCCGACCTTGCCGCCGGTGCGGCGTACGACGACCACGTTCTTCACCCGCACATGATGCTTGGCGGCGATTTCGATCGCCTTGTCGGTGTTCTCTTTCAGCGGGATCGGCTTGCCGCCGCGCAGGCCCTCGTCGGCGGTGATGACGAAGGTCGATTCGCAGTCGACGATGCGGCCGGCCAGCGCGTCCGGCGAGAAGCCGCCGAAGACGATCGAATGGATGGCGCCGATGCGCGTGCAGGCAAGCATCGCATAGGCCGCCTCGGGGATCATCGGCATGTAGATGGTGACGCGGTCGCCTTTCTTGACGCCGTGCTTCTTCATCACATTGGCGAGCCTGCAGACATGCGCGTGGAGCTCGTTGTAGCTGATCTTCTTGTCGTCGTAGGGGTTGTCGCCTTCCCAGATGATGGCGGTCTGGTCGCCGCGCTTCTTCAGGTGGCGGTCGATGCAATTGTAGGAGACGTTGGTCAGCCCGTCCTCGAACCACTTGATCGAGACCTTGCCGTCGAAGGAGGTGTTCTTGACCTTGGTGAAAGGCTTGAACCAGTCGATGCGCTTGCCGTGCTTGCCCCAGAACTTGTCCGGATTTTTCACACTGTCGGCATACCATTTGAGATAGGTATCGTTGTCGATCAACGCGTTCTTCTTCCACGCCGGCTGGACGCGGTGGACATGCACATCGGACATTTTTCAGCTTTCCTCCCGAACCATTCCACCGGCTTGGGCCGCCGGCGGCATCGCGTCGAAGCGGCCGCGAATTTGCGGGCATTATTAACAGTTCCGCCGTGACGGCAATATTAGACGTTGGATTCGCGCGGCGGGATGACGCATGGTCAAGCGCAAAGCCCTGTCAGCACTCTCGCTTTACGGCTGCTAACCGCCTGTTTTAATGGCAAAAATTTTGAAAAAGCTCGAAAAAATCCATAGACAGTTAAGCAACCGTGCGCACAATTCAGCGTTGGGAGGAAGGAGAATCAACCAAGGAAACGCAATGCGCGACAATTCCGAAATGGACCTGATGCTCAAGGGGTATGGGCTGACCACGGCCAAGATCCTTTACCACTACCCGGACCACCCGCACCTGCTGCAAAGCTTTGTCTGGCAGGACTACGACATAGCTCCGAAATTCCCGGTGCTGATCCGCTTCATCGAATTCTGGAAGACCAAGCTCGACGGCCCGCTGCACTCGGTCACCTACACGCATCACAAGCTGATCGCGCCGAATGAATGGCGGAAGGTGGATGGGGAGTTCCTGGTACATTAGGTGCAGGTTTTATCGATCGTCAGTGATTGGCGGAAATGCCCGTCGCTTCGTCATCCACGGGCGAAGCAAGGAGCGAAGCGACGCGGCGCAGACCCGAGGATCCATTCCGTGACTTCGAAGCGTTGCGGCGATCCAGAATTCTGCTCCGCCGCGCTCTGCGATCAAGGTAACGGCATGGATCCTCGGGTCTTCGCGACGCCGCTTCGCGGCTGCTTCGCCCGTGGATGACGAAGCTCGGAGGGCGGCAGCTAATCGCAAACGTTCACGCTCGCCCTAATAGGGACGGGTCGACACGTGGTCAAACCGCTGGCGGGTTTAGCCGGGCGAAGCCTTCCTGGCGCCGATAGGGGAAGTAGGGATAGGGCGCGGTCACGGCGCTCGCTTCATCGAGCGCCTTGATCTGCTCAGGCGTCAGCGCCCAGCCGACGGCGCCGAGATTCTGCCGCAACTGCTCCTCGTTGCGCGCGCCGATGATGACCGACGACACGGTCGGCCGCCGCAAGAGCCAGTTGATGGCGACCTGCGGCACGGTCTTGCCGGTCTCGGCGGCGACCGCTTCCAGCACATCGACCACCTTGAAAAGATGCTCGTCCTCGACCGGCGGGCCGAAGCTGGCGGTGTCGTGCAGCCGGCTCTTTTCCGGCAAGGGCTGTCCGCGGCGGATCTTGCCGGTGAGCCGGCCCCAGCCGAGCGGGCTCCATACCAGCGCGCCGACGCCCTGGTCGAGGCCGAGCGGCATCAGCTCCCACTCATAGTCGCGCCCGACCAGCGAATAGTAGACCTGATGCGCGATGTAGCGCGGGTAGCCGTGCTTTTCCGCCAGGCCGAGCGATTTCATCAGCTGCCAGCCGGAGAAGTTTGAGACGCCGACATAGCGCAGCTTACCTTGGCGCACGAGATCGTCCAGCGCCGACAGCACCTCCTCGACCGGCGTCGAGGCGTCGAAGGCATGAAGCTGCAGCAGGTCGATATAATCGGTGCCGAGGCGCTTCAGCGCCGCGTCGACGGAGCGGATCAGGCGCGAGCGCGACGAACCCCAGTCGGCCGGGCCGTCGCCCATCGGCAGGGACGTCTTGGTCGAGATCAGCACCGCGTCGCGGCGACCCTTGATGGCCTCGCCAAGCACCTCTTCCGAGGCGCCGTTCGAATAGACATCGGCCGTGTCGAAGAGATTGACGCCCGCCTCCAGGCAGATGTCGACCAGCCGGCGCGCCTCCTTGGCGTCGCTGTTGCCCCAGTGGCCGAAGAGCGGGCCGGAGCCGCCGAAGGTACCGGCGCCGAAGGAAAGCGCCGGCACTTTCAGGCCGGAGGCGCCGAGAGGTCGATAGTCCATGATTTTTCTCCTTGGGATGTCGAAGGCGGAATTCGGCCGCTCAGCACTGCGCCGTGACCGGCTTGCCGATGGCGCGGCCGCGTTCGAGGCGCAGCGCCACGAGCACCACGCCGAGCGCGGCGAGCGGCACCAGGCCGGCAACGAGAGGGACGGCGCCGAGGCCGGGGCCGTGATCGATGACGAAGCCGCCGAGCCAGGCGCCGATGGCGTTGCCGAGATTGAAGGCGGCGATGTTGAAGGAAGACGCAAGGCCCTGGCCGGCGCCCTCGGCCTTCTCCAGCACCCACATCTGCAGCGGCGCGACGGTGGCGAAGGCGGCAGCGCCCAGCAGCCCGACGGCGACGATCGCCATGATCGGCTGATGGATCGCCGCCGTCATAACGAACAGCACCGCCGACAGCGCGACCAGCGTGCCAATAACCGTCGGCACCAGATGCCGGTCGGCGAGGCGTCCACCGAGCAGGTTGCCCGCGACCAATCCGCCGCCGAAGACGAGCAGGATCGGCGACACGGACGCTTCGGAAAAGCCGCTGACGCGGGTGAGGATCGGCGCCAGATAGGTGAAGGCGGCAAAGACGCCGACCCAGCTCAGCACCGTGGTCAAAAGGCCGAGCAGCACCGGCCGGCGGCCGAGTACGGCGAGCGTGCCTTCGGCGCTTTCCGCCTCGTCCGCGGCGGCCGGCTCGTCGCGCGGCACCAGCAATGCGATCACGGCAAAGGCAACGACGCCCACAAGTGTGACGGCGAGGAAGGTGGAGCGCCAGCCATAGGCCTGGCCGAGCCAGGTGCCGAAGGGCACGCCGAGGATGTTGGCGACGGTGAGGCCGGTGAACATCAGCGCGATGGCCGAGGCTTTCCTGTTGGGCGCGACGAGGCTGGTCGCGACGACGGAGCCGACGCCGAAGAAGGAAGCGTGGGCGAAGGCTGTCAGCACACGCGCCGCCATCAGCGTCCAGTAGTCGGGCGCCAGCGCACAGGCGAGGTTGCCGACGGTGAAGACCACCATCAGGGCAAGCAGCAGGGTCTTGCGCGGCAGACGGCCGGTCAAGGCGCCAAGCAGCGGCGCACCGACGACGACGCCCAGCGCATAGCCGGAAATAAGCAGGCCTGCTGCCGAGATCGAGACGCCGAGATCGGCGCTGACATCGAGCAGCAGGCCCATGATGACGAATTCGGTGACGCCGATGCCGAAGGCGCCGGCGGTGAGGGCATAAAGAGCAAGAGGCATGGCTGCGGTCCGGTTGATCAGGAAGGGACGCCCAAAGTCCCGCGCCCCGGGCGGAAGATCGTGATCCGCCAAGCTGTGAACCAGCCTTGCGTCCGGCATATTTTCTGTGAAATAGATTCACGAATGGCGAGACCCGACATCAACCGCTCCGGCGAGATCGAAGTGTTCGTCCGCATCGTCGAGGCGGGCAGCTTCTCGGCCGCGGCGCGGGCGCTGCGGATGACGCCGTCGGCGGTGAGCAAGCTGATCGCGCGGCTTGAGGCGCGGCTTGGCGCACGGCTCATCAGCCGCTCGACACGCAAGCTGCAGCTGACGCCGGAAGGGGTTGCCTTCCATGACAACGGCCTGCGCATCCTCGCCGATCTCGACTCGGCCGAGCGCGAAGCGGCGGCGGGTGCAGCGCCGCGAGGCCGGCTCAGGGTCAATTCCTATGTGCCGTTCGGCCAGCACCGGCTGATGCCGTTGTTGCCGCGCTTCCTGGAGAATTATCCCGAGATTTTCGTCGAAGCCATGCTGACCGACAGTGTGATCGATCTTCTGGAAGAGCGCGCCGATGTCGCTATCCGCGCCGGGCCGCTACGCGAGTCACGCCTGGTTGCGCGCAAGCTTGGCCAGAGCCGGATGGTCCTGGTCGCGTCGCCTGCGTATCTTGAAGCACGCGGCACGCCACGCGCATTGTCCGACCTCGCTCGCCACAACATGCTGGCCTTCGGCTTCGCCAGGCATATCGAGGGCTGGCCCTTTGTCGATGCGACAGGCAAATCGATCATCATGCCTATTGTCGGAAACATGTCGCTCACCGACGGCGAAGCGATGCGGCGAACGACGCTGGCAGGAGCCGGCATAGCGCGGCTGGCGCGCTGGCATGTCGAGCCCGACATTGCCGCCGGACTGCTCGTGCCGTTGCTCGAGGAGTTCAATCCTGGCGACGAGGAGCCGACACATGCTGTCTATGTCGGTCATGGCAAGCATCTGCCGGCGCGGGTGCGGGCTTTCCTCGACTTTCTCGCGGAGACCGTTCGTCTCTGAAACGGAAAAGCCGCGCGTCCAAGGACACGCGGCTCCCGAAGGACGTCGGCTTGCTTGCGAAGACGGATTACGCCTTCGGCACGAACGGCGCCGGGCGCCGGCCGGCGCCTTGCCGCTCCAGCATCCAGCCGGGATATTCGGCAGGCAGGGCGCTCACCTCATCGAGCCTGGCGAGGTCGTCGGTGTCGAGCTTCAGACCTGTCGCGGCAAGATTTTGCTCGAGTTGGTCCATGCGGCTGGCGCCGATGATGACGCTCATCACGAAAGGCTTTGCCAGGACATAGCCAAGCGCCACGGTGGCGACGCTGACGTCGTGCTTTTTGGCAACCTCGCGCATGCCGGCGACCGCCGCCCAGGCGCGGTCCTCGTTGACCGGCGGGAAGTTGAACGAAGCGCGGCGGCCCTCGCCATTGCCCGGCGCGCCGGGACCGTATTTGCCGGAGAGCAGCCCGCCCGCCATCGGCGACCAGACCATCAGGCCAAGCTTCTCTTCGTTGATGAGCGGCACGATCTCGCGTTCGAGATCGCGGCCGGCAATCGAGTAATAGGATTGGATCGTCTCGAAACGGGCAAGGCCCTTGCGCTCGGCAATGCCCAGCGCCTTGGCGATGCGCCAGGCCTGCCAGTTGGAGACGCCGACATAGCGGACCTTGCCGCTGGCGACGAGATCGTCGAGCGCGCGCAGCGTCTCGTCGATCGGCGTCACCGTGTCGGTGCCATGCAGCTGGTAGAGGTCGATATGATCGGTCTGCAGCCGCTCCAGGCTGCGGTCGACCGAATCCATGATGTGGCCGCGCGAGGAGCCGCGCTCGTTGGGCCCGTTGCCCATGGCGCCATGCACCTTGGTGGCGATGATAACGTCCGAACGTTTCACGCCGAGGTCCTTGAGCGACTGTCCCAGCAGCTGCTCGGACTGGCCGAAGGAATAGACGTCGGCTGTGTCGAAGAAATTGACGCCGGCGGCGATCGAGCGGCCGACAATTTCATTGACGCCCTTCTGGTCGAGGCTGGCGATCAGGCCCCATTGGGCATTCTGGCCGGCGGCGCCGAAGGTCATTGTGCCGAGGCAGAGTTCGGAAACGAACAGGCCGGTGTTGCCAAGCTGGTTATAGCGCATGGTGAGCTTTCCCCGAGAAAAGGATTAAATGACATCGGGGAAATAGGAACGGACCGTTTCGTTTCAAGCGCGGGCGCAAAGAATATCGTCCGGTTGGCGGGTCGGTAACGAGATCGTGACGATTGCCAGGGCGCTCAGCTTTCCACCAAAGCGAGGATCGCGAAGGCAGTCATGCCGAATGCGACGGCGGCAAGCGGCAGCAGGATTTCGATCGTCGCCGTGCTGGCCTTCACGGGATGATCGCCAGTGTCGAAATCGCCTGCCAACCAGTCGGCGAGCGTCGTGGGTCTGCCGGCAGCGCTGATCCGGTGATGACGCCAGACACGGCCGGCGATCGCCGGCAGCACGACCGACATGACGATGAATCCAGTTACGACGAACAGCAAATAGTCGTCGGCGCCGCTGCCCGCGAAGCCGATCCAGGCCGACAACGCATAGCAGGCCGCAAGTCCAATCATGGCGAAATAGACCCAGCGGTGCAGTCCGCGGGAGACTTGCCGGTTTTGCATGGTGTGCTGGCTGTGGCGTGTGGCGGTCATAGGGACCTCCTTTGCTATGAAAGGAGCCACTTGCTTTCTGTGGACGGAGCTAGCGCCAGGATTCTAGGCGACAATGCGGTGGTGTGACGCGGCCGGCCCAAGGAAAGGCCTACGCTTCCTTGAGGCGCTCCTTGCTACCGGCTGCCGAAGATCGCCGAGCCGACCCTGACGCTGGTCGCGCCGAAGGCGACGGCTGTTTCGTAGTCGCCGGACATGCCCATCGAAAGCTTCGCGACACCCGCTTCGCGAGCGAGCTTCTCCAGCAACGCGAAATGCGGGCCAGGATTCTCATCGGCCGGCGGGATGCACATCAGGCCTTCGATGGCGAGGCCGTGCACGTCGCGGCAGCGCTTGACGAAGGCGACCGCGTCGCGCGGCTCGATGCCGGCCTTTTGTGGCTCGGAGCCGGTATTGACCTGGACGTATAGCTTCGGCGCGCGGCCTTGCCTGGCGATCTCCTTGGCAAGCTCCGCGGCGATCTTCTCGCGATCGACGGTCTCGATGGCGTCGAAGAGAGCGACGGCTTCCTTGGCCTTGTTGGACTGCAGCGGGCCGATCAGATGCAGCTCCAGATCGGCAAATGCCTCTCTCAGCGCCGGCCATTTTCCCTGCGCCTCCTGCACGCGGTTCTCGCCGAAGACCCGGTGGCCTGCCTCGATGACGGGGCGGATGTCCTCGGCCGCGAAGGTCTTCGACACCGCCACAAGCGTGACGGCGCCGGGCGGACGCTTCGCCTCGCGTTCGGCGCTCGCGATCCTCGCCTTGACCGCGTGAAGCTGCTCTACGGCGCTCGTCATGCCACTATCCTGCCCATAGTTTTAAAGCTCGCGCCGGCTCGCCGCAGTTGACGGGTCCGGCAATCCATGGTGAACACCGCGACGACATAGTCTCGGCTGCCGGCCTAGGCGTGTCGATATTCAGGTGATGCCGGCCTGCAAATGCCGGTTTCCTGCGCTTCCGGTGCTCACGTACTTTAAGTACGCTCCGCTCCGGTTCTCGGAACCCGCCATTTTCGGCTCGGCCTGATCTGAATATCAACACGCCTTGATCCAGCACCGCGCACCTGCTTTTAAGTGAAAAACATCCGATGGCAACCGAACGATACAATCCGCGCACCTCAGAGCCCAAATGGCAGAAGGCCTGGGCCGAAAAGAAGCTGTTCGAGGCCCGCAACGACGACCCGAAGCCGAAATATTACGTGCTCGAGATGTTCCCCTATCCGTCGGGCAAGATCCATATCGGCCACACCCGCAACTACACGATGGGCGACGTGGTGGCGCGCTACAAGCGCGCCAAGGGTTTCAACGTGCTGCACCCGATGGGCTGGGATGCGTTCGGCATGCCGGCCGAAAACGCCGCAATGCAGAACAAGGTCCACCCCAAGGACTGGACCTATGAAAACATCGCCGTCATGCGCGAGCAGCTCAAGATGATGGGCCTGTCGCTCGACTGGGCACGCGAGTTCGCGACCTGCGATGTCGACTATTACCACCGTCAGCAGATGCTGTTCCTCGACTTCGTCGAGAAGGGGCTGGTGACGCGCAAATCCTCCAAGGTCAACTGGGATCCGGAGGACATGACGGTGCTCGCCAACGAGCAGGTCATCGACGGCCGCGGCTGGCGCTCGGGCGCGCTGGTCGAGCAGCGCGAGCTGACGCAGTGGTTCTTCAAGATCACCGACTTCGCGCAGGACCTGCTGGACTCGCTCAACGGGCTCGAAGAGTGGCCGGAAAAGGTCAAGCTGATGCAGCACAACTGGATCGGCCGCTCGGAAGGGCTGCTGATCCGGTGGCCGCTGGCGGCGCCGGTCGGCGACACGAACGAACTGGAAGTCTACACGACCCGGCCCGACACCATCTTCGGCGCCTCCTTCATGGCGGTCGCCGCCGACCATCCGCTGGCGAGAAAAGCCGCCGAGACCAATGTCGAGCTGGCCAAGTTCATCGACGAGGTCCGCCACATGGGCACCTCGGTAGCGGCGCTTGAGACGGCCGAGAAGAAGGGCTTCGACACCGGCATTCGCGTCGTCCATCCGTTCGACGAGAACTGGACGCTGCCGGTCTATGTCGCCAATTTCGTGCTGATGGAATACGGCACGGGCGCCATTTTCGGCTGCCCGTCGGGCGACCAGCGCGATCTCGATTTCGCCAACAAATACGGCCTGCCGGTGATCCCGGTGGTGATGCCGGAAGACGCCGACGCAAAGACCTTCCAGATCATCGAGGAGGCCTATGTCGACGACGGCGTGATGATCAATTCGCGCTTCCTCGACGGCATGAAGCCCGAGAGGGCTTTCAACGAAGTCGCGAAGCTGTTGGAAGAAAAGACGATCGGCGGCCGGCCGATGGCGGAGCGCAAGGTGAATTTCCGCCTGCGCGACTGGGGCATCTCGCGCCAGCGCTACTGGGGCTGTCCGATCCCGATGATCCATTGCGAGCATTGCGGCGTCGTGCCGGTGCCGAAGGCCGACCTGCCGGTGAAGCTGCCCGACGACATCGAGTTCGACCGTCCGGGCAATCCGCTCGACCGGCACCCGACCTGGCGGCATGTGAAATGTCCGCAATGCGGACGCGATGCGCGGCGCGAGACCGACACGATGGATACCTTCGTCGATTCGTCCTGGTATTTCGCGCGCTTCACCGCGCCCTGGGCGAACGAGCCGACCGAGCCGAAAGCGGCCGACGAATGGCTAGCGGTCGACCAGTATATCGGCGGCATCGAGCACGCGATCCTGCATCTGCTCTATTCGCGCTTCTTCACCCGCGCCATGCGCGAGACCGGTCACCTCGATCTGGCCGAGCCGTTCAAGGGCCTGTTCACGCAAGGCATGGTCGTGCACGAGACCTACCGCGTCGGCGGCCCGTCCAACAACGGACGCTGGCTGTCGCCAAGCGAGGTCAGGCTCGAGGACGTGGGCGGCAAGCGCCGCGCCGTCGAGATCGCCACCGGCGAGGAGGCGACGGTCGGCGCGCTGGAGAAGATGTCGAAGTCGAAGAAGAACACGGTGAGCCCCGAAGAGATCACCGACGGCTACGGCGCCGACACCGCGCGCTGGTTCATGCTGTCGGACTCGCCGCCGGAGCGCGACGTCGAATGGACCGACGACGGCGCGGCCGGCGCGCACCGCTTCGTGCAGCGCGTCTGGCGCCTGGTGCAGATCGCGGCCGAGCAGCTTGCCAGTGTGAAACCGGCGGCGGCGACGGATGGCGAGGCGGGCGCCGTGTCCAAGGCCGCGCACAAGATCCTGAAGGCGGTCGGCGAGGATATCGAGAAGCTCGGCTTCAATCGGGCGATCGCGCGTATCTACGAGCTGGCCAACGCGCTGGCGACGCCGCTCGCCGACGTTGCCGAGGGCAAGGCCGATGCCGCCCTGAAAGGCGCCTGCCGCGAGGCGGTGGAGATCCTGGTGCACATCGTCGCGCCCGTCATGCCGCATCTGGCGGAAGAGTGCTGGCAGGAGCTCGGCGGCGCCGAGATGGTCGCCGAACGGCCCTGGCCGGTCTACGATCCTGCTCTGGTCGTCGACAACGAGATCGTGCTGCCGGTACAGGTCAACGGCAAGAAGCGGGGGGATTTGACAATTGCGCGCGACGCGGATCAAGGTGCCGTCGAAAAAGCGGTGCTGGCTCTCGACTTCGTGCAAAAAGCACTGGAAGGTAAGGCCCCGCGCAAGGTGATCATCGTGCCGCAGAGAATCGTCAATGTCGTTGCCTGATCCGGTGAAGTCAGAAGCGGCCCGCCTGCGCGGCCGCTTGGCGGTCTGCGGCATGGTCGCCGCGCTCGCGCTGGTCTCGGCCTGCACCGTGCGGCCGCTCTATTCCAACCAGCCGCTATCGCCCGGATCGCGGCTCAGCGCGTCCGCCGAGCTCGGCTCGATCTCGATCAAGCCGGTCAATACCCGCTACGCTCAGCAGGTGCGCAACAATCTGATCTTCGCCTTCGGGCAAGGCTCGGGCGAGCCGGCCTCGCCGGCCTACACGCTCGATCTCGGCGTCACCGAGCTCGTCGAATCGGCGGCCATCGTGCAGGTGCAGACCCAGGAAGACGAGCCGACGGCGGGCACGGTCACGCTGACCGCCAATTACGTGCTGCGGGACACCGCGACCAACACGGTGGTTGCCGTCGGCAAGCGCTCCATCCCGTCGTCCTTCGACCGGCCGCGCCAGGAATTCGCAGCCTACCGCGCGCAGATCGACGCGGAGAACCGCGCCGCGCGCGAATTGGCCGACCTTCTGCGGCTGTCGATCGCGCAGGACCTAGCCAAGCACGGCAAAAGGGCCTAGTTCCTCGCCGGGGATTGGCTGAAGCCTTCCGAACTTCGTCATCCTGGGGCGGAGCAGCCGCGAAGCGGCGTCGCGTAGACCCTAGGATCCATTCCGTTACCTCGGCCCGAACGTGCAGCGGAGCAGAATTTCTGCACCGTTGCGACGCTAGTATGTCACGGAATGGATCCTCGGGTCTGCGCGCGTCGCTTCGCTCCTTGCTCCGCCCGTGGATGACGATCGCGATAGGCGTCCCGGCCAATCGCCAAGGCATGTGACTTGCCAAGGCATAGACACTTTGCCACGAAAAAGGCCGGTTGCCCGGCCTTCTTCGCTACTTTTTGCCTTGCGCAATTCCCAGACGGAAAATCGTTACTTTTCCTGGAACTGTTCCGGCCTCAGCCGATCTTCTGGCCGGTCTTGGCCCAATCGGCGAGGAAGGCGGCGAGGCCCTTGTCGGTCAGCGGGTGATTGACCAACGCCTTCAGCGTCGCCGGCGGCGCGGTGACGATATCGGCGCCGATCAGGGCGGCCTGCTTGACGTGGTTCACCGTGCGCACCGAGGCGGTCAGGATCTCGGTCTTGAAATCGTAATTGTCGTAGATGGTGCGGATTTCCGAGATCAGCTCCATGCCGTCCGAGCCGGTGTCGTCGATGCGGCCGACGAAGGGCGAGATGAAGGAGGCGCCGGCCTTGGCGGCCAGCAACGCCTGGTTGGCCGAGAAGCAGAGCGTCACGTTGACCATGCGGTTCATCTCGGTGCGGATGGTCTTGCAGGCCTTCAGGCCGTCGAGCGTCAGCGGTACCTTGATGGCGATATTCGGCGCGATCTTGGCCAGCACCTTGGCTTCCGCCATCATGTCCTCGTACTCGGTCGCCACGACCTCGGCCGAGACCGGGCCCTCGACGATGTCGCAGATCTGCTTGGTGACGTCGATGATCTTGCCACCCGATTTCAGGATCAGCGACGGGTTGGTGGTGACGCCGTCGAGCAGCCCAAGATCGTTGAGCTCCTTGATTTCCTTGATGTCAGCGGTGTCGACAAAAAATTTCATGGCGGTCTCCTTGGGGATTGCCGGGCGCCAGCCAGGCGGATGCGAGGGTCCCCTTTGATCTAGACCAAAGTCAGGGCAAGGTCACGCCTGATGATGGAAGATTCGCCCTTTGTCGCAGCCGCGCCCGTGCTGGTGCCGATGCCGGCCGAACGGCCCTACACCTATGCCGTGCCGCCGGGCATGCGCGTGGTGCCGGGCTCGATCGTGCGCGTGCCGCTCGGGCCGCGCCAAGTCGCGGGCATCGTCTGGGATGGCGCCGTCGAAACCGTCGATGCGAAGAAACTGCGGCCGATCGAGGAGGTGTTCGACTGCCCGCCGATCGATGGGGCGATGCGCCGCTTCGTCGACTGGATCGCGCAATACACGCTGTCGGCTCCCGGCATGGTGGCGCGCATGCTGCTCAGGGCCCCCGAGGCTTTCGACCCGGAGCAGTGGATCGAAGGGCTGCAGCGCACGCTGGCCGAACCGGACCGGTTGACGGATGCGCGCCGGCGCGTGCTGGAGACGGCCGAAGGCGGCCTGGCCTGGACGCGCTCCGGGCTGGCGCATGCCGCGGGCGTGTCCTCGACCGTCATCGACGGGTTGCGGGCACAGGGCGTGTTCGAGACGGTGATGATCCCGCCGCGTCCGGTGGTGGCGGCGCCTGACACCAGCCATGCCGTGCCGGAGCTGATGCCGGACCAAAATGTTGCGGCGGAGAAGCTGCGCGCGGCAATCGCGGCCGATACTTTCAATGTCACCCTTCTCGACGGCGTCACGGGATCGGGCAAGACGGAAGTCTATTTCGAGGCGGTGGCGGCTGCGCTCGACAAGGGCAGGCAGGTGCTGATCCTTTTGCCGGAAATCGCGCTGACGCATGCCTTCCTCGAACGTTTCCAGGACCGGTTCGGCGCCAAGCCGGCGGAGTGGCACTCCGACCTGCCGCCCCGGATGCGCGAACGCGTCTGGCGGCAGGTTGCGGAGGGCGGCGTGCGCGTCGTCGCCGGGGCGCGCTCGTCGCTGTTCCTGCCGTTCAAGGAACTCGGCCTGGTCGTCGTCGACGAGGAGCACGATCCCGCCTACAAGCAGGAGGACCGCGTCTTCTACAATGCGCGCGACATGGCGGTGGTGCGCGGCCATATCGGTGCTTTCCCGGTCGTGCTCGCCTCGGCGACGCCGTCGGTGGAAAGCCGGGTCAACGCCGGCCAGGGCCGCTACGGCCGGGCGGTGCTGTCGTCGCGCTTCGCCGAGGCGGCGCTCCCCGACCTGAAGTCGATCGACATGCGGCGCTCGCCGCCGGCGCGCGGTGGTTTCCTGTCGCCGGTCTTGCTGGAGCAGATGCAGCGCACGCTGGAGAGGAAGGAGCAGTCGCTGCTCTTCCTCAACCGGCGCGGCTATGCGCCGCTGACGCTCTGCCGGGTCTGCGGCCATCGCTTCGGCTGCCCGGTCTGCTCGGCGTGGCTCGTCGAGCACCGGTTTCGCGGCCAGCTCGTCTGCCATCATTGCGGCCATAATGAGCGGCGGCCGGAGGCCTGCCCGGAATGCGGCACGCTCGACCATCTGGTGGCCTGCGGCCCCGGCGTCGAGCGCATCGCCGAGGAGGTGGTGGCGCATTTCCCCGAAGCCCGCACCATTGTGCTTTCGTCCGACCTTCTGGGCGGCGTGCGCCGTCTGCGGCTCGAACTCGAGGCCGTCGCCAATGGCGAGGCCGACATCGTCATCGGCACGCAACTCGTCGCCAAGGGTCACAATTTCCCCGGCATGACGCTGGTCGGGGTGGTCGACGCCGATCTCGGGCTCGCCAATGGCGATCCGCGCGCCGCCGAGCGCACTTTCCAGCTGCTCAGCCAGGTGACGGGGCGCGCCGGCCGCACCGGCAAGAAGAGCCTTGGCCTCTTACAGACCTACCAGCCGGACCATCCGGTGATGCGGGCGATCGTCTCCGGCGATTCGGAAGCTTTTTACGAGCGCGAGATCGCCGAGCGCGAACGGGCGGCGCTGCCGCCCTTCGGACGGCTCGCCGGCATCATCGTCAGCGCCGCGACACGGGGCGAGGCGGAAAGCCATGCGCGGGGGTTAAGGCGCGCGGCGCCGCAGGCTTCCGACCTCTTCGTGCTCGGGCCGGCCGAAGCGCCGTTGTCGCTGATCGGCGGGCGTCACCGTTTCCGCCTGCTGATTCAGGGCGAGCGGCGCGCCGACATGCAAGGCTTCATCCGCGCCATGCTGGCCGAGGGGCCGAAGCCGCGCGGCTCGGTCAGGGTGCAGGTCGACATCGACCCGCAGAGCTTTTTGTAAGAATGGGGTGACTAATCGTCGCTCGGCGGGTCTTGCAGTATATTCCAACACCAAACACCAAGCGCCTCAAAATGCCTGATGTTTGCAGTTATCACGGTGAGCTCGTTGGTTGCCGCCGTGGCCGCGATCAATATGTCTGCTAGACCGGGATTCTTCCCTTGTGCAGAGGCTGCCTCCTCCATTTGACCCGCCCTTCGCGCTATATCGGCATTGACCTCTAGAATCTGATCAGCGAAGTCTTCAATGGTTTCATTGAGCCAGGCAGTGAGACCCTCGGCGCGTTTTGTGGCCCCGGCGCGGGCCATCTTGCATATGCCTTTCTCGATTTCAGTGATCGCTATAACCGGTATGAAGAGTGCCTGCTTTGCACCTTGGGTCACGATCCAGGTGGCGACGTCTTTTGCAAGCGGCGGCCTTCCAGGCGCGAATGCCGATAAGATGGGAGTATCCACAAGATAGCCGCTCAAAGGTCGATATCCCGCGACGGCGACTCATTCCTTTCAAACTCGATTCCTCCCGGATAGGTCAGAAGGAATTCCCCGAAATTTCGACGCTCGACCGGATAAAGCTTTTGCAAGTCTTCGACCGAAACGATGGCGGCTGCTGGCTTACCATGCTTTGTGATGATGGTGGGCTCGCCGCCCTCCGCGGCCTCGACGAGCGCCGAGAACCCTGCCTTGGCTTCCCGAACTTGCATTGTTTTCACAGCAACCTCCTTGTGGTCTCATGTAGTCATAATATAGGAATTGCTGAGGAAAGGACAGCGCGATCATGAAAACCCTCGGCCTCATCGGTGGCATGAGCTGGGAATCGACCGCGATCTATTACCGCCTGCTCAACGAGATCGTGCGTGAGCGGCTCGGCTGCCTGCACTCGGCGAAGCTGCTCCTGTGGTCGTTCGATTTCGCCGAGATCGCCGAACGGCAGCATGCCGGCGACTGGGAAGGCGCAGGCGCTCTTCTGGTGGAAGCCGCGCGCAGGCTGGAGGCGGGCGGTGCCGAGGGCCTGCTGATCTGCACCAACACCATGCACAAGCTCGCCGACGCGGTGCAGGCGGCCATATCGATCCCGCTTATCCATATCGCCGACGCCACGGCGCATGCCGTCGTCGATGCCGGCGTGAAGCGGCCGGCGCTGCTCGCGACGCGCTTCACCATGGAGCAGAATTTCTACAAGGGTCGGCTTGCCGACAAATACGGCCTCCAGCCGGTGGTGCCGGACCAGGCCGGCCGCGACATGGTTCACCAGGTGATCTATGACGAGCTTTGCCAGGGCGTTGTCAAAGGCGAATCGAAATCCGCCTATCTCGACGAAGTCGGCCGGATGCGGCACGCCGACGACGTGGACGGCGTCATCATGGGCTGCACCGAGATCACCATGTTGATCGGCCAGGGCGATTTCGACGTTCCGGTGTTCGATACGACGCGGATCCATGCCGAGGCCGCAGTCGATTTCGCGCTCGCTTGATGCGCTGTACCTAATGTGCCCGCCATCCTCTGGCGCGGTTTCATTCCCTCGCTAGAATGCCTGTGTTTCAGAACAAGAAATACGAGGGGGATTTATGGACTTCGCGTTTCCGTGGCCCGCGAGCCAGGGTGAATGGCTGGCCTGGTCGAGCGCCGTCGTGACCCTGGCCCTCGGCCTGTTCCTGTTCCTGGCGCCGGGGCTTGCCTTTCGCGCGCTGCGCCTGCAGCCAAGGCCGGAGAAAGCGGCGGCGATCGCCGAAGGACGCGGCCGCATGTCGGGCTTCTATCTCGGCGTCAGCCTGTGCTGCATCCTCCTGGCGCAGCCGCTGCTTTACATGGCGCTGGGCTTCTCCTGGCTGTTCACCGCCTTCGGCCGGCTTCTGTCGATGATGTCGGACGGCGCCAACACCCCTTTCAACTGGGTTTCGATCGTGGTTGAATTGGCATTGGCGGCGCTGCCGCTGGCCTTTGCCTTCGGCTTCGTTCCGTGAATTCGACGCTTGAGCTTGGCCTTCGCCGCCTGATGCGACAAAAGTGCCTGAAAACCATGCCGGACGATGCATTGCGGTCTTAAAAAGCCTGTGCTAGACGGCAATCGACTTTCGACCGGGGATAGCGGAAGCCGCGCCTCCGTGCTTGGAAAAATGCAGTAAGGTCAAAGATTTAGCCAGAGTTTTCGCTCGCGCCAACAATCTGCGGCCTGTCAGACAAGAGAAAAGACGGTCCGTGGCCCAATCGTCATCGCCAATCTCAGCTGTCGCCGAACGCTATGCAGGCTCGCTGTTCGAGCTCGCGCTGCAGGACAATTCCGTCGCCAAGGTCGAGGCCGACCTCGGCGGCTTCGAGGCAATGCTCAATGACAGCGACGATCTCTCGCGGCTGATCAACAGCCCGGTGTTTTCCAGCGAGGACCAGGCAAAGGCCATCGCCGCCATCGCCGACAAGGCCAAGATCACCGGCCTGGTCGGCAATTTCCTGCGCGTCGTGGCCAAGAACCGCCGCCTGTTCGCGGTGCCCGGCATGATCAAGGCGTTCCGCCAGATCGCGGCCGACCATCGCGGCGAGGCGTCCGCCGAGGTCACCTCGGCGCATGCGCTGACGACCGCGCAGCAGGATGAACTCAAGGCGACGCTGAAGGGCATCGCCGGCAAGGACGTGGCCATCGCCATGACCGTCGATCCGTCGCTGCTCGGCGGGCTGATCGTCAAGATGGGCTCGCGCCAGATCGATACGTCGCTCAAAACCAAACTCAATTCGCTCAAGCTTGCACTGAAAGAGGTCGGCTGATGGACATCCGCGCTGCGGAAATTTCCGCAATTCTGAAAGACCAGATCAAGAATTTCGGCAAGGAGGCCGAGGTCTCCGAAGTCGGTCAGGTTCTGTCCGTCGGTGACGGCATCGCCCGCGTCTACGGCCTCGACAACGTCCAGGCCGGCGAGATGGTCGAGTTCCCGGGCGGCATCCGCGGCATGGCGCTTAACCTCGAAGCCGACAATGTCGGCGTCGTCATCTTCGGTGCCGACCGCGACATCAAGGAAGGCGACACCGTCAAACGCACCGGCGCCATCGTCGACGCGCCTGTCGGCATGGGCCTGCTCGGCCGCGTCGTCGACGCACTTGGCAATCCGATCGACGGCAAGGGCCCGATCAAGGCAACCGAACGCAAGCGTGTCGACGTCAAGGCGCCCGGCATCATCCCGCGCAAGTCGGTGCATGAGCCGATGTCGACCGGCCTCAAGGCCATCGACGCGCTGATCCCGGTCGGCCGCGGTCAGCGCGAGCTGGTCATCGGCGACCGCCAGACCGGCAAGACCGCCATCATCCTCGACACGATGCTGAACCAGAAGTCGGTGCACGACAACGGCCCCGAAAAGGAAAAGCTCTACTGCGTCTACGTCGCCGTCGGCCAGAAGCGCTCGACCGTCGCGCAGTTCGTCAAGGTGCTGGAAGAGCGCGGCGCGCTCGAATATTCGATCATCGTCGCCGCCACCGCGTCCGATCCGGCGCCGATGCAGTTCCTGGCGCCGTTCACCGCCTGCACCATGGGCGAATATTTCCGCGACAACGGCATGCATGCGCTGATCAGCTATGACGATCTGTCGAAGCAGGCCGTCGCCTACCGCCAGATGTCGCTCCTGCTGCGCCGCCCGCCGGGCCGCGAAGCCTATCCGGGCGACGTCTTCTACCTGCATTCGCGCCTGCTCGAGCGCGCCGCCAAGCTCAATGACGACAACGGCAACGGTTCGCTGACGGCGCTGCCGATCATCGAGACGCAGGCCAACGACGTGTCGGCCTATATCCCGACCAACGTGATCTCGATCACCGACGGCCAGATCTTCCTCGAGACCAACCTGTTCTTCCAGGGCATCCGCCCGGCGGTGAACGTCGGCCTGTCGGTGTCGCGCGTCGGCTCCTCGGCGCAGATCAAGGCGATGAAGCAGGTCGCCGGCTCCATCAAGGGCGAGCTCGCGCAGTATCGCGAAATGGCAGCCTTCGCGCAGTTCGGCTCCGACCTCGACGCGGCAACGCAGCGTCTGCTGAACCGCGGTTCGCGCTTGACCGAGCTGCTCAAGCAGCCGCAATTCTCGCCGCTCAAGGTCGAGGAACAGGTCGCGGTGATCTTCGCCGGCGTCAACGGCTATCTCGACAAGCTGCCGCTGAATCAGGTCGGCAAGTTCGAACACGGCCTGCTCAGCCACATGCGCTCGGCCGGCAAGGATGTGCTCGACGCTATCCGCAAGGAGAAGGCGCTGTCGGACGATTTGCGCGCCAAGCTCAAGGCCGAGATCGACGCCTTCGCCAAGACCTTCGCCTAACAACAAGCCGGACGCACGGGATCAGGTTTGAAGCATGCCTTCATTAAAAGACCTTCGTAACCGTATCGCCTCGGTCAAGGCGACGCAGAAGATCACCAAGGCGATGCAGATGGTCGCCGCGGCGAAGCTGCGTCGCGCGCAGGAAGCGGCGGAAGCGGCGCGCCCCTATTCCGAGCGCATGGGCGCGGTTCTGGCCAACATCACCCAGGCAATCGGCGGCGGCGGCGATGCCCCGGCGTTGATGACGGGCACCGGCAGGGACGATGTGCATCTGCTCATCGTCTGCACGGCCGAGCGCGGCCTGTGCGGCGGCTTCAACTCGCAGATCGCGCGCCTCGCCCGCGACCACATCCGCCGGCTTCTCGCCGACGGCAAGCAGGTGAAGATCATCTGCGTCGGCAAGAAGGGTTTCGACATCCTGCGCCGCGACTACGCTTCGATGATCCTCGAACGCGTCGACCTGCGCGAGGTCAAGACGCTCGGCTTCGTCAATGCCGATGCGATCGCGCGCAAGATCATCCACCTCTTCAACGAGGGCGGCTTCGACATCTGCACGCTGTTCTATTCGCAGTTCAAATCGGTGATCAGCCAGATCCCGACGGCGCAGCAGATCATCCCGGCGGCACAGGCTTCGGCCGTCGCCGAAACGGGCAACGGCGCCACCGCTGTCTACGAATACGAGCCGGAGCCGGGCGAGATCCTCTCCGACCTCATCCCGCGCAACATCGCCGTGCAGATATTCCGCGCGCTTCTGGAAAACGCGGCCGGCGAGATGGGCGCCAAGATGAGCGCGATGGACAATGCGACGCGCAACGCCGGCGACATGATCAACAGACTGTCGATCACCTACAACCGCCAGCGGCAGGCGCAGATCACCAAGGAACTGATCGAGATCATTTCGGGCGCCGAGGCGCTCTAATCGCGCGCCGCGCGGGACACCCGGCGGACGGCGTGAACAACGGATAGACGAAAAGGGCAAAGACGATGGCGAAAGCAGCTACCCCGAAGACCGCCGCCAAGGCGGCAGAGGCCCCCAAAGCGGCGACGAAGGCCGCTCCGGCCAAGAAGGCGGCCGCTCCGGCCAAGGCAGCAGCCCCCGCCAAGGCGGCAGCGACCGCCAACGCGCCGGCCTTTGCGGCCAAGCGCGTCGGCGCCGCCGGCAAGGTCCGCCAGGTCATCGGCGCCGTCGTCGACGTGCAGTTCGAAGATCACCTGCCGGCCATTCTGAACGCGCTTGAAACCGACAATGTCGGCAACCGCCTGGTGCTTGAGGTCGCCCAGCATCTCGGCGAGAACACAGTGCGCTGCATCGCCATGGACTCGACCGAAGGCCTCGTCCGCGGCCAGGACGTCTTCGACACCGGCGCGCCGATCTCGGTCCCGGTCGGCCCGGGCATGCTCGGCCGCATCATCAACGTCATCGGCGAGCCGGTCGACGAGGAAGGCCCGGTCGACGGCGTCGAATTGCGCTCCATCCATCAGCCGGCTCCGGCCTATGTCGACCAGTCGACGGAGGCGCAGATCCTGGTCACCGGCATCAAGGTTCTCGACCTCTTGGCGCCTTACGCCCGCGGCGGCAAGATCGGCCTGTTCGGCGGCGCCGGCGTCGGCAAGACCGTGCTGATCCAGGAGCTGATCAACAACGTCGCCAAGGCGCATGGCGGCTTCTCGGTGTTCGCCGGCGTCGGAGAGCGCACCCGCGAAGGCAACGATCTCTATCACGAGTTCATCGAATCGGGCGTCAACAAGAAGGGCGGCGGCCAGGGCTCGAAGGCAGCACTCGTCTACGGCCAGATGAACGAGCCGCCGGGCGCGCGCGCCCGCGTCGGCCTGACCGGCCTCACCGTCGCCGAATATTTCCGCGACCAGGGCCAGGACGTGCTGTTCTTCGTCGACAACATCTTCCGCTTCACCCAGGCTGGCTCGGAAGTGTCGGCGCTGCTCGGCCGTATTCCTTCCGCCGTGGGTTACCAGCCGACGCTGGCCACCGACATGGGCGCGCTGCAGGAACGCATCACGACGACGACCAAGGGCTCGATCACCTCGGTGCAGGCCATCTACGTTCCGGCTGACGACTTGACCGACCCGGCGCCGGCCACCTCCTTCGCCCACTTGGACGCCACCACCGTGCTGAACCGCGCGATCTCGGAAAAGGGCATCTATCCGGCCGTCGATCCGCTGGATTCCACCTCGCGCATGCTCGACCCGATGGTCGTCGGCGAGGAGCACTACCAGGTCGCCCGCCAGGTGCAGTCGATCCTGCAGCGCTACAAGTCGCTGCAGGACATCATCGCCATCCTCGGCATGGACGAGCTGTCGGAAGAGGACAAGCAGACCGTGGCCCGCGCCCGCAAGATCGAGCGCTTCCTGTCGCAGCCCTTCTTCGTCGCCGAAGTGTTCACCGGTTCGCCGGGCAAGCTGGTCGACCTCGCCGACACCATCAAGGGCTTCAAGGGCCTCTGCGCCGGCGACTACGATCACCTGCCGGAAGCCGCCTTCTACATGGTCGGCGGCATCGATGAGGCGGTCGAGAAGGCACAGCGCCTCGCGGCTGAAGCGGCATAAAAAAGCGAATAGGGAGTAGTGAGTAGCGAGTAGAGAATAGCGGTGTGATCCGGGCGGTTGCGTCCCTTCACTACTGACTACTCACTATTCCCTACCTGCTAAGTTTTACATGGCTGAAGCTTTCAAGTTCGAACTGGTCTCGCCGGAGCGGCTGCTCGTTTCCGAGCAGGTGGAGTCCGTGGTCATTCCGGGCGCCGAAGGCGAGATGACCGTGATGGCGCAGCACGCGCCGGTCATGACCACGATCAAGCCTGGCGTCGTCACGATAAAGACCGCGGGCGGCAAGGAAGAGCGCTTCGTCGTGTTCGGCGGTTTCGCCGACATCCTGCCTTCCGGCTGCACGCTTCTTGCCGAATCGGCGACGCATGTGAACGACATCGATCGCGCCGATCTGGCTCGCCGCATCCAGGAGGCCAAGGAAGACGCGGCCGACGCCAAGGACGACGAGAGCCGCAGCAAGGCGGAGCAGTTCCTCAGCCAGCTCACCACGCTGGAAGGCGCTCTGCTGCCGGCCTGATTTCGGCTGCCGATAAGCGATTGGGAAAGCGGGGCCTGCCCCGCTTTTTTGTTGCCCGTTTTTCGTTTGCGAAACAGTCCCGAATGCGAACGGGGTCGACTATGCCCGCGCTGCAGGTAATGGGTAGGCCGGCAAACAAGTGTGAAGCCGTCCCGGCTCACCGTCCAGCCAATACCGGGCACAAACGCTATCCGGCCGTTCCACTCTCGTTGCCGATGCCGAGCGCGGCGAGAGCCAGCTTCGGGTTGCCGTGCTTGAAATGGACGAGATGCGTGGCGACAAATTCGATCAATTTCCGCCGTTCCAGATGACCCTTGGCAAAGCCGGCGAGATCGAACACCGCCGCCGTCATCTCCGCCGTCGGCGGATTGCGGCCGAACAGGTCGCCGAGGGCGGCATCGAGCGGATCGGTGAAATGGCTTTCCGGCAACGTCTTGCCGCGCGCGGCGCATGCGGCGATCCAGGCGGCGACAACCAGCGATAGATGTTCCGGCAGCAAGCCAGCCTCCAGCCGGGCGAGGGCGGAGGCGACGATGCGCTGCGGCAGCTTCTGGCTGCCGTCATTGGCGATCTGCGCGGTGCGGTGGGCGAGTGCCGTGTTGGAAAAGCGCGCGGCGAGCTCGGCCGTGTAGGCGCTTGTGTCGAGCCCGGCATCCTGCGGCAGCGTTGGGATGGCCTCCTGCCATAGCGCATCGACGAATTGCCGGATCGACGGATCGGCAAAGGCGCGATCGACGGTGGCGTGGCCGCTGAGCAGGCCGAGATAGGCGATGCCCGAATGCGCGCCGTTGAGCAGCCTCAGCTTCATGTCCTCGAAGGGGCCGACGTCCTCGACCATGGCGACGCCGAATTTCTCCCAGGCCGGCCGTCCGGCGGGAAAGCGGTCCTCGATCACCCATTGGCGGAACGGCTCGGTCATCACCGGCCACGCATCATCGATGCCGAGTTCGCCGGCGATACGGGCGCGATCGGTATCCGTCGTCGCCGGCACGATGCGGTCGACCATGGAAGACGGGAAGGCCACTTCGTCGGCGACATGGCCCGCTAACAGCTGGTCGCCAGAGCCTGTTTGGGCGTCGCGCAATTTCGCGAACTCGATCAACAGCCGATGCAGGGTGGCGCCGTTGGCCGGCAGGTTGTCGCAGCACAGCACAGTGAAAGGGGACGTGCCGGCGGCGCGTCGGCGCGCAAGCGATTCGGCGAGAAATCCATGCGCCGTCTTCGGCGATCCGGGGTTGGCGAGGTCGTGGACAATATCGGGATGCGCGCTGTCGAGCGTGCCGTCGGCCGCCCTGAGATAGGCCTTTTCGGTGATGGTGAGCGTGACGATGCGGATGCGCGGATCGGTCAGCGCGGCGAGCACCGCGCCAGGATCCTCCGGAGCGACGAGCAAGGACTGGATCGAGCCGATCACCTGCAGCCGTTCGCCGGCGCTGTCCCTGATGGCCAGCGTGTAGAGCCCGTCCTGCGGCTTGAGCGCATCGCGCGTGTCGGGACTGCGCAGCGAGACGCCGACGATGCCCCAATCGCTCTCGCCGTCCGCCAGGCAGGCATCGACATAGGCGGCCTGGTGGGCACGGTGAAAGGCGCCGACGCCAAGATGGACGATGCCGGACGCGACAGACTTGCGGTCGTAGCGAGGCACCAGAACTTCGGGCGGCAGCTCCGCAAAGGTGGCGTTGGACAGGCGGCCGCTCATGGAAGCCAGTCTCCGATCGGAAAACGACGGCAGCGACGTAACACCCGCTGTCACCATACACAATGGCCGCGTTCCTTTGGAAAGTCATCATACAACTACATAATATTTGTATGTTGACATTATCTCTGACCGATCTACCAATAGCGAAGCCTGGGAGGAGCCGCGTGGCCGCATTGACCGATCCGGACCTGCTTTTCGCGCCGGAAACGCGATCATTGGCGCGCGACCTTTACGCGGGTGTGAAGGACCTGCCGATCGTCAGTCCGCACGGCCACACCGACCCGCGCTGGTACGCGCTCAACGAACCGTTTCCCGATCCGGCGCAGCTCTTGATCGTGCCGGACCATTACATTTTCCGCATGCTGTTCAGCCAAGGCGTGCGGCTGGAGGAACTCGGCGTGCCGATGCTCGACGGTTCGCCGGTCGAGACCGACGGCCGGGCGATCTGGCGGCGCTTCGCCGAACATTACTACCTCTTCCGCGGCACGCCGACACGGCTCTGGCTCGACCATGTGTTCGAACATCTGTTCGGCATCGAGGAGCCGCTCACCGCGACCAGCGCCGACCGCATCTACGATACGATAGCCACGCTGCTGCAGCGCGACGACTATCGGCCGCGCGCGCTGTTCGAACGCTTCAACATCGAGGTGATCGCGACGACCGAAGGCGCGCTCGACGATCTCAAATGGCACCGGACGATCCGCGACAGCGGCTGGAACGGCCGTGTCGTCACCGCCTATCGGCCGGACGCCGTGGTCGATCCCGATTTCGAAGGGTTTGCTTCCAATCTCGATCGCCTCGGCGAGATCACCGGATGCAACACCGGAAGGTGGTCCGGCTATCTCGATGCGCATCGAAAGCGCCGTGCCTATTTCAAGGAATTCGGCGCGACCTCGTCCGATCACGGCCATCCGACGGCCGAGACCGCCAATCTTTCCGACGCGGCGGCCGAAGATCTGTTCAACCGCATCCGGAGCGGCTCCGAGGATGAGCGCGAGCGAAAACTGTTCCGAGCCCAGATGCTGACCGAGATGGCCAAGATGAGCCGCGACGACGCCCTGGCGATGCAGATCCATCCTGGATCATGGCGCAATCATTCGCCTTCTGTCTTCCAGAGATTCGGCCGCGACAAGGGCTTCGATATCCCGACCCGGACCGATTATGTGACGGCGCTGAAGCCGCTGCTCGACTGCGTCGGGCTGGAGCGCGACCTCACAATCATCCTGTTCACGCTCGACGAGACGAGCTATGCGCGCGAGCTTGCGCCGCTCGCCGGCGTCTATCCGGCGCTCAAGCTCGGGCCGGCCTGGTGGTTCCACGACAGCCCGGAAGGCATGCGCCGCTTCCGCGAGATGACCACCGAGACGGCCGGCTTCTACAACACCGTCGGCTTCAACGACGACACGCGCGCCTTTCCGTCGATCCCGGCGCGCCACGACGTCGCGCGGCGTGTCGACTGCGCCTTTCTGGCGCGGCTGGTCGCAGAGCATCGCCTTCGGGAGGAGGAGGCGCATGAGCTGGCGCAGGAGCTTGCCTACTCGCTTGCCAAGAAAGCGTACCGGCTCTGAGCCAGGGCATCCGTGATTTTTGAAGGGAGGAAAGAACATGTTGCGTATTTCGAGATTGCTGGCGGCGACATTCGCCATCGGGTCCTTGATGATCGGCACCGCGCGGGCCGAAACCGTCCTGCGCTCTTCGGACACCCATCCGGACGGCTATCCGACAGTCGAGGCGGTCAAATATATGGGCGAGCTGATCAAGCAGCGCACCAACGGGCGCTATTCGATCGAGGTCTATCATTCGGCGCAACTCGGCGAGGAAAAGGACACGATCGAGCAGACCCAAGCCGGCGTCGTCGACCTCGATCGCGTCTCCATGGGGCCGTTCAACGGCATTGTGCCGGAAACCGCCGTGCCGTCGTTGCCCTACATCTTCCGCTCGGTCGAGCATATGCGCCATGTCATGGACGGGCCGATCGGCGACGAGATCCTGAAGGCCTTCGAAGCGCATGACCTTGTCGGACTCGCTTTCTACGATTCAGGTGCGCGCTCCTTCTACAACACGAAGAAGGATGTCACCTCGATGGCCGACATGAAGGGCATGAAGTTCCGCGTCATCCAGTCGGACGTCTTTGTCGACATGGTGAACGCGCTTGGCGCCAACGCTACGCCGATGGCCTATGGCGAGGTCTATTCGGCGTTGCAGACCGGCGTCATCGACGGCGCCGAGAACAACTGGCCGAGCTTCGAATCCGCCAAGCACTACGAGGTCGCCAAGCACTACACGCTGGATCAGCACCAGATCGTGCCGGAGGTGCTGGTGATGTCGAAGGCAAGCTGGGACAAGCTCGCGCCGGAAGACCAGGCGATCGTGCGCCAGGCGGCCAAGGACAGCGTCGTCAAGATGCGCGAGCTGTGGGACGCGCAGGAAAAGAAGTCGCGCGACATCGTCGAGAAGGCCGGCGTCAAGATCAGCGAGATCGACAAGCAGCCGCTGATCGACGCGATGAAACCGGTCTACGACAAATATCTGTCGACGCCCGAGCTCAAGGACCTCGCCGCCCGTATCCAGGCGACGAAATGACCGGGATGGGCAATGGGCCCGGTGGCACGGAGGTTTCCGCGCTGCCATCCAGCCGGTCGGGTCCGAAAGGGTTCTGGCTGCGGGTGGAACGGACCCTTTCCGGGCTTGCGCGGTTGGCGTTATGGGTCAGCGGCACCGGGCTGACGCTGATGACCGTCATCATCTTCTGGCAGGTTTTCTCGCGCTACGTGCTGAACCGCTCGCCGAGCTGGACCGAATCCTCATCCGTGCTGCTGATGGGCTGGTTCATCTTTCTCGGCGCCGCCGTCGGCGTGCGCGAGCGGACGCATCTCGGCTTCGACGTGCTGCTCTATGTCTTGCCTGCCTCGGCCAAGGCGGTGCTGCGCAGCATTTCCGATCTCGTCGTGCTGGCCTTCGGCGCCGGCATGATCGTCTATGGCGTGCAACTGGCCAGGCTGACCTGGAACACGGTGATGCCATCGCTCGCCTTGCCTGGCGGCGTCAGCTTCCTGCCGGTCATCCTGGGGGGCGGGCTGGTCTGCCTGTTTTCACTCGAGCGGCTGGCGGGGCGCTTTGCCGGGCTGCCGGTCGATGCCGACATCTACGCAACCGGCGAGGAGCTTTGAACCATGGCGCTGATCGTGCTTTTCGGCACTTTCGTCTTCCTGCTGGTTATCGGCACGCCGATCGCATTCTGCCTCGGCGTCGCCAGCTTCGCGACGATCATCACGATCGGCCTGCCACCCGTCGTGGTGTTCCAGCGGCTCAATTCCGGCGTCAGCGTCTTTTCGCTGATGGCCATCCCGTTCTTCATCTTCGCCGGCGACCTTATGGTTCGCGGCGGCATCGCCGCCCGCCTGGTGGCATTGGCCGGGTCCCTGGTCGGCCATCTGCGCGGCGGTCTGGGCCAAGTCAACATTGCCGCGTCGACCATGTTCGGCGGTATTTCCGGTTCGGCGGTGGCCGATGCCTCAGCCGTCGGCGGGCTGATGATCCCGCAGATGAAGGCGCGCGGCTACGGCGTCGACTATGCCGTCAACATCACCTCAGTCGGCGCCATCATTGCGCTGCTGATCCCGCCGTCGCACAACATGATCATCTATTCGATCTCGGCCGGCGGCCGCATCTCGATCGCGGATCTGTTCACCGCTGGCGTTCTGCCGGGGCTGTTGCTGGCCTTGTCACTGATGGTCACCGCCTATCTGGTGGCAAGCCGGCGCGGCTATCCGACGGAACCGTTTGCCGGTTTCGGCCGGGCCTTGCAGCTGCTTGTCGCCGCCATTCCCGGGCTGATCCTGATCGGCATCATCTTTGGCGGCGTCCGCTCCGGCATCTTCACCGCCACCGAAAGCTCCTGCATTGCCATCGTCTATGCTTTCCTGGTGACGTTGATCATCTACCGGTCGATGAGCTGGAACGATTTCGTCACCGCGACCACGGCGGCGGTGCGCACGACAGCGATGGTGCTGATGATTATCGGCTGCGCCGCGGCCTTCGGCTGGCTGCTGGCCTATCTCCGGGTCCCGGCAGCGCTTGTCGCGTTTTTGCAGTCCGTGTCCGACAACAAGCTGGTCATACTGCTTCTGATCAATGTCGTCCTGCTCATCCTCGGCACATTCATGGACATGTCGCCGCTCATCATTATCACCACGCCCATCTTCCTGCCGGTGGTCATGGCCTATGGCGTCGATCCCGTGCATTTCGGCGTCATCCTGATCCTCAATCTCGGCATCGGCCTTTGCACGCCGCCGGTCGGCGCGGTGCTGTTCGTCAGTTGCGCCATCGGTCGCATTCCCATCTGGACGGCAATGCGCTCGATCTGGCCGTTCTATGGAGCGGCCTTCGCGGTGCTGATGCTTGTCACCTACATACCGGAAATCTCATTGTGGCTGCCGAGCCTGTTCCATTAGGAGGGCACCACGTGTCCCAAACAGTTGCCGACCTCAGGGTCGAACGCAAGCCGAAACTGTCGGAGACAGTGGTCGCGGCGATCCGCAAGCAGCTCTTGGCAGGCGAGGTTCCGCCAGGACAGAAGCTGCCAACCGAAGGCCAGCTGACGGAGACTTTCGGCGTCAGCCGCACGGTCATCCGCGAGGCGCTGGCCAAGCTTGCCGCCGATGGCATGGTCGAAGCGCGGCAAGGCGCCGGCGTCTTCGTCAGCGAGCACATCTCGACGACCTTCGGCGTTTTGGCCGCCGACATGGGAGCCAAGGATTCGGTCGCGCTCAACGTGCTCGAGGTCCGCCTCGCGATCGAGATCGAATCGGCGGGCCTAGCCGCCATCCGACGCAACGCCGCCCAGGAGGCCGCGATCCAGGAGGCCTTCTTCGAGTTCGAGCGGCTGCTGCTCGCCAGCCAGCCGACCGGCCCGGCCGACCTCGCCTTCCACCGCACGATCGCCAGCGCCACCAACAACCCGTTCTATGTCGAGATGCTCGATGTGCTGGGACGCCGCGCCATTCCCTGCGACGTGACCTCGCCCTGGTCGACAGAGCTCGTCCAGTCGGACGAGTACCAGCGCGGCCTGCAGCGCGAGCACCTCGTCATCCTCAATGCGATCTCGGCGGGCGATGCCGAGGCCGCGCGCGAGGCGATGCGCACGCATCTGACCCGCAGCCAGCAGCGCTACCGCGAGCGGCTGCAGGCCAGACAGGCCTATTATGCCAATTCGCTGAAAGCGGCATCGACCGAGTGACCGTCAGACAAGGCCTAGAAATGGACCAGACACACACCGAATTTTCCTCGCGTTTCGCCATCGATCCTATCGCCGCCGCGGCCATGGGGACCGACGAGCTGCGCCACCATTTCCACGTCGAGGGGCTTTTCCAGCCGGGCCTTGTCAGCCTGACCTACACGCATTACGACCGCATGATCGTCGGCGGCGCCATGCCTATCGACAAAATCTTGCCGCTCGAGGCGATCAAGCCGACCGGAACCAAGGCTTTCCTCGATC
The DNA here is from genome assembly GCF_006439385.1 of Mesorhizobium sp. B3-1-7. Taxonomy (NCBI): domain Bacteria; kingdom Pseudomonadati; phylum Pseudomonadota; class Alphaproteobacteria; order Hyphomicrobiales; family Phyllobacteriaceae; genus Mesorhizobium; species Mesorhizobium sp. B3-1-7. Next base: position 69,048 of record NZ_VFTL01000006.1, read on the forward strand.
GCCGCGAACTGATCGCCGTCAACATCGGCGGCGCCGGCACCATCACGGCCGGCGGCCTGCCTTACGAATTGGCGGCGCGCGACATGGTCTATCTCGGCATGGGCACTGAGCAGTTGTCGTTCGCCTCGGCGGAGCCCGACAAGCCGGCAAAATTCTACCTGCTGAGCGCGCCGGCGCATCGGACCTATCCCAGCCAGTTGATCCGCATCGGCGACGCCAGGCGGCTCGACCTCGGCAGCCAGGCGACCAGCAACGAACGCTCGATCTTCCAGTTCATCCACGCCGACGGCGTCAAGACCTGCCAGCTCGTCGTCGGCATGACGCAATTGGCGCCCGGATCGGTGTGGAACACCATGCCCTGCCATGTGCATGACCGGCGCATGGAAGCCTATCTCTATTTCGATCTGCCGGAAGGGCAGCGCGTCTTCCACTTCATGGGCGAACCGGACGAGACGCGCCACATCGTCATGCGCAGCGAGGAGGCGGTGCTATCGCCGGGCTGGTCGATCCATTCGGGCGCCGGCACATCCAACTACGCCTTCATCTGGGCGATGGCCGGAGACAATGTCGACTATGCCGACGTCGACCAGGTGGCGATGGATCAATTGCGGTGAGCGATATTTCCGCCTTCAGCCTCGTGGGCAAGCGCATCCTGGTCACTGGCGCCAACACCGGCATCGGGCAAGGCATCGCCGTGTCGGTCGCGCGCGCCGGCGGCATGGTCGTCGGCGCAGGCCGCTCGGCGATGGACGAGACGGCCGGGAAGGTCGCGGCGGCGGGGGGCAGCTTCGAAGCGGTGAAAGTCGACCTCGGCGATCCGGCCGAGGCAGCTGCGATGCTCGACCGGATCTGGGGCGAGAGTGGCCCGCTGGACGGCCTCGTCAACAATGCCGGCATCATCCGGCGCGCCGACGCGGTCGACCTCAGCGAAGCCGACTGGGACGAGGTGATGGACGTCAATTTGAAGACGGTCTTTCGCCTCTGCCAGGGTTTCGCGAGGCGCGTGCTTGCCGAGCCGGGGCGGCGCGGCAAGATCGTCAACATAGGCTCGGTGCTGAGCTTCCAAGGCGGCATCCGCGTTGCCTCCTACACGGCCTCGAAGCACGGCGTGCTCGGCCTCACAAGGCTGCTTGCCTGCGAATGGGCGGCAAAAGGCATCAACGTCAACGGCATCGCGCCGGGCTATATCGAGACCAACAACACCGAAGCCTTGCGCGCCGATCCCGACCGCAGCGCCGCGATCCTCGGGCGCATCCCGGCCGGACGCTGGGGCCAGCCCACGGATATCGGTGACGTGGCGGTGTTCCTGCTCGCGCCGGCGTCGGACTACGTGCACGGCACAGTCATGCCTGTCGATGGCGGCTGGCTGGCGCGATGACAGTTTCCTGCCCATTTCGAACGGACGTTGAGTGATGACCGATATCTTTTCCCACGCGGGCGAAAAAGCCTGGGAGCCGACGCCGGACGGCAACCGACGGCGGGTGCTGGTGCACACCGATGAGTTGATGATGGTCGAGTTCGCCTTCGACAAGGGCGGCATCGGCGCGCTGCATTCGCATCCGCACGTGCAGGCAAGCTATGTCGCCGAGGGCCGCTTCGAGGTCACTATCGACGGCCGATCGGAGATCCTCGAAACAGGAGGCAGCTTCATCGTGCCGTCCCATCTCGTGCATGGCGTCAAGGCGATGGAGGCCGGGCGGCTGGTCGACAGCTTCGCGCCCTGCCGATCCGATTTCCTGGGCTAGATCGTGATGGCGTTTCGTTGAACCGCCCTCACGATCTAACGCTTTGTTGGAGCATGATCTTTCTCCGAAAACCGGTTCCCACTTTTCGGGATCATGCTCTAGAGCGTTTCACGGAAAAGCCGGACTGCACCGGAGCGGTTTCACGCCTTTTCCGGCCCCGGCGCGGCCGCCGCGTGGTCGCGGCAGCCTGCCGCGAGCAGGCGATGCGCGGCATCGAGTATGGCCTCGACCGGCGTGTCGGCGACATTGGCCGAACGGCCTCGCCTTGGCGCCGTGACGACCTCGACCCTGCTCGAAAGCGGTCGCCAGCGCTCCATATTGGCGCCGTTGTTGACGATCACCGCCGGCGTCATGACCGTGGCCAGAAGATGCGCCAGTCCGCCCTCCATGCCGATATAGGCGACCGCCATCTCACCCAGCGCCAGCAGGAGATCGTCGAAGCCTGCGACGTCCGGCGCGAGTTCCGGGCCGGCCACCTGGAGGCGACTTTCCCTGGCGACGAGAGCCTGCGGCGTCGGTCCGCTGCCGGGCGTCGCCAGATAGAGCACCCGGTAGCCGGCATCGATGAGATTGCCGGCGACGGCCACCACTTGATCTTCGTTCATGCACTTCCTGGCCTGGGCATTGCCGCCGAGCAGGACGAGCGGACGGCCGCAACCGTCCCGCAACCGGCGCGCCCGCGCGCGGGCGGCGTCCGGAACATCGAGCCTGTGATCGAAAGGCAGATGCCGGCCCGCCAGGCGCTCGATGAGCCGGTGATAGCGCCAGGCATTGTGTTCCGGCCGCAGCGTCAATCGCGTGCCCCAGCGCAGCGACAGAAGATGGCCGGCAAAATTCGCTTCGTGGCGGATGCCCCGGCCCGCGAGTTGCAGAGCCGTGAGCATCAGGCCCGGCACGCCGGTCCGCAGATCGACGACGATGGCCTTGCGGCCGCGCGGCGCGAATTCGGCGAGGATGGCGGAAAGCGGCGTCTTCGTCCTGAAGTCATCGACGAGATGCGCGACATGCTTGCGCAACACCTGCGAGAGCGATGAACCGCGCATGGCGCCGTAGACGATATGGCTTTGCGGAAAGGCCGTTCTTGCCGCACGCAGGGCCGGAATCCGCAGCAGGCCGTCGCCAAGCGCGTCGTTGCGGGCATAGAAGATCAGCACGGGCGCGGACGAATCCATCGTGACGGCGAATTCCATTGATGTGTGATGCCGCAGAAGCTGGATCGCAAGAATTCTTGCAAGAAAAATCAGCACCCCGGCTGAAATCCCGCAGGAACATGCCTGGTTTCTTGTATAAGGAAAAGCTTGGCTTTGTCATCTCGCCGGCGGGGACCGGGTTGGCGATGTCAGGCTCGATATGGCCCCGGGGGTTCCGGCTTCGAACAAGGCTATTTCGGCCAATGAACCGAGGGCGGCTGGGGCCAAGTCGTTCCACGCGATGGGGGTGGATATGCCAAAACTCGGGGCGGCCGTCGGTTTTCTGATGGCCCGGTCAAGCAGGGAGCTTGATCGCCTTGTGACGGCCGTCAAAATTCGCTGGCGGTCGAGGCCGAATGCGTGGGCCGCGCGGGCCAACAAGATATTCATAGCCGGGTGCGCGCGCAGCGGAACGACCCTGACGCAACGCATCATGAAAAGCTTCGAGGACACTTTCGTCTGGCCGCCCGAGGCGCGGCACACGAAATTCTATCTGCTGGACCGCCGGGAAAACAATCTGGTCGTCAAGCGCGATTCCCGGGCCTTCGCCCACCTTGCAAAATTGCCTGCCGACATCGGTCTCGTCTATTGCGTTCGACATCCTTTGGATGTGCTCACCAGCGTGCATCCGCAGACCATGGGGGAACGTCGATTTCACACCACGGCGGACCGCTGGGTGCTGGAATACGATGCGCTGCTGAGCCTGAGAAAGGCGCAGCCGGCGCGCGATATTCTCTACGTGCGCTACGAAGACACGATCGCCGGCCCGGACGCCGTGCAGCAGCGAATCGCAGATCGGTTCGGGCTCCGCCCGAGAGTGCCGGTGACCGGGGACGGGCAGCGCCCTATCCACGCGCGCTCGCTGCGCAAGTGGGAGCGCAACGAAGACTATCGCGCCTATCTTCAAGGTCAGCTGTCACCGGCCGTTCTTGGACCCATGCATGCCTTCTGTCGCGAATTCGGCTACGACATGCCTGCCTGGACCGGCGCTACCGGGTGAAGCATTTCAGCGCTGCTGCAGCGCCAGACATATGCCGAGCGCGCAATAGATGCCGCCGACCGCCTTGCCCTGCCATTTCAGCACTGCCGGTTTGCGGGGCGGCCCCAGGCATTGGCTTCCGTTTCAACGCTCGCCGTTGTATCGAAACGACAAGACCGAACGATGCCGGACCGGCCATCGCCAAGGCGCCTGCCGCGCGCGGCGGCGGCAGGATCAATCCTTGAAGGGGGCTGGCTTGGAAGAGCAAGCGACACGTGACACCCAGCGAAACCGGGCTGGAACGTGCAGGCTCCACAACAGGCTGGCTGGTCGTCGGAACGGAACCGGCGACCGGAAGCAGCCCGCCGCATGATCGCGCAACCCGTTCTCACCGCAAGGCGGCATGGGCTCATCGTGACGCCGGACATGTTGCCCGGCGGCGATGGGATGAACATCAACGGACCGTCGCTGATCGGCATGCCCGACTGGGCGCCGGGGCGGCTCGGCGCCTATTATCTCTATTTCGCTGACCACAATGGCTCCTATATCCGCCTCGCTCACGCGGATTCGATCGAGGGTCCGTGGCGCATCCATCCCGGCGGGGTGCTGTCGCTCGATCAATGCCCCTTCATCGAAGGCCACATCGCGTCTCCCGAGGTTCACGTCGATCGGCGCCAGCGTTGCTTCATCATGTATTTTCATGGACCGGCAAAAGGTAGGGAAGGCCAGATGAGCTTTGCCGCGACATCCGGTGACGGCCTTCATTTCAATCCGCTTTCCGAGCCGCTCGGGCCTTCCTATGCCCGGTTCTTCCACCACGACCAATGGTGGTACGGTCTTCTCGGGACAGGGGCCGTCACCGTCTTCCGCTCCAGGACCGGCATCTCCGATTTCGAACGGGGCCCGGCCGTTCTTCACGGCATGAAGCATCTTCCCGTCCCACGGCATCTGGCGCTGCAGAAATCCGGTCGCTGGCTGCGGGTCTACTACACGCGCAGGGGCGACGCGCCGGAACGGATCCTTCACGGCACGATCGATCTCGCCGAGGACTGGCGAAACTGGACGGTGCGGGGCGAGACCGAACTGTTGCGGCCGCAGATGGATTTCGAAGGGGCGGGCTTGCCGGTCCGTCACAGCCGGGAAGGCCCTGCCAAGGGCAGGGAGAACGCGTTGCGCGACCCCGCCATTTTCGAAGAGGACGGGCGAAGCTGGCTGCTCTACGCCGTCGCCGGAGAGAGCGGCATCGCCTTGGCCGAGATCTCGTCGAGGGACGTCCCTGCCAAAGCAGTCCGGACGCCGGCGACCACTCTGCGGCGTGGCGCAAGACGGCTGTTCTGGCGCTTGCGCAAGGCTGCGCCCTGGCTGCCCTCGGCAATGACGTCTCGCAAAAGAATCTTCATTGCCGGCTGCGCCCGCAGCGGAACCACGCTCAGCCGTCGCTTGATGGGGTGCTTCGACGATATCTATGTCCATGCGGACGAAGCGCCTTACCGCGCGCTGCTCGAACTGGATCGGCCCGAATTCAATCGGGTCGTCAAACGCACCTATGAGAGCCATAAGGACATCGAGCATCTGCCGGACTCGATCGGGTTGATCTATTGCGTGCGGCATCCTTTCGACGTGCTCACCAGCTCTCATCCGGAGACTGTGAACGAGCGGCGCTTTCATGTAACGACCGAGCGCTGGGAGGCGGAGTATGACGGATTGATGCGCCTTAGAAAGGCTCAGCCCGAAAGAGCCGTTTTCCATCTGCGCTATGAGGACTTGATCGCTGAACCCGATATCGTCCAGGGCAGGATCGCTCGGTCGTTCGGTCTTTCACCGGTCACCCTGTACAGCCGGGATGCGGATAATCCGATACGACCGACGTCGCTGAAAAAATGGGAACGCAATGAAGAATTCCGGACCTATCTGCATGGCCTGCCGGCGACGTTCCTCACCCGCGTGGAAAGCTTCTGCCGCGAATTCGGCTATGACATGCCGGCCGACGCCTTGAACACGGGAACGGCGCGGTGATGCCGGCACAGGCAGCGGGCCTGCGGGCCGAGGACCACAAGCGGCGCGTCCTGAAGGATGTGTTCGGCTTCGACGATTTTCGCCCGGGGCAGGCGAGCGTGATCGAGGCGTTGCTGGCCGGGCGCCATGTGCTGGCGGTCATGCCGACGGGCGCTGGCAAGTCGCTCTGCTATCAGGTTCCGGCGCTGGTCAAGGGCGGGCTCACCATCGTGGTGTCGCCGCTGGTGGCGTTGATGCAGGACCAGGTCGCCGCCTTGCGCCTTGCCGGGGTGGCCGCCGACACGATCAATTCCTCGCTCGACCGCGACGCCAATGTCGCGGCCTGGCGCCGCGTCGCGTCCGGGCAGACAAGGCTGCTCTATATGGCGCCGGAGCGGCTGATGACGGAGCGGATGCTCGAAGCCCTGTCCCGGCTCGATATCGGCCTGATCGCCATCGACGAGGCGCATTGCATCTCGCAGTGGGGCCCGGCCTTCCGGCGCGAATATGAGGACCTGTCGCGGCTGAGCGGGCTGTTTCCGCAAGCGCCCATCATCGCGTTGACGGCGACGGCGGACGAGGCTACCCGCGCCGACATCGAAGCCCGGCTGTTTGCCGGGCGGGCCGAGACCCTGGTGCTTGGCTTCGACCGGCCCAACATCAAGCTGGCGATAGAGCCCAAGCAGGACAGCAAGCGCCAGCTGCTGCGCTTCATCGAGCGCCACCAGGGCAAGAGCGGCATCATCTATTGCCTGTCGCGCCGCAAGACGGAGGAAATGGCGGCCTTCCTGGACAAGAACGGCGTGCGCGCGCTCGCCTACCATGCCGGCATGAGCAAGGACGCGCGGGAGGCGAACCAGAACGCGTTCATGAGCCTCTCCGGCGTCGTCATGGTGGCGACCATCGCCTTCGGCATGGGCATCGACAAGCCCGACGTCGCCTATGTCTTCCACACCGACCTGCCCGGCAGCCTGGAGGCGTATTACCAGGAGATCGGCCGTGCCGGACGCGACGGCCGGTCGGCGGAAGCGCACATGCTCTACGGTGCCGGCGACATCCGCACGCGGCGGATGTTCATCGACGACGAGGATACCTCGCCCGAGCACAAAAGACGGGCGCATCGCCGGCTCGACACGCTGATCGGCTATTGCGAGACGGCGCAGTGCCGGCGCCAGGTGCTGCTCGGCTATTTCGGCGAGGAGGCGCAGGCCTGCGGCAATTGCGACAACTGCCTCGACCAGGCGCCGCGCGCCGATGGCGGGACGGAGGCGCGGATCATCCTCGCGGCTGTCGCGCAGAGCGGCGAGCGCTTCGGCGCCGCCCATGTCATCGACATCCTGCTCGGCCATGAGACCGAAAAGGTGTTGGCCAGGGGCCATCAGAAGCTCACCAGCTTCAAGACCGGCATCATGCACAGGAAGCCGGTCTGGCTGTCGCTCATCCGGCAACTCGTCGCCGGCGGCTTCCTGGTGCCGGACCCCGACGGCCATGGCGGTCTCGCCATCTCGGAAGCTGGCCGCGCGCTCGGACGTGGCGAGGTTGCGTTCGAGTATCGTGTCGAGGGCCGGGACCGTCTCGCGCGCGGCAGGAAGCGGGCCGCGCAGGGTTCCGCCATGGGCGGCGAGGGCGTGGACACTTCCTTGCTGGCCGCGCTCAAGACATTGCGGCTGCGGCTCGCCAAGGAACGCCAGGTGCCGGCCTATGTGGTGTTTTCCGACCGCACCCTGATCGACATGGCCGAGCGCCGTCCGCGCGACCTCGACGATTTCGCCGAGGTGAATGGCGTGGGTGCAGCCAAGCTCAAGGAGTTCGGCGAGGCGTTCTTGAGTGCGATCGCGGCGCACCCGTCAGAAAGCTGACAAGACGTATATCTCAGCCTACTGCCGCCGGAGTCTACCGCTCAACCCACGCCTTGGACGGCCTGAACCATGGCATTTGCGGCTTCAACGGGCTGGAGGCCAGCTTCGCGCACCAGCGTGCGCCAGGTGAAGAAGCTCAGCGCCACGCGCAGCATCGCTCGCTGGCTGCCGCCAAGGCCTTCGCCGAGCACTGCCTGGCAGGTCGCGAAATACGGGACGATGCTCGCCTCGACAGCCTCCCGGGTTGGCGGGTGATGTTCGGCGTCGCGCAACACGCTGGCCACCACGCTTTCATTGCGCCCGTACCATTCGTAGATCGCCAGCAGCGCGATCCTCATCCGTTCGCCTGGGTCGGCCACAACTCGCCACGGCTCCGGGCTCGGCAGCGGATGCGTCTCCATGTGCGTGCTCGAGCAGGCCTGCAGCAGGCTGCGCTCGTCGGGGAAGTGGGCGTAGAGCGTGTGTCGCTGAACGCCGGCACGCTCGGCGACCAAGCTGAAGGTCGTTGCTGCGGGACCAACGCTACCGTGCAGGTCGATCGCAGCTTCGACGATGCGCCGCCGGGTTTCCGCCTGCTGCTCGGCACGGCGTTTAAGGGTGTATTTGCGGGTCATGTATTTAAATGCACACGTGTGTGCACCCATTGTTGACAGGGCTCTAATATTTCGCTACACACATATGTACTTCGATTTTGATCGAAGTCCAGCCCGGGATCAACCGGGAGAGGGAACGCAACCATTGTTTTGCAGGAGGTTCCATGGAAACGAAAATCGACGAAATCGCCGAGGGCATCTACCGCCTATCGACCTATGTATCGGACATCGCTCCGCCCGTCGGCTTCACCTTCAACCAGTTCCTGGTCATGGGCGATGAGCCGCTCATGTTCCACACCGGTCTGCGGAAGATGTTCGCGCTCAACCGCGACGCGCTTGCCCGCATCATCCCCCCGGAGCGTCTTCGCTGGATTGGATTTGGCCATTTCGAATCCGACGAATGCGGCGCCATGAACGAATGGCTCTCCGTTGCGCCGCAAGCAACGGCCGCGCACGGACAGACAGGCGTCTACGTGTCGCTCGACGATTTCGCGGATCGTGCGCCGCGGGTGCTGAAGGATGGCGAGGTGATCGACATCGGCGGCGGCAAGCGCGTGCGCTTCATCGATACACCGCACACGCCGCATGGTTGGGACGCCGGCGTCATGTACGAGGAATCGACCGGCACCCTGCTCTGCGGCGATCTGTTCACCCAACTCGGCAACGACCGCGCGCTGACCGACGGCGATGTTGTCGGCCCGGCGATCGCCGCCGAGGATCTGTTCAAATATTCGGCACTCAATCCCGGCATGGGCACGACCATCCGCGAGCTTGCCAAGCTCGCGCCACGCACTCTGGCGCTCATGCACGGCCCGTCATTTTCCGGCGACGGGGCTGCGGCCCTGCGGGCGCTTGCCGACGACTACGACCGCCGTGTCTCGGCTCAGATGGCCGAAGCCATGCAGAGGCTGGCAGCATGAGCGCGCTCGTAGATGGTACAAAGACGGACTGCCGGATCACCGGCGTTTGCGGCCGGCAGGGGCGCACCTGCCCGAACGCCGGCTTCGTATGCCGCATCCTGCTTCGGGCTCAGGATGTCAGTCCTGCGAAGGGCGCCACGCGAATGCGTAGCCTGAAATGAATGAGCGGCCTCCTTCGCCAAGGCTTCGGAGGCCATCTTCGCGAAGGATCGCCAATCAGCTGGCGAGGCAGCATTTCTTGAATTTCTTGCCGCTTCCGCAAGGGCACGGATCGTTGCGCCCGATGTCGCGCCAAGGGTTGGTGGCTGGTGTGACGCTGGAGAAGGCCCGGTCCAGCCATGAGGCTTGCCCACCCTCGTCCTCGTCAAGATCGAAATCGTCGTCGCCAAACTCTAAGCCGTCGTCATCGTCAAGGCCGCGGGTCCAATCCAGCGCCACAAGGACATCCTCGATATAACTCAGACTGGCGCGATCGAACCGGCCAATGTCGCCGGGTTGCTGCTCGGCTTCCCGCAGGTCGTTTTCGAAATCACTGCGTTCAAGCGCATCTTCCGGGATACGGCCCTCGTCCCAAGCGCTGTAGACAAGCGGAACGAGGTCTCGCAGGTCAAGCATCGCGATGGCTTGCAGCCAGCCGATCCACGCGTAATCCCAGTCGTCGGCAAGCCTCTCCCTGTAGAACCGCTCCACGAAATCCCTTGTCCGGTCGCGCTCGATGCGACCTTCCCAGGTCAAAAAGGTCACCGCGCCAAACGCCGCGTCGCGAATGAATTCGTCGGCGGAGCGGTCGGCAATGATGCCGAACAGCGCTTCGGCGTCGCCGTCGAATACGCCTACGATGATGCGCGACAAGGTTTCGGTTATGGCGTCGCCAAGCAGCCGGTCGGCTTCCTTCCCAGGACGGCGCAGCAGACGCAGCAAAGGTTGGCATGCCTGGGTGTCACGGGCGCCGCCGAGGATATACACGCCCCTGAAGAGCAGCATCTCTTCATCGTCCGACAAAGGCTGTCCGTTGGCGGCGCGTTCAAGGACGGCGCGCAGCGCAGGCGCTGATTCTTCTATCCTGATCGTGCAGACCGCAATTGCGAGATTCGGCACCTCGCGTTCGGTCGCCACGGCATGGAGATAGCGGTCTATCGGATACAGCTCGAAGTCGCTGCTGTCGTCGGAAAGCAGCTTTTCCAAATCTTCTTTTTTCATCGCGTCCAGTCGCGTCGATGGAGCCCTGGCTAGGCGGCGTGCTATCGATTCCCCAGGCACACACTTGTGTCAATCATGAGAGCGACGATGAGCGAATACCAATACTACGAATTCCAGGCGGTCGATCGTTCCCTTAGCAACACGGATCGCCAGGGGCTTCGCGAGTTGTCATCGCGGGCGCGGATCACCGCCACAAGCTTCACCAATTTCTACGAGTGGGGGGATTTCAAAGGCGATCCGGACGAGCTCATGGAGCGCTGGTTCGATCTTCATCTTTATTGGGCCAATTGGGGTTCCCGCCGCCTGATGATCAAGCTGCCGGCCCGGCTGGTTGATCGGGATCGCGTGGACGCCTTCCTTGGAGCGACCGACGACGTCATGCTCAGGGTCGCTGGCGAGAACATCATTATAAGCATCGCGCGCGACGAGTTGGAGTTCGAGTACCTGGACGACGACGACTCAGGTTGGCTCTCGGCCTTGGCGCCGTTGCGGGCCGACTTGCTCGCCGGCGATCTTCGGCCTTTCTATCTGCTTTGGTTGACGGCTGTCGAAGCGGACGCGATTGAACCCGATGAGCCGGAGCCGATGCCGGGAATCGGGCCGCTGACCGAGGCGCTCGAAGCGTTCGCCGAGTTCTTCGGCATCGACCGCGATCTCGTCCAGGCGGCGGCTGAGCGAAGCGCGACAACGGGTCCCGATGGCGCGGCACCGGGTATCACCCGGCGGGTGGTCGCGGCGATGAGCGACATCGAGAAAACCAGTCTGCTCATGCGGGTTTTCAATGGCGAGCCGAATATGTCCGCCGAGTTGCGGGCCACGATTCGGGCACGTCTGGAACCCGAAACGACAATCTCGCCTGCCCCTTTGCGCACAGCTGCGGATCTGCAGGCGCGGGCCGAAGAAATCCGCCTTGCCCGCAAGCGCGCCGAGGCGGAGCTGGCGGAAGCGCAGCGGCGATTGCAAGCGGAAGCGGCTGAGAAGGCCCGCGATATCCGGGTCCAGGTCCTTCGCCAGCGGGGTGAAAATGTCTGGGAAGAGGTCGAGATCGAGATCGGGCGGCGCAACCCCGCCGGCTACGACAAGGCGGCGGCGCTCCTTTCCGATCTATTGGCGCTTGCCGAAAAACAGGGCAGCACCGAGGATTTCCGTCTCCGGCTTCAGTCGCTCCGGGAGCGCCACGCAGGGAAGGGGCGCTTCCTCGAACGCCTGGGGGCGCTGGGATAGGTCTTGCAAGGGAGCCGGCTAACGCCAAAGGCAGACCTTGACCTCATTTCCAACATAGCAAGCGCCTTCGCGGTGAAGCGCTCCCCAATCTTGTCCGTCGCCGTGCGTGTCGCGAATATCCCCGTTCGCATAGCCTGCCCAAAGATCGCCGTCCTTGTAGACAACGGCCCAGTAATCCTTGGACATTTCGCCGGCCCCGCTATGCGTGTCGGGATAGTCGATACCCGCAAAGACCTGCCGGGGCCCCTGGATGTTGAAATCGCCGCCCTGCTCGATCTGATAGGAGCATTTTCCGGAGATGCGGGTCTGACCATGAACGACAAGCAGGCAGCGGCCCCATTTATAGCCACTTGGTAGACGATGCTGCGGTTGCGCATGCGACGGTGAGAGGGAAAACGCAATTGCAAGGGCAACCGCGATTGTTCGCGCGATCATCTTGTCCCCTGTTGTGAAGCCGCGATCGGACATTCTTAGATTTCGCCCCGAGCGCATGTCGAATGGTCCTGTGCGCAATGACCCCCGAGATCATATTACTATCGATCAAGGTCGGATTTTTGTCACGTGAAGGCTGCGAAATTTCATTCGCGAGGCCGATGTAGCGCGGAGAGGAAATGTAGGCAGCTCCCGGGCCGCCCTCCTTCGCTAAAGCTTCGGCGGGCATCCTGCTTCGCGCGGAAGATTGGGCTGGTCCTGCGAAGCGCACAGCGCGAAGCAGGATGGCGGAGAGGGAGGGATTCGAACCCCCGATACCCTTGCGAGTATGCCGCATTTCGAGTGCGGTGCATTCGACCACTCTGCCACCTCTCCGCGAGGTCATGGTCGGCCGTTGCCGGCGCGGCGCACTAAATAACGGCTGACCGTTAGAGTTACAAGGCCCTATTCGACCGATTTCCAGCTTCCGCGAAAAGCGGCGGAGAGGGGACGGGCCGATATTTGCCGGCAACGTCGCTCAATGTATCTCCAGGGGCGGCCCGCTTGCCTTGACTCCGGCGCAACCTTCGGTTAGGGACAGCCCGCATTCGGCGTGGAGGCTCTTCCGCGCCGCTTGTTTTTTGAACCCGCAGACTGACAAAAAGACGGCCGAGCCGCCTGACGCGGTTCATCGAGGCCGACCGAACAGCGAAAGGCAAAAAATGTTCGCAGTCATCAAAACGGGCGGCAAGCAATATCGCGTCGCCGCCAACGATCTCCTGAAGATCGAGAAACTCGAAGCCAAGGTCGGCGACATCGTCGAGATCGGTAATGTGCTCGCGCATGGCGAGGGCGAGAATGTCACGTTCGGCGCGCCGTTCGTCGATGGCGCTCTGGTCACGGCGGAAGTCGTCGAGCAAGGCAAGAACCGCACCGTCATCGCTTTTAAGAAGCGCCGCCGCCAGAATTCCCGCCGCAAGATCGGCCACCGCCAGCTTCTGACCACCGTCAGGATCGCCGAGATCCTGCTCGGCGGCGCCAAGCCGTCGAAGAAGGCCGCCGCCAAGGCAGAGGCAAAGGCCCCCGAAGCCAAGGCGGAGGTCGCCGCCGAGGCGAAGGCCGAAGCCGCGCCGAAGGAGCCGAAGGCCAAGAAGGAACCCAAGGCAGAGGCCGCTCCGAAGGAAGAGGCTAAGGCCGAGACCGTCGCCGCGCCGCTGTTCAAGGCGCCGAAGGGCGAGCCGGACGACCTGACCGTGATCAAGGGCATCGGCCCGGTCGCGGCGAAGGACCTCGCCGAGCAGGGCATCGTCACCTTCGCGCAGCTCGCCAAGCTCACCGACAAGGATGTCGCCAAGATCGACGAGCACATGCCGTTCAGCGCCGACCAGATCAAGGACTGGCGCGAGCAGGCCAAGGAACTGGCGAAGAAGTAATTCTTCCGGCGACGATCGTCGCCGGTACGGGACTTGAAACGGAACGCGAACGCGTTCATAAGACCATTCAAGCGCCTCAGGGGCGCATCGGAGTTAGTCAAATGGCACACAAGAAAGCTGGCGGTTCGTCGCGCAATGGTCGCGATTCGCACTCCAAGCGTCTCGGCGTGAAGAAGTTCGGCGGCGAAGCCGTCGTCGCCGGCAACATCATCATCCGCCAACGCGGCACGACCTGGCATCCGGGCACCAATGTTGGCATGGGCACGGACCACACCCTTTTTGCGCTCGACGCCGGCGCAGTCACCTTCAACAAAAAAGCCAACGGCCGAACCTACGTATCGGTGAACCCGATTACCAAAGCAGCGGAGTAGCCGGTTCCGCACCATAACACCGGCGCCCATCTCGGGAACCGGTGTCTGGCCAGGCCAGGAAAAGGATCAGGAGAGATGGGCTTGCCCTCTCTCCTTTTTCATTTTTCTTTGCCCTGGAGGACTAAATGGTTGCCGAAGCGGAAGATACCGAAGACGAAAGTTACGCGATCGATTGCCCGGTGCTGGCCACCGAGCGGCTGGTCATGCGCGCCCCGCGCGAGAGCGATCTCGAGCAACTCGTCACGCTTGCCGACAACCGGCATGTCGCCGAAATGCTGGCCCGCATGCCGCATCCCTACGGCGAAGCCGAGGGCCGCACCTTCCTTGCCATGGCGGCGTCGCGCCGCGCCGGCATCGTCTATGCGCTCACCCTTGCCGGCACCGGCACCTTCGTCGGCTGCGCGGGCTTGAACACCACCGATCGCGGACTGGAGCTCGGCTACTGGATTGGCGAACCCTACTGGAAGCGCGGTTATGCGACGGAGGCCGCGCATGCGCTGGTCGACCTCGCGTTCCAGAACACTTCGATCCAGGTGCTGCATGCCTCGACCCGGGTGATCAATCCGGCCTCGCGCCGGGTCATCCACAAATGCGGCTTCCAGTATGCCGGCCAGGGCATGCTGAACTCGATCGTCGCCGGCCAGGTGCCGGTCGAGCGCTACCGGCTCGACAGGAAGACGTGGACCAGTCTGCGCAACTGGGTCCACTTCTAGGCATATTGAAATTCAGGTGAGGCCGGCCTGCAAATGCCGGCTTCCTGCGCTTCCGGTGCTCACGTACTTTAAGTACGCTCCGCTCCGGTTCTCGGTAGCCATCATTTTCGGCTCGGCCTGACCTGAATAGCAACACGCCTAGGCGTCGGCGCTCGAAGGCGACTCAGCCCAGTTCGGCCCAGAGCGGCAAATGATCGGAGCCGACGGCTTCCCGGTCGGACCACAGGCGCTGCAGCGACTTGGCCAACGAGGCGCTGGTGAAGACATAGTCGATGCATTTGTGGCGGCTTTTGTCGCCGGGGCGGTCGGGGTCGACCCAGGTGACGAGGTCGGCGACGGCCAGGCGCTGGGCGACGTCGACGGCGAGATCGGCGGTCAGCGGCATGCCGAACTCATGGTCCGGCCGGCCGGCGAGTTCGATATATTCCGGCGAGCCCGGCAGCATGTTGAAGTCGCCCATGACGATGAAGGCTTCCGGATAGGGCAGGTCCGGCAGGCCGATCTCGGGAATGCCCGACAGGCCGCCGCCTTCCAGCGCATAGTTCAAGAGGCGCTGGCGCAGGAAACGGATCTGGCCCTGGCGCTCGACCGGGCTGCGGTGGTCGAGATGGGTGGAATAGAAACGGATGAAGCCGAGCGGCGTCTCGATCAGCGCCTCGAGCGCGCCGCGCTGGAAGTTCATGGTCTCGAGGCTGCGGCTGCGCGGCAAAAGGAGATTGCGCGACAGATGGATGGGCGTCTTCGACAGCACCATGTTGCCGAGCTGGAAGGACGTCGAGACGGCGCGGCCGTTCTCCAGGCGCGAGCCGATATTGACCTCGAAATTGCTGCCATAGGCGGCAAAATAATCGGGCAGCGCCTCGCCGATCTCGGCCACCATGTCGCGATCGCCGTTGCGCGGATTGTTGCGGGTCACCTCCTGCAGCGCGATCACGTCGGCACCGCGTACCGCATCGGCGATGCGGCCAAGGTCGTATTTGCCGTCGAGGCCGATGCCGAACTGGATGTTGTAGGTGACGACCTTCATTCGAGCATTTCCCCAACCCTGGCTCGCGAACAGTGCTACTGCGTCCTTTGCAAAAGAGCATCAGGCGCTTTAGTCGCAAAACAGCCTCGCCCTTCGTCCCGCCTTGGTTTAGAGCAATCCCGCAAGGCCACCAGCAGAAACTTGAAACGCAGATGAAATTCCTCGACCAGGCAAAGGTTTACATCCGCTCCGGCGATGGCGGCGCCGGATCGGTGTCGTTCCGGCGTGAAAAATTCATCGAGTTCGGCGGACCGGACGGTGGCGACGGCGGCCGCGGCGGCGATGTCTGGATGGAAGCGGTCGACGGGCTGAACACGCTGATCGACTATCGCTACCAGCAGCATTTCAAGGCCAAGACCGGCATGCACGGCATGGGCCGCAATATGACGGGCGCCAAGGGCGCCGACGTGACGCTGAAAGTGCCGGCGGGCACGCAGGTCTTTGCGGAGGACAATGAAACGCTGATCTGCGACCTGACGATCGTCGGCCAGCGCTTCCTGCTCGCCAAGGGCGGCAATGGCGGCTTCGGCAACCAGCATTTCAAGACCTCGACCAATCAGGCGCCACGGCGCGCCAATCCCGGCTTGCCCGGAGAGGAGCTGAGCATCTGGCTGCGGCTCAAGCTGATTGCCGACGCCGGCCTGGTGGGCATGCCCAATGCCGGCAAATCGACCTTCCTTGCCGCCGTCACCGCCGCCAAGCCGAAGATCGCCGACTATCCATTCACCACGCTCTATCCCGGCCTCGGCGTCGCCCGCATCGACGGCCGCGAATTCGTGCTGGCGGATATTCCCGGGTTGATCGAGGGCGCGCATGAAGGGGTCGGCATCGGCGACCGTTTCCTCGGCCATGTCGAGCGCACGCGCGTATTGCTTCACCTGGTCTCGGCGCAGGAGGAAAATCCCGGCAAGGCCTACAAGACCGTGCGTGCGGAGCTCGATGCCTATGGCCATGGGCTGACCGACAAGGTCGAGATCGTCGCGCTCAGCCAGATCGATATCCTCGACGCGGATCAGCGCAAGAAGAAGGCCGCCTCGCTGAAGCGCGCCGCCGGCCGCGCGCCGCTGCTTGTCTCGGCCGTCACCGGCGAAGGCGTCGAGGCGGTGCTGCGCGCGCTGATGGCGGTGGTCGCGGAAGCGCGCGATGCCGTTCCGGCTCCTGTCGACACGCGCTGGCGATAAGACCCATGAAATCGCTGAAATCATACCGGCGCATCACCGTGAAGATCGGGTCGGCGCTGCTCGTCGACCGCGCGAGGGGCCTGAAGCGCGACTGGTTGACCTCGCTTGCCGACGACATTGCGGCGCTTGCCAGTACCGGCGCGGAAGTGCTTGTCGTATCCTCAGGAGCCATTGCGCTTGGCCGCACCATTCTCGGCCTCGGTAAACGCGCGCTGAAGCTCGAGGAGAGTCAGGCCGCCGCCGCGGTCGGCCAGATCGCGCTTGCCGGCGCCTGGTCGGACGCGCTCGGCAAGGACGGGCTGAAGTCGGGCCAGATCCTCTTGACGCTTGGCGACACTGAAGAACGCCGCCGCTACCTCAACGCGCGCGCGACGATCTCGACCCTGCTCAAGATGAAGGCGGTGCCGGTCATCAACGAGAACGACACGGTGGCGACGTCGGAAATCCGCTACGGCGACAACGACCGGCTGGCGGCGCGAGTGGCGACGATGATGGGCGCCGATCTCTTGGTGCTGCTTTCCGATATCGACGGGCTCTACACGGCGCCGCCGGCTAAGGATCCGCAAGCAAAATTCATCCCCGTGGTCGACCGCATCACGCCGGACATCGAGGCGATGGCGGGCGTGGCCGCATCCGAGCTGTCGCGCGGCGGCATGCGCACGAAACTCGACGCCGGCAAGATCGCCAACGCCGCCGGCACCGCCATGATCATCACTTCGGGCACCAGGCTGTCGCCGCTGATGGCGATCGAGCGCGGCGAGCGCGCGACCTTCTTCAAGCCGAGCGCCAATCCGGTGAAGGGTTACAAGACCTGGATCGCCGGGCAGCTCGAGCCGGCAGGCCGGCTCACGGTCGATGCGGGCGCCATCGGCGCGCTCAAATCGGGTAAGTCGCTGCTGCCGGCGGGCGTTAAACTGGTCAGCGGCAATTTCTCGCGCGGCGACACGGTGGCGATCCTGTCGCCCGAGGGCCGCGAGATCGCGCGCGGCCTTGTTGCCTATGATGCCGCCGATGCCGTAAGGATCGCGGGCTTGAAGACGGCCGAGATCGAAAATGTGCTCGGCTACGAGGCGCGCTCGGCGATGATCCATCGCGACGACCTTGTGGTAAGCCTTGCCGGCGACCAAGTATTGGCCGACGACTAGAGCATCGGCCGACGACCAAGCGGAGGGATGAACCATGCTGAAGCTGCATGAAAAATCCGGCGAAGACACCGTGGCGCTGATGGCCGATATCGGCCGCCGCGCCCGCGCCGCCGCGCGACCGTTGGCCGTCGCTTCCACCAAGGCCAAGAACGATGCGCTCGTCGCCATGGCCGATGCCATCCTGCGCAACGAGCAGGTGATCCTCGACGCCAACGCCATCGACATGTCGAATGGCGGGGAGGCCGGGCTGTCGGGCTCCTTCATGGACCGCCTGAAGCTCACCCCCTCGCGCATCAAGGCGATGGCCGACGGCATAAGCGAGATCGCCGCGCTCAAGGATCCGGTCGGCGACGTCATCGCCGAATGGGATCGGCCGAATGGCCTTCATATCGAGCGCGTGCGCACGCCGCTCGGCGTCATCGGCGTCATTTACGAAAGCCGCCCCAACGTGACGGCGGACGCCGGCGCGCTTTGCCTCAAGGCGGGCAATCCGGTGATCCTGCGCGGCGGCTCGGATTCGAACAATTCGTCGTCGGCGATCCATGCCTGCATGGTCGAAGGGCTGAAGGCCGCCGGCCTGCCGCAGGATGCCATCCAGTTGGTGCCGACCACCGACCGCGCCGCCGTCGGCGAGATGCTCAAAGGCTTGAGCGGCAGTCTCGACGTCATCATCCCGCGCGGCGGCAAAAGCCTGGTCGGGCGCGTGCAGAACGAGGCGCGGGTGCCGGTCTTCGCGCATCTGGAAGGCATCTGCCATCTCTATATCGACCGCTCGGCCAAGCTCGACATGGCGGTGAAGATCGCCGTCAACGCCAAGATGCGGCGCACCGGCGTATGCGGCGCCGCCGAGACCTTGCTGGTCGACCGCGCGGTGGCCTCCACGCATCTGGTGCCGATCCTCGAAGCGCTGCGCGTCGCCGGCTGCGAAATCCACGCCGATGCCGAGGTGACGGAAGCCTTTGCCGACGCCAGCCCGGCGACCGATGCGGACTGGGTGACGGAATATCTCGACGCCATCATCGCGGTGAAGCTGGTCGACGATGTCGCCGGCGCAATCGAGCATATCGAGACCTTCTCGTCGCACCACACCGAGGCGATCGTCGCCGAGGATGCGCAGGTGGTCGAGAAATTCTTCAACGAGATCGACTCAGCGATCCTTTTGCACAACGCCTCGACGCAGTTCGCCGATGGTGGCGAGTTCGGCATGGGCGCCGAGATCGGCATCGCCACCGGCAAGATGCACGCGCGCGGGCCGGTCGGCGTCGAGCAGCTCACCTCATTCAAATACCGCGTGCGCGGGTCGGGACAGGTGAGGCCTTGACGTTGTTTGCTGCTAGAGCTTGAGCCTTTGCGCCAAGGCCCCCCCCTCTGGCCTGCCGGCCATCTCCCCCTCAAGGGGGGAGATTGGCAGCTTCGGTGCCGGCGCTCGGCTTGCAACGCCGGCGATTGGCGAAAGCATAGGCAACATCTGATCTCCCCCCTTGAGGGGGAGATGGCCGGCAGGCCAGAGAGGGGGGCCTAGCACCATGCTTTCGTCCCTTCAGCCCATCGTCCCCGCCCGCTACCTCCGCATGCCGCACGCCGCCAAGGGGCTGACCGTCGGTCTGTTCGGCGGTTCGTTCAACCCGCCGCATGCCGGTCACGCGCTGGTCGCCGAGATCGCGCTGAGAAGGCTCGCGCTCGACCAGCTGTGGTGGATGGTGACGCCCGGCAATCCGCTGAAGAGCGCGCGGGAACTGGCGCCGCTCGCCGAGCGCATCGAGCTGTCCGAAAAGATCGCCAGGAATCCGAGGATCAAGGTCACCGCCTTCGAGGCGGCGCAGCACGTGCGCTACACCGCCGACACGCTTGCGCTGGTCAAGGCGCGCAACCCGGGCGTCGATTTCGTCTGGATCATGGGCGCGGATAGCTTGCGCGACTTCCACCGCTGGCAGCGCTGGCGCGAGATCGTGCTGACCTTCCCGATCGCGGTCATCGATCGCCCGGGCGCCACGCTCTCCTTCCTGTCGTCGGTGGTCGCCAAGACCTTCGACTATGCCCGCGTCGACGAGGGCGACGCGCCGCTGCTTGCCCGCATGCCGGCGCCGGCCTGGACTTTCATCCACGGTCCGCGCTCCTTGCTGTCTTCCACCGCGATCCGCAAGGCGGCGAAGGGGTGAGCGCCCTCCTTCTCCTGCAAGGGGAGAAGGTAAGTCCGGCCATGTCGCTTTTGCGGCGGCTTTTTGCCTGTTCGTAGGCCAAGCTTGCGTGGACATGCTGAAGCAGAATCAATCCGCGAACGATCCCAGCCGCGCCGCGCAATCGGCGCCACTGATCGCCATTGCCAGCGTCATCGTGTCGATGGCGCTGATCGCGATCGGCAACGGGCTGATGTTCGCCTATATCCCGGTGCGGCTCGGCGCCGACGGTTTCGACCCGACCTGGGCAGGGCTGATCGTCACCGGGCTTTCGGCCGGCGGGCTTGCCGGCTGCATCCTGACCGGGCCGCTCGTCAAGCGAGTGGGCCACGCCCGCGCCTTCATGGTGCTTTCGGCGCTGATCGCGCTTTCCAATGCCGCGATCGGCGCTGGGCCGATCCCGTTGCTCTGGATCGCGGCCCGGGCGCTCTACGGCTTCGCCATTTGCGGGCTGTTCATCGTCGCCCAGAGCTGGCTGAACGACGCCTTGCCGAATTCGATCCGCGGCCGGATCATGGCGGTGTTCTACGTCGCCTATATTGGCGGATTGGGCGTTGGCTATGCGACGCTCGCCGCGATCGACATCCATACAGCCGCCGCCGCGCTGATCGGCATCACCTTCACCGCGCTTTCCATTCTGCCGGTCGGCATGACGCGGCTTGCCCAGCCGCCGGCGCCGCAGGCCGCGTCGGTGGCGCTTCGCCGCGCCTGGCGGATCTCGCCGGTCGGCGTCGCCGGCATGCTGGCGGTCGGCGGCCTGTCGATGATCGTTTCCGGTTTTGCGCCGATCCATGCCACCGCCAAGGGCTACAGCCAGGCCGACGTGGCGCTGCTGTTGTCGGCGATGCCGGTCGGCACGCTGATCCTGCAGATCCCGCTCGGCTGGATTTCCGACCGCACCGACCGTCGCTACGTGCTGGCGGGCGCGGCGGCGCTCGCGACCGTCGCCAGCGTGCTCGCCATTGTCTTCGACGGCGGCGCGCTGATGGCGCTGGTGGTGATCTATCTCATCTGGGATGGGGCGTCGGAATCGATCTACGCGCTCTCCAGCGCGCATGCCGCCGATCGCGCCGGCAAGGATGAGCTTCTGGCGCTGTCGAGCTCGATGCTGTTTGCCTGGTCGCTGGCCGGCTTTATCGTGCCGGGCATCGTGACGGCGCTTTCCGCCGTCTTCGGCACCGCGACTTTCATCTATGTCGGCATCGTCATCGCATCGGCTTTCTGCCTGTTCGTGCTGTGGCGCGTGATGGCCGGCCGGCCGACGCCCGCGGCCACAAGCGGCAGTTTCGCGCCGATGTCGGCGCAGACGCCCTTGCCGGTGGAGCTAGCCTTCGCGCCGGACGAACAGCAGCGACACGTCAAAGATTGACAAGCTGCGCATCTTCGCGACTTTTTGGCCCAAATTCGAGCAAGATCAGATGTCGAAGAGCTATAATCCCGCAGCGGTGTGGAAGCCTTTTGGCGCGTTCTCCATGGTGAAAATCCATGAGGGCGGGCAACTCGTTCACCTAAAAGGCCAAGTTTCGCTTGACCGTGAAGGGCAGATTGTCGGGAAGGGCGATATGCGGGCTCAGGTCCGGCAAACCCTCGAAAACATCAAGGCCGTGCTCGCGGCCATCGGTGGGGAGATGGCCGATATCGTATCGCTGACCCAGTATACGACCGACATAGAGCGGTTCATGGCGTCGGGGGACATCCGCAAGGAGTTCTTTTCAGAGCCCTATCCGTAACGACAACCGTCGAGATCGTGCGACTTTATCATCCGGACTTGCAGATCGAAATCACGGCAATAGCCGAGATACCTCGAAATCGGTTCAGAATGCCGGCAGATTGAAAATCGCTGTTGCGAGGCTACTGCTTGCGGGCCTCCGGCGCCGGCATTTCCGGCGGCGGCAGCGGGATCGAGATGCCTTCGCTGTCGAAAGCCTGCTTGGCGCGCTTGGTCATGTCGGTCTGGGTCGAGAAATAGTCGGCGGCCGAAGTCCAGTAGCGCAAGGTGAGCGAAACGGTGGTGTCGCCGAGATTTGCCACGAAGGCGATCGGCGCCGGTTCGCGCCGGATGCGCTTTTCGGCGCCGGCGATGGCAAGCAGCGTCTTTTGCGCGCGGTCAATGTCGTTCCAGGAGCCGATGCTCAAGCTCACATCGGTGCGGCGCACGCCGTTGCGGGTGAAATTGCGCACGGGCTGGTTCCACAGCGTCGAGTTGGGCGCCAGCACATAGACGCCGTCGACGGAGCGCAGCTTGGTGGCGAAGAGGCCGATCTCCTCGATGGTGCCGGCAATCGAGCCGACCTCGACATATTCGCCGATGCGGAAGGGCCGGAGCGCCAGAAGCATGATGCCGGCGGCGATGTTCTGCAGCGTGCCTTGCAGAGCCAGCCCGATGGCCAGGCCGATGGCGCCGATGGCGGCGATGATGGAGGCGGTCTGCACCCCGAACTGGCCGAGCACCATGATGGTGACCAGGATCAGGATGGCGTAGCGGACGATCTTGGAGAAGAAATGACGCAAGGTCGCGTCGAAGCCGTGGATATGGCCGAGGCCGGCCGAGATCGAGCGCTCGGCGACACCAGCGACGAAATAGCCGACAACCAGCAGGATTATGGCGCCGATGGCCGAGAAGGAATAGGAAACGATCAGCGTGCTCAGCTGCGCAAGCCCGGCCTGGATGGTGATGAGGGCGCTTTGCGGGTCGGTTGGCATGGATGAAGTCCCCATTGGTCAGTGAGCCGATAACCTGTGCAAAGCGCAAAGGGTTCCGATTTTTTCGGGACGACGGAACCTGCCAAGCGGAGCCGCGTTGGCGCGGGCAGGGCGCGCCCGTCTTGAAACTGCAATGGAACTCTGCCTATCTATGTGGTGTCACCTTTTGCATGGTGATTTGGTTGTTCTTGTTGGGAAAGGAAACACACTGAGAACAGCACTGCGGAAGAAGGCTGACATCATGCCTTCGCCGGCAGGGATCAGCGGAAACGACGCCGCGTCCCTCGCCATCGACACAGTCCTTGCCAGTCTGGAAGACTCCAAGGCCGAAAACATCGTCTCAATCGACATCCAGGGAAAATCGAGCCTCGGCGACTACATGGTCATCGCCTCGGGCCGATCGCACCGTCATGTCTCGGCTGTCGCCGATCACCTCCTCAAGGCGCTGAAGGATGCCGGCCTCGGCACGGCGCGCGTCGAGGGGCTGGCTGGCGCCGACTGGGTCCTGATCGATTCGGGCGACATCATCGTCCATGTCTTCCGCCCCGAAGTCCGCGAATTCTACAATCTGGAAAAGATGTGGCAGGCGCCGGATCTCGAGGAAGAGACCTTGCACTGAGCCTTGATCCGTGTGCCGTGAACCGTCACGGTATGCGTTAGGACAAGCTCGCCGGGGCGAGGATGAAGATCACCGTTCATGCCGTGGGCCGGATGAAGACCGGCCCCGAGAGAGAACTCGCCGACCGCTATTTCGAGCGCTTTTCGAAGAGCGGGCCCGCGGTCGGGCTGGAATTTGCCGGCATTGTCGAGGTTCCCGAGAGCCGCGGACAGAGCGCCGACGAGCGCCGCCGCGAGGAAGCCCAGAGGCTGCAGGCCCAGTTGCAGCCGGGCACTGTTCTCATCCTGCTCGACGAACGCGGCAAGTCGCTCTCCTCGGAGGACCTGGCCGCCCGCATCGGCCAGTTGCGCGACGGCGGCCGCAAGGCGCTCGTCGTCGCCATCGGCGGCGCCGACGGCCATGACAGATCCTTGCGCGAGCAGGCGGACCTGGTGCTGTCGTTCGGCGCGCTGACCTGGCCGCACCAGCTGGTGCGCGTGATGCTGGGCGAGCAGCTCTACCGGATCGCCACGATCCTTTCCGGTCATCCGTATCATCGATCGTGAATAATGGCATCGGCCGAAAAGCTGGGGATTGCCGGCCTGCGCCGCGATTTCCGCCTCAATCGCGCGGCAACCGGGTTATTGGGCGCTTCCAACATGGTTGATGGTTCGTTAACGAAGCGGCGGATACAGTCGAGGCCTGATGTCTGAAGGCTGGAATTCCAGAACGCGCGCTTGGCGCAGCCGCTGCGGTTTGACCCTTGTCGCCGCCGTGGTCACGCTCGGGCCGGTCCGGGCGGCCGAAAATTCGCTCGACCTTGCACCCGATCCGGATCAGAGCCGGGCCGAATACGAGCAGGTTTCCAAGGAGATTACCTTGTCGTCGGAGCGGCTGGGCAAGCTCGCCGCCGACATCGCCTCGGTGCGGAAGGACTATGCCTCGATCACCGCGGCGCTCATCCAGTCGGCGATGACGGAGCAGAAGCTCGGCCAGGACATCGAGGATATCGGCGCCAAGCTCGAAGGGCTGAAGGCCGAGCAAGGAAAACTGCGCGCCTCGCTCATGGCGCGGCGCGACGTGCTGGCCGAGGTGTTGGGCGCCCTGCAGCGCATGGGGCTCAATCCGCCGCCGGCGATCCTGGTCAAGCCCGAAGATGCGCTGTCGTCGGTGCGCAGCGCCATCCTGCTCGGCGCCGTCGTGCCGGAATTGCGCCAGCAGACCGACAGGCTGATGGCCGACCTCAAGGAGCAGACCCGCGTCACGGCCTCGATCGAGGCAGAACGGGCGAGACTCACCACCGCCGTCACCGACCAGACGGCCGAGAAGAAGCGGCTCACCATGCTGCTGGAGGCCAAGAAAAAGCTGCAGGCCGATACCCAAACGGCGATGGCGGCCGAACAGCAGCACTCGCAGCAGCTGGCGGCGAAGGCGAGCAGCCTCAAGGACCTGATCGCCTCGCTCGAAGCCGACAAGGCGCGCAAGGGGCAGGATCAGGTCAAGGCGGGCGAGCGGAAATCGACGGACAATGACACGACGGCCTCTACCACCGAGCTCGCCGCGCTGCCGGTGCCGGAGGCCAATCGCCTCACCGGATCGGCGCCGTTCTCGGCATTGCAAGGCCAGATCGCGCTGCCTGTCATCGGCAAGATCAAACTGCGTTTCGGCGCCGACGACGGCAATGGCGAGGCGATGCAGGGCGACATGGTTGCGACACAATCGGGAGCCATCGTCACCGCGCCGGCGGATGGAAACGTGCTTTATGCGGGGCCGTTTCGCTCCTATGGTCAACTCTTGATCCTCAATGCGGGCGACGGTTATCATGTCGTCCTGGCGGGGATGAGCAGAATCAGCGTCGCGACCGGACAGTCGGTGCTCGCAGGAGAGCCGATCGGCGCGATGGGAGAGGCCCGGGTGGCAAGCACCTCGGCCTCGCGAAATGGAAATGCGGCGCTGGAACTCTATGTCGAGTTCCGCAAGGATGGAAAACCCGTCGATCCGGCCCCATGGTGGGCGGACCGATTTTCTGGAAGGACGTGAAATGATGCGGAAACTGTCGCTTCTGTTTGCCGGCGCGCTGATGGGCGCATCGGCAATGAGCCTGGTCTACGGCGCACCGGGTTCGGCGGCGAACGCTGCGGGTTCGGAAACCTACAAGCAGCTGGCGATCTTCGGCGACATCTTCGAGCGCGTGCGCGCCAATTACGTGACGCCGCCGGACGACAAGTCGCTCGTCGAGAACGCCATCAACGGCATGCTGGCCTCGCTCGACCCGCACTCCTCGTACATGAACGCCGAGCAGGCGCAGGACATGCGCGTGCAGACCAAGGGTGAGTTCGGCGGCCTCGGCATCGAGGTCACCATGGAGAACGACCTCGTCAAGGTCATCACGCCGATCGACGACACGCCGGCCGCCAAGGCGGGTGTGCTGTCGGGCGACTACATCGCTAAGATCGACGGCGAAGAGGTGCGCGGCCTCACCCTCAACGACGCGGTCGAGAAGATGCGCGGACCGGTCAACACGCCGATCAAGCTCACGATCTTGCGCCAGGGCGCCGACAAGCCGATCGAAATCACGGTGGTGCGCGACGTCATCAAGGTCAAGGCGGTGAAGTACCGGGTCGAGAACGACATCGGCTACATGAAGATCACCTCCTTCACCGAGAAGACCTATGACGATCTCGAGAACGCCATCGAGAACATCAAGAAGCAGGTGCCGAACGACAAGCTGAAGGGCTATGTGCTCGACCTGCGCCTCAATCCGGGCGGTCTGCTCGACCAGGCGGTCAGCGTGTCGGATGCCTTCCTCAAGCGCGGCGAGATCGTGTCGACCCGCGGCCGCGATCCGAAGGACGTCACCCGCTTCGACGCCAAGCCGAAGCAGGTCGACGACATCAACGGCAAGCCGATGATCGTGCTGGTCAATGGCGGCTCGGCGAGCGCCTCGGAAATCGTCGCCGGCGCGCTGCAGGATCTGCGCCGCGTCACGGTGGTTGGCACGCAGTCCTTCGGCAAGGGCTCGGTCCAGACCATCATCCCGCTCGGCGAGAATGGCGCGCTGCGGCTCACCACGGCGCTCTATTACACGCCGTCGGGCAAGTCGATCCAGGGCAAGGGCATCACGCCCGACATCAAGGTCGACCAGCCGCTGCCGCCGGATCTGCAGGGCCGCGACCTGACCCGCGGCGAATCCGATCTCAAGGGCCACATCAAGGGCGCCGACGAGAGCTCCACCGGTTCGGGCTCGGCTGCCTATGTGCCGCCGGATCCGAAGGACGACCTGCAGCTGATCTATGCCGAGCAGCTTCTGCGCGGCGAAAAGACCGATCCGTCGTTCCCACCGAACCCGGACAAGGCCGTGCTGAACCAGTAATGCGGTCCGGCTCTGGCCGGCTGCGCGAAGCAATGCAATGCTGCCGGGGCCGCGAGGTTCCGGCAGTTTGATTCGGGGACCGCGGTTGGGGCGCCACGCGTCTGGGGTATCGCGCCAGCGATTGCGAAGTTTACGCGAGATGTCACGAAAAAGTGACCCTGGCGGGCTTCCGGGGAAACACGACTTGGCTGAGATCGGCAAGGACATCGAACGCCCGCTCGGACAGACGCTCCGGCCTCAGCGCAAGGCCTCGCGCGGCATCGGCTCCGGCACGCTCGTCGCTGTGCTGGCCGTGCTTGGCGTGATCGGGGTTTCCGGCGCTATCGCGCTGCGTGAAAAGCCGTTCCGCAAGCCGGAAGAAGTGGCTGTTTCGACGCCGAAGGTCACCGCTGCGCCTGCCCCTGCGGCGGCAGCGGCGCCCGCGCCGGCTCCGGTAGCCGCGACGACGCCACAAGCCAGCACGCCGATGAAGAGCGGCGGCCCGCAGATCATCCATGTCCAGACCGAAGAGGGCGACGGGCCGCCGAAGGCGGCGATCGTGATTCGCGATCCGTCGACGCTCGGCCAGAACCTCAAGGTCGCCCACATCCCGGACAGGGCGCTGATCGAGGCCAGCGACACCGGTCCGCTGCCGATGCGCTCCGCCGACGGCAGGCGGCCTTTCGACGTCTATGCGCGGCCTTGGTCGGGCGCGCGCGGGGCACGGGTGGCGATCGTCATCGGCGGACTCGCCGTCTCGCAGACCGGCACGCAAGCCGCGATCGCCAAGCTGCCGGCCGAGGTGACGCTGGCTTTCGCGCCGCAAGGCAACAGCATCGGCCGCTGGATGCAGGCGGCAAGGCAGAGCGGGCATGAAATCGTCATGCAGGTGCCGCTCGAGCCGTTCGATTATCCGAACGTCAATCCCGGCCGCAACACGCTGACGGTGTCGGCCAGCCCGGACGAGAACCTGAAGAGCCTGCACTGGGCGCTGTCGCGCACGACCAACTATACCGGGGTCATGAACTATATGGGCGCGCGCTTCTCGACCGACGCCTCGGCGATGGAACCGTTCATGGCCGAGCTCGGCAAGCGGGGGCTCGCCTATATCGACGACGGGTCGTCCGCCCGCAGCGTTGCGCCTGACCTTGCGCTCAAGGACGGCGTGCCGTTCGTTGCCGGCGACATGGCGATCGATGCCGTGCAGGACCGCGGCGAAATCCTCAAGAAGCTGGACAGCCTGGAAGCGACGGCGCGGGCCAAGGGCTCCGCCGTCGGCATCGGTTCGGCTTTCGATATCACAGTCGACACGGTGACGTCCTGGATTGCCGAAGCGAAGAAGCGCGGCATCGAGATCGTGCCGATCTCGGCGGTGGCGATCGATCCGCAAAAAGGCTAACCCTACCCGCCTCGCCGAAGTCAATCCTCAAAGACGGCTGGAACGCTGACCCATGGCCAAGAAGATCGATCCTGAAACGCTGCCTTACCGTCCGTGCGTCGGGCTGATGATCCTCAACGGAGCAGGCCTGGTCTGGGTCGGGCACCGCATCGCCGAACCGGACAGCGAGTTCGCCGGCACGACGCAACTCTGGCAGATGCCGCAAGGTGGCATCGACAAGGGCGAAGAGCCGATCGAGGCCGCGGGCCGCGAGCTCTATGAGGAAACCGGCATGCGCAGCGTATCGCTGCTGGCCGAGGCGCCGCGCTGGATCAATTACGACCTACCGGAGCATCTGGTCGGCGTCGCCTTCAAGGGCTGCTATCGCGGCCAGACGCAGAAATGGTTCGCCTATCGCTTCGAGGGCGACGAAAGCGAGATCGAGATCAATCCGCCGCCCGGCGGCCACACCGCCGAATTCGACGAATGGGCCTGGCGGCCGATGCGGGATCTGCCGGAGCTGATCGTGCCGTTCAAGCGCAAGGTCTACGAGCAGGTCATCGCAGCATTCCAGCATCTCGTCCGCTGAGCGGTCGTCCGCCCCGGTTGTCGCGCCGGCCCTGTGGCCGTATTGATTGCCGATGCAATGAGCGGGGGTCGCCATGAACGACGACACCGGACGCGGGTTTCCGGCACATGATGCAAGCAGCGGTTCGACGGTGAGCGAGGCGGCGGCCGGCGCGATCCTGACGATCGACCTCGGGGCCATCCGGGAAAACTACCGCCGGCTAAAGGTGCGACTCGACGGCGTTCGCTGCGCGGGCGTGCTCAAGGCCGACGGCTACGGGCTTGGCGCCGCGCAAGTGGCATCGGCGCTGGCGAAAGAGGGCTGCGACATCTTCTTCGTCGCGCTGCTCGGCGAGGGCATCGCGCTGCGCAAGGCGATCGGGCCCGGGCCCGACATCTTCGTGCTGAACGGGCTGCCTCCGGGTTCTGAACCGGAAGCCGCGGCGGCTCGGCTTTGGCCGGTCATCAACAGCGCCATGCAACTGAAGGCCTGGCGCGAGATCGCGCGAGGCATGGGCCAAAGCCTGCCTGCCGCGATCCAGGTCGACAGCGGCATGGCCCGGCTCGGCATGGCGCCGGCGGAAATCGAGGCGGTCGTGGGCGAGGCCGGCGCCTTCGACGGCGTCGACATCCGTTTCGTTATGAGCCATCTCGCCCGCGCCGACGAGCCGCAACAGGCGGCGAACGAGAAGCAGCGACGCGAATTCGAATTGCTGCGCAAGATGCTGCCCGCGGCGCCCGCCTCCCTGGCCAACTCGTCCGGCATCTTTCTCGGACCGGCCTACCACTACGACCTTGCCCGCCCGGGAGCCGCGCTCTACGGCGTCAACCCCACACCCAACGCACCCAACCCGATGCTGCCGGTGATAGGGCTGCAAGCCAAGGTGGCGCAGACGCGGCAGGTCGGCGCGGGCGCGGGCATCGGCTATGGCCACACCCAGCAAGCCGAGGGGCCGCTCAGGCTGGCGACCATTTCGCTGGGCTATGGCGACGGCTGGCACCGGCGCGCCGCTTCGGCCGCCTGGTTCGAGGGCGTGCGGTTGCCGTTCATCGGGCGCGTGTCGATGGACTCGATCGTCCTCGACATTTCGGCGCTTCCGGCCGGCCGGCTCAGGGAAGGCGAGCTCGTCGAGCTCATCGGTCCCTCGCAAAGCGTCGACGACGCGGCCGGCCACGCCGGCACCATCGGCTACGAGATATTGACCAGCCTGGGTGCGCGCTTTCACCGCCGCTATCTAGGAGCTTGAGACAGGCGCTTTGCTTGACAAGCCGGGGCTTCTCGGCAAGGTTCGGGGCATGAGCAACCTCGCTTATACCAAAACCTGCTTCAGGGTTTGCCCCATCGCGGGAGCGTAGCCCCGACGTGGCCGCCAATGCCGGCGGCCGCGTGAACCGGGGCGTTTCAATTCCAGACATTTTCATCGAGCCGGCGGCCTTTGCGGTCCGGCTCTGTTCGCCGCCTACGTGGCGGCTTGCGCGCATTCGCTTCGCCGATGCGCCAGCATATGAGGTATGCCATGCCCACAGCAACGCAATCGCGTTCCACCCTCCTTGTCAGCGCGGCGGATCACGACCGGCTGAGCAGTCTCGCCAGGGCCTTTCTCAACCGCACGCCCGATATGGCCGAGGACCTGCTTGCCGAGATGGACCGCGCCCGGGTCGCCACCGAGGCGGCAATGCCCGCCGACGTGGTGCGGATGGGCTCGACGGTGACGCTTCAGGATCCGGAAGGAAGCCTTCAGACGGTGACGCTGGTCTATCCGGCGGAGGCCGACATCGCCGAAAGACGCATATCGGTGCTGACGCCGCTTGGAACCGCGCTGATCGGCGCGCGCGCCGGCCGCACGGTCTCCTGGCGGAGCCGCGACAGCCGGGTTCTCTCGGCAACGATCGACGCCGTCGAACAGACGCGGAGGGCGCCATGACCAGGGCCGTCTACCGGCTGACGGCCAAGGACTTCGCGGTGATCGAGGCGATGCTGATGCGCCGCCGCGCGTTTGCCGATCCGATCGCGCCGATGCTCGAACGCAAGCTCGCCGAAAGCCGCGTCATTGCGACGGGAGCCGTCAAGTTCGACCTGGCCACGCTCAACAGCCGGGTGACTTTCCGCGTCCGCGGCGGTCCATCGCAGACGCGGACGCTGGTGCAGGCCGAAGCATCCGCTCCCGTCGGCTCCGGCCTGCCGGTCGCCACGTGGCGCGGCCTTTGCCTGCTTGGCATGAAAGCGGGTCAATCGGCGCTGGCTATGCGGCCCGACGGCCCTGCCGAGGAGATCCTTCTCGAGGATGTGGCCTATCAGCCGGAGGCCGCGCGGCGAGCGGCGCAGGATCTCGCCGCCGAGCGACCTCGCCACGGCCTCAAGCTGGTCCACAGCGCATCCGCCGGTGACTGGCCCCTTGGCGGGCGCGGCAAAATCCGGCAGACAGAAGGGGACGATCCGGGCCCTTCCGCGGCATGATCGGCCTTTGAGGGAGCATGGAATGAAAGTCATCGTGCTGGGCGGCGGCGTGATCGGAGTCACCACCGCCTACTTCCTCGCCGAGGCCGGTCATGAAGTGACCGTCTACGATCGCCAGCCGGGGCCGGCGCTCGAAACCAGCTTCGCCAATGCCGGCGAAGTATCGCCGGGCTATGCCTCGCCCTGGGCCGGGCCCGGCATCCCGGTCAAAGCCGTCAAATGGCTATTGATGAAATACGGACCGCTGGTGGTGCGGCCGGCGTTCGACCCGAATATGTGGACGTGGCTCCTCAAGATGCTGCGCAACTGCACGGCCGAGCGCTACGCGCTCAACAAGTCGCGCATGGTGCCGCTTGCCGAATACAGCCGCGACACGCTGAAAGCGCTGCGCGAGGCGACCGGCATCACTTACGACGAACGCAGCAAAGGCACGCTGCAGCTCTTTCGCAAACAGAAGCAGCTCGACGGCACCGGCGGCGACGTCGAGGTGCTGAAGAAATATGGCGTGCCCTATGAAATCCTCGATCGCGACGGCTGTACCGCGGCCGAGCCGGCCCTTGCGGCGGTGCGCGATAAATTCGTCGGCGGCCTCAGGCTTCCGGGTGACGAGACCGGCGACTGCAAGATGTTCACCGACAAGCTCGCAGAACTCTGCGTAGCGCGCGGCGTGACCTTCGAATACGGCTCGACCATCCGGCGCATCGTCAGGAACCGCAATCGCCTCACCAATGTGCTTACCGATCGCGGATGGAGATCCGCGGACGCCTTCGTGATGGCGATGGGCAGCTATTCGGCGCAGTTCATGCGCTCGCTGGGGCGCCCAATTCCGGTCTATCCGGTCAAGGGCTATTCGATCACCGTGCCGATCAGCAATGCCGAGGCAGCACCGGTGTCGACCGTCATGGACGAGACCTACAAGGTGGCGATCACCAGGCTCGGCGACCGCATCCGCGTCGGCGGCACGGCGGAGATTTCGGGCTATGATCTTCGCTTGCAGGAATCGCGCCGCCGCACGCTCGAACACTCGGTCGGCGATCTCTTTCCCGGCAGCGGCGACCTCAAGGCGGCGAGCTTCTGGTGCGGCTTGCGGCCGATGACGCCGGACGGACCGCCCTTGATCGGGCAAAGCGAGGTCGCCAACCTCTATCTCAACACCGGGCACGGCACGCTAGGCTGGACCATGGCCTGCGGTTCGGCCAAGGTGCTGGCCGACATCATGTCGAACCGGGTGCCGGAGATCAACGCGCGCGACCTCAGCCCGGAACGCTACCTCAAACCTATCTGACGGGCTTTGCAACTGCTTCGGCGGGGCTCGCGTCAGAATGCCTGCCGGACCCAGGTGTCGCTGAACAGCAGCCGGTAGGCCCAGCCGATGGTGACATTGGTGGCGACCGGGCGCGAATGGGCGAGGTAATCGTCATAGACCGGCTTCATGCGGCGGTAGAAAGCCGGATCGAGCACGACCATGCCGTTCTCCGAGTCATGGAAGAAACTGCGGTTGTTGAGGTTGACCGAGGAGATGGCAACCAGCCTTTCGTCGATCATCATGATCTTGGAATGCAGCACGACATCCGCCGCCTTGAACTCGCGGATGTCGATGCGGTCGCCATATTTCTCGACGAACAGCTTGTTGAGCGCGGTGAGGAACCGGCCGCCAATGTCGCCCTTGAGGTCGATACGGCCGACGACATCGATCTTCACGCCCCTGGCCAGCGCCCGGTCGATGGCCCGGGCGATATCCGGCGTCAGGTTGAGATAGGGATTGACGATCTCGATGCGATGCTCGGCGGTGTCGATCAGTTCGACGAAATAGGCCTCCAGCGCGTGCCCGTCCTCGTAGGGCACGGAAATGAAATGCCGCGCCACGCCGCGCGGGCTTCCACCGGGAACCGGAATGGAAAACGGCCGCGACAGGTTGGTGTCGGCGTCGCGCAGCCAGATTGTCGACAGATGCGCGGCCAGCGTCTCGACGGTCGCCGGGTCGGCGATCTCGATGTCGAAGTCGTTCCAGTTGGAATAGTAATTCAGCGAGAAGCCGTCGGTCTTGCCGTATTGCTCCAGGTCCGGATAGCGGGTCAGGTCGACGGGCTTGTGGAACAGGAAGCCGTCATGGATGTTGCGCCCGCCGATGATGACGCGCGAGCGACCGGG
Source organism: Mesorhizobium sp. B3-1-7 (assembly GCF_006439385.1). Classification (NCBI taxonomy): domain Bacteria; kingdom Pseudomonadati; phylum Pseudomonadota; class Alphaproteobacteria; order Hyphomicrobiales; family Phyllobacteriaceae; genus Mesorhizobium; species Mesorhizobium sp. B3-1-7. The sequence goes on from NZ_VFTL01000006.1 coordinate 102,418, forward strand.
CTCTTCGGCCAGCGTCGCCAGCATCTTGATATGGTGAACCTTGTGCAACTGCGAGATCTGCTCGTCGAACGGCGCGCCGTGGTCCGCCTGCCAGCGATATTCCTGTAATTGGACGTTGGGGAACTCAGCCGCCAGCCGGTGCAGCAGCGCGTCGTCCTTTTCACGCTCCAGCACGTCGGTCACCAGGATGCGCACCTTGGTGCCAAGTGCTGCGTGATGGCGGATCAGCCGCTCCATGATGCGGCCGGAGAAATCCGCCTTGAACTCCAGCGACGACAGATAGATCAGCCGGAGTTTCGGCGCGCTTGAGAAATCGAGCGGCAGTTCGGGGTCGGCCTTGTCGATGGCGCTGTCGGGCAGCGTCCGGCCGAGCAGGGCCTCGACCTTGGCGTTGAAGCCGTCGCGCGATTTGCGCAGCAGGGTCGGCGACCCCAGCGCCAGCGCGCAGGTCTGCGATAGCCAGCGGCTGGCATAAAAGACGCGGTCGAGTTCCTCCATCCCCGCCGGGTCAGGCACCGGACAGCGGTCGTAGCGGCTGTCGAGCCCCGCGATCCAGGGATCGGCGGTCTCCTCGCGCAGCAAGGTCAGCGGCGCGCCGGCCGGCGCCAGGGTGGAGCCGACGCGTAGATCGCAGCGGGTCAGCGCCTGGTCCGGAAACAGGCTGACGGAGGTTTCGGCGACGTGCAGGCTTAGATGGAATGGAGAGGCCGCTGCGACGGTGATGGATCGCCCCGACGCGCGGATCGCGAGCGGGCCGTTGCAGGTGCCGCCGATGTCGACTTGCAGGTGCCCCGCCTGGCGCAGCACGATCTCGACCGAGCGCGCCTGCAGGCCAGAGAAGCTGAAGGTCTTGGGCGCCGAGGGCCGCGCGGCGGCATCGAGATAGAGCGTCTGGCGCGACATGCGCCAACGGCCGGTGAACCGGCCTTCGCCCGGCTTGCCTCGTGTCGGCGCCAGCTCGGTGTCGTCGAGCGGTTTGGCGAGCCGTTGCAGCGTCGGATAGGTCGTGTGGAAGCCACTGTTTTGGACATCGCGCCAGTCGCGGCCGAAACGGCCGGTGCCATTGGCGCGGTCGAGCGCATCGAGGCGGCTTTGGGCGAGCAGCGCCTGGAACTGCTTGTCATAGGCGCTGTTGCCGTCGCCTGCGAAGTAGTGGGCTCCGGCTATCTCGGCGCCGCTGCTGTCCGCCGAGACCGGCAGGCGGCCGCAGGCGCCGTCGCCCGGAAAGAAGGCGCAGGCCGAATGCCCAGGCATGCCGGCGCAACTGGCAAGCGCTGCCAGCGCCAGTCCAAGCAACGCCCTGGTTATGGCCGACCCGAGCCTCATCCAGTCGCCCCATTCATGGCCTTGAGCTGGGCCGGATCGCGCGGCGGCAGGAAGCCTTGCGGAAAGATCCTGCAGACCGGAAACGCGAAGGTGGCGATCAGCAATTCTGCCTCGTTTCGCATTTTGCGCGGCGCCGTCCGGTCGTCGCGGATATTCCTCGCGGAGGCGACGAGCGCGCCGTCGCAGTCGCAATGATTGTGCCGGGCAATGTAGCAGGCGTCGTGGACCTGGCAGGCGGCGTCGAGACGGTCGACCGGCTTTGCCGACAGATCGCCGGTGCGCGTGCCCGGGCCGCAATAATTGCCGATGACGAAAGGCGAGGGGCGCGCCATGACGTAGCGGATCGGCTTCGGCAGCTCCGCTTCCGGAACGTTGGTCCAGGGGTTGGCGCAGTCCGACAGAAAGATCAGCGGCAAAATGGCAAGTACGGCTCGCATTTCTCCGCCGGCGTTCCGAAGATTGTCCCCCTTGCGCCCGGTCATGACATGGCCAGGCGCGCTGGTGCCACAGTCGCTGAATTTGTGGCGGAGGCAAGGCGGCAACGACCAACTGGCTGTGATAGGATCGGCCGCGGCGAGGGGACTTTGGGATGCGTGTTTTTCTTGTTGCGGCGGCGGCCTCATATCTGACCTGCACCCCGGTGGCGTTTGCCGCGGACAAGACCGTTCACGACAAGGAGCACGGCTTTTCGCTGACCTATCCCGAGGAATGGACGAGCGAAACCACCTTTGGCAATACCATGCGGCTCAAGGTCAAATCCGGCGAAGAAGGCCTAACCTGCAGGGTGTCGCAAAATCTCTACGACCCGACCGCCCTGGACAATCCGCCCGATCCCAGGGCATTCATCGAGAAGGACTGGTCGGCGGAAAACTGGCAGACCATGATCGGCGTCGCTTATCAGTCGGCCGGCTTCAGCCAGGACCGGCTGGCGCATTTTCCGGACGGCTATCCGGTGCGGGTCGCCGACATGGATTTCCACTACGCCGACGACAATGTCAGCTTCTATGGCCATTCCCGCATCGCGCTGACGCTGCGCAGCTCGCATTACGGCTTCGTCGATTGCGGGGTCACGGGCGACAGCGCCGACGAGGCGGCGCGCAAATGGGCGCCGCTTGCGGACGAAGCTGGGAAAGTGGTGAGTTCGTTCGTGCTCGACGCGGATTAGACAAAAAGACCGCGCTCGCGTTCCACCACTTTGGTGATGAAATTGGCGACGAGCTGGACGCGGCGCAGCGGCCTCACCGATTCATGGTAGACCAGCCAGTAGGCGCGGCGGATGGGCGCGACGATGTCGACGGACACAAGCTCCGGCATCGAACGGGCGACGAAAGTGTGCAGGATGCCGATGCCGGCGCCGGAGCGCACCGCCTCGGCTTGGCCGAGCGCCGAGGAGATGGCGAAGCTGGTGCGCCATTCGGGGCTGAACTCGGCGGCATAGTCGAGCGACGGGCTGACGATGAGGTCCGGCACATAGCCGATCAGCGTGTGCCGGCCGAGTTCGGCCGGCACTTTCGGCAGACCGTTGGCTTCGGCATAGGCGCGGGAGGCGAAGAGGCCGAGCGTGTAGTCGACCAGCTTGCCCGCCACCAGCCGCCCTTCGCTCGGCCGCTCGACGGTGATCGCAATATCGGCCTCGCGCCTGGACAGCGAGAAGGAGCGCGGCACCGGCACCAGCTGGATGGTGAGCTCGCGGTGCAGTGCAGTCAGCTCGCCCAGCCGCTTTGCCAAGAAGGCGACGCCAAATCCGTCCGGCGCGCCGATGCGCACCGTGCCCGAAACATCGTCGCCCTCGCCGGCAATGGTCGAGCGCGCGGCGATCATGTCGCTCTCCATGCGCTCGGCTATGTCTAGGAAGCGCTCGCCGGCCGGCGTCAGCTCGCTGCCGGTGGTCAGGCGGCGGAAGAGTTTTGTGCGAAGCGCCTCTTCAAGCGCGGCGATGCGGCGCGAGACGGTGGCGTGGTTGAGCTCAAGGCGTTTCGCCGCACCGAGGATCTGGCCGGCGCGGGCGACTGCAAGGAAGATGCGGACGTCATCCCAGTTCATAGGAAATCCCCGACGACAGCGCACCTGTCATTTGCGACAATTAATGCACACTCCATTGTCGTTGTCTATTTTCCGCACAACGGTTGCGTTTTGGCTCGCGTTGCCATCGCCGCCGCAAAGGCGGACAATGCATCATCACCAAACAAGGGAGAGAAGGCATGATCGAATACGGTCATTTCATCGGCGGCAAGCGTGTCGCCGGCACCAGCGGCCGCAAGCAGGATGTGATGCAGCCGATGGACGGCACCGTGCGCGGCACGGTGGCGCTTGCCTCGCAGGCGGAACTGCGCGCCGCGGTCGAGAACGCCAAGGCGGCGCAGCCGAAATGGGCCGCCACCAACCCGCAGCGCCGCGTGCGCGTGCTGATGAAATTCCTCGAGCTGGTCGCCCGCGACTATGACGAATTGGCCGACATACTGGCGCGCGAGCACGGCAAGACGATCGCCGACGCGCGCGGCGATATCCAGCGCGGCCTCGAAGTGGTGGAGGTCTGCATCGGCGCCCCGCACATGATGAAGGGCGAGTTCACCGACGGCGCCGGTCCCGGCATCGACGTCTATTCGATGCGCCAGCCGCTCGGCGTCGTCGCCGGCATCACGCCGTTCAACTTCCCGGCCATGATCCCGCTGTGGAAGATCGCGCCGGCCATCGCCTGCGGCAACGCCTTCATCCTGAAGCCGTCGGAGCGCGATCCGGGCGTGCCGATCCGTATCGCCGAACTGTTCATCGAGGCCGGCCTGCCGGCCGGCATCCTCAACGTCGTCAACGGCGACAAGGAAGTGGTCGACGCCATCCTCGACGATCCGGACATCAAGGCGATCGGCTTTGTCGGCTCGACACCGATCGCGCACTACATCTATTCGCGCGGCACCGCGGCCGGCAAGCGCGTGCAGTGCTTCGGCGGCGCCAAGAACCACATGATCATCATGCCCGACGCCGACATGGACCAGACGGTCGATGCGCTGATCGGCGCCGGCTACGGCTCGGCCGGCGAGCGCTGCATGGCGATCTCGGTGGCGGTGCCTGTCGGCAACGACACCGCCAACCGGCTGATGGAGAAGTTGGTGCCGCGCGTGGAAAGCCTGAAGGTCGGCCCGTCGACCGATTCGGCGGCCGATTTCGGCCCGCTGGTGACGGCGCAGGCGCTAGAGCGCGTGAAGGGCTATGTCGATATCGGCGTCAAGGAAGGCGCCAAGCTCGTCGTCGACGGCCGCGGCTTCAAGATGCAGGGCTATGAGAACGGCTATTATATGGGCGGCTGCCTGTTCGACAATGTGACGGCCGACATGCGCATCTACAAGGAAGAGATCTTCGGGCCGGTGCTATCGGTGGTGCGCGCGCCGCGCTACGAGGACGCCATCAAACTCGCCAACGACCACGAGATGGGCAACGGCGTCGCCATCTTCACCCGCGACGGCGATGCCGCGCGCGACTTCGCATCCAGAGTCCAGGTCGGCATGGTCGGCGTCAACGTGCCGATCCCGGTTCCGATCGCCTATTACACCTTCGGCGGCTGGAAGGCATCGTCCTTCGGCGACCTCAACCAGCACGGTCCGGACGCGTTCCGCTTCTACACCAAGACCAAGACGGTCACCTCGCGCTGGCCGTCCGGCATCAAGGACGGTGCGGAATTCGTCATTCCGACGATGAACTAGCCGGGCGGTTTCCTGTTTGCACGTCCTCGCCACTTCGTGGCTGCGGGCGCGCGGCGAGGCATCAAGGACGGCGCGGAATTCGTCATCCCGACGATGAACTGAGCCCGGACAGGTCGTCCAAGCCAACATTGGGGAGGCGCGGTGCAAGCCGCGCCTTCTTTTTGTGGATGCAGGTGGAATGCTGCGGCTTTCGTCCACCAGCCTTGCACTGTCCAGATCACGCCGCCAAAGGCGAAGCGCAACTTCAGGTGCATGAATTCTGATGCATCGCGCCAGGAGAGCATCCGCACCTTCTAATAATTCCATCGCCGTGTGATGGAACCAACAGACCACCCTCCGTCTTAGGCTGTATTCCTGCCATGCGTGCAGGCAAATCAAACAGCGCCGGTGGCAGCCGGGGTTCGCGTCTGGCGCGAGGAGGTGTCAGATGACACGATTTCTTATGGCGACAATGCTGGCGGCGGCGGTGGTCACCGGTGGATCGGCGTCGGCGAACGCGGCGGCGCAATGCGCTCCGCGCGCCGACATCATCAAGGCGCTCGGCGACAAGTTCCACGAAAGCGAGGCCGGGCGCGGTCTGATCAATCCTAACGTCGTGCTCGAGATCTTCGTGTCGGATCAGGGCAGTTGGACCGTGCTTGCCTCCGACACCAAGGGGCAAAGCTGCATCCTTTCCGTGGGCGAGGGCTGGGACAGCCCTACGATCGCGGCAGCCATGCCAGGCGCATGAGAAATTCGCCGTAGAGTGTCCGCTCCCGGGTTGGTTGCGGGCGGCTCAGGCGCTGTCAGCGCCCCCCCCCCCCGCTTGTTTACGGAGCGGAGCTTCACCATATCGAATCCAGGGAGTCATGATCTCCCTGGGACAGACCGGAAACCAGAAGGAGTGACGTGATGAAAACGTCGAATCCGGCCTGGAGCCTTCCGGCACACTGAGGCGGCCGAATGTGCCTCCCTTGCCGGAATGCGAAGGCGAAGGAGGTGCCCAATGGCACGCGATTTTTCGTTTCGATGGGTCAAGCTTGCAGTCGTTGGCGCCCTGATGGCGCTATCGGCTATCCCGGCGCGGGCGCAAGTCATCTGCGGCGGCCGTGACTATCTGGTCGCGAGGCTGGCGGAAGCATTCGAGGAGAAGCGGCTGGGATATGGCGTGGCCGGTCAAGCCGCCATCTTCGAGGTGTACGTCTCGGCAAGCGGAACCTGGACCATCCTGATGACCGACGTCAAAGGCCAGAGTTGCATCCTGGCGGCGGGCGACGGATGGGAAGACACGCAGGCTACCGCGGTCGGGCAACCCGGCGGCTGAGGACGCCTCGGGCAGGCGCTGACCGCGCTCAGCGCGTGGCGGCCACCTCGGCATGACCGCGCAGCAGCGCCATCAGTTTCTTGGCGTCCTTGGCGGCGCCTTCCTCGTCGCCGTCGAGGATGGACCGGATCAGCGCCACGTGGTGCTCTGCTGATTCGGCCAGCCCGGTGTCGGCCTTGTAGCGATACCAGAAGCGGCGGCTGTGCGTCTGCAAGGGGGCGGCCACGCGCGCCGCGAAAGGGTTGTCGGCGGCGATTGCCAGCGCTTCGTCGAGCGCCTTGTCGGCCTGGATGAAGGCAAGCACGTTGCCGGAGATCACCGCCTTCTGCATGGCCAGGGCCGCCTCGTGGAACAGGTCGGCGGCCTCGCGGGTGACGAAGCGGGCGGCCGAGCGGGCGAGCACCACCTCGATGCCGCGCCGCGCATCCAGCACCCGCAGCCAGTCGCCGGCGTGAAGCGGCGCGACCGCGATGCCAGCGCGGGGTCTTATGTCGAGAAGGCCTTCCCAGGCGAGCCTCTGGATCGCCTCGCGCACGGGGGTGCGTCCGAGACCCAGCCGCTCGATCAGCGCGCCTTCGGTGACGAAGCTCGACGGCGCCAGCTCAAGCGTGACGATCATATGCTCCAGCGCGCGGTAGGCCTTGGTCGCCGCCGGCTCGAAGGTCGCGTTCGTGTCAGCGGATATCAGAGGGGAGATCAATGGCAGGCTCCTGATATATTTTTCATATATCATAATAGATTCAGCATTGACGAGCCAGCTTTTAATAGATATACGACTGATATATCAATCGGAGAAGCAAATCATGTGGACCGGAGTTTTCCCCGCCGTCACGACCAAATTCACAGCCGACGACCGACTCGACCATGCCGAGATGGAGCGCTGCTACGGACTGCAGATGGAGGCCGGCTGCGACGGCATCATCGTGTGCGGCTCGCTCGGCGAAGGGCCGATGCTGTCGCCGGACGAAAAGATCGAAGTGCTGAAGACGGCGCAGAAAGTCGCCGGCAAGAAGCCGGTGCTTTTGACCGTCAACGAGCCCGGCACGCGCGAGGCGGCTGTTATCGCCAAGCGCGCCGCCAAGGAAGGCGCCGATGGGCTGATGGTGGTGCCGAGTCCGATCTACCACACCGACCCGCAAGAGACGGTCGCCGCCCTTCGTGCAGTTGCGGAAGCCGGCGACCTGCCGGTGATGATCTATTCCAACCGGCTCGCTTATCGCGTCGACGTGACCGTCGAGCTGATGGAGGAGCTGGCGTCGGACAAGCGTTTCGTCGCCATCAAGGAATCGTCCGACGACATCCGCCGCTCGACCGAGATCATCAACCGGTTCGGCGACCGCTACGGCCTCTTCACCGGGGTCGACAATCTCGCCTTCGAGGCGCTGTCGGTCGGCGCCATCGGCTGGGTCGCCGGCCTCGTCACCGCCTTCCCGCGCGAGACGGTAGCGATCTACCAACTGATGAGAGAGGGCCGCCGCGAGGAAGCGCTGGCGATCTACCGCTGGTTCCGACCCTTGCTCGACCTCGATGTCTCTACCTATCTGGTCCAAAACATCAAGCTTGCCGAAGTGCTGGCGATCGGTACCAATGACCGTGTGCGCATGCCGCGTCAGCCGCTGTCGGGCGAACGCCGCAAGGCGGTCGAGAAGATTGTCCGGGATGCGCTGGCGGTGCGGCCGAAGCTGCCGTCGTTCCAGGACTCTCCTCGATCGACGGACAAGCTGGTGGCGGCCGAATAAGGGACAGCCTTCACGTGCAGAAAAATTCCGAGGAGGGGCGCCGCCCCTCATCCGCCCTTCGGGCACCTTCTCCCCGTGAACGGGGAGAAGGGGAAGACATCGCCATCATCGGTGGCGGCATCGTCGGTATCTGCGCCGCGACCCTGCTCTCAGAAGCGGGTCGCGGCGTTACCGTCTTCGATCGTACCGGCATCTGCGAGGAGACGAGCTCCGGCAACGCCGCCGCTTTCGCCTTCTCCGACGTGCTGCCGCTGGCGCATAAGGGCATGATCCGGCAATTGCCGAAATGGCTCGCCGACCCGCTCGGACCTTTGGCCATCCCGCCGGCCTATCTGCCCAAGCTGCTGCCCTGGCTGGTCCGCTTCTGGCGCGCGGGCGCCGCCAAACACTACGAAGCGAGCCTGGCGGCGCAGGTCGGTATGATGAAGCTCGCCGAAGCCGAATGGATGGGACTGCTCGACCGCTCCGGCACGCGGCCAATGCTGCGCGAGGATGGTTCGCTGGAATTCTATGAGAGCGAGGCGGAGTTCCGTGCCTCGCTGCCCGGCTGGGCCGAGCGCGGGCGTTTCGGCATCGGCTTTCGCCATGTCGAGGGCGAAGAAATGGCAGCGCTCCAGCCAGGACTTGCGCCGCGCTTCGTCAAGGGCACCTTCGTGCCAGGCTGGAAAACGGTCGCCGACCCCAAGCTGCTCGGCAAGGCGGTCTGGGCTTATGCGGAAAGGCTCGGCGCTCGTTTCGAGCATGCGCGTATCGAACGCGTGGAAGCGGACGCAAACGGCGCCACGATCGTCCTGGCCGACGGCACCAGGCGGAGGGCAAGGAAACTCCTGATCGCCGCGGGCGCCTGGTCGCATCTCCTGGCAAGGAATATCGGCGACCGCATCCCGCTCGAAACCGAGCGTGGCTACAACACGACGCTGCCGGTGTCCGCCTTCGACGTGAAGCGGCAGCTGATCTTTTCCGGACATGGCTTCGTCATCACGCCGCTCGAAACAGGCCTGCGCGTCGGCGGCGCGGTCGAGCTCGGTGGCATCGAGCGGCCGCCCAATTTCGCGCGTTCCAAGGCGATGCTGGAGAAGGCGAAGCGTTTCCTGCCTGGGCTCGACCCGTCGGGCGGCCGCGAGTGGATGGGTTATCGCCCGTCGCTGCCGGACTCCTTGCCGGTGATCGGCGCGGCGCGCGCGCCGAATGTCTTTTATGCCTTCGGGCACGGCCATCTCGGCCTGACCCAGTCGGCGGCGACCGGCCGCTTGATCCGCGATCTCGTTGTCGGGCAGACTCCGCCGCTCGATCTCACCCCATTCCGTCCAGAGCGTTTCTGAAAAGAGAATATGATGGCCAAGAAATCCTTCTTCTGCATCGACGGCCACACCTGCGGCAATCCGGTGCGCCTTGTCGCGGGCGGCGGGCCGCTGCTCGAGGGCTCGACGATGATGGAGCGGCGGGCGCATTTCCTCGCCGAATATGACTGGATCCGCACCGGGCTGATGTTCGAGCCGCGCGGCCATGACGTGATGTCGGGCTCGATCCTCTATCCGCCGACGCGCGAGGACTGCGACATCGCCATCCTGTTCATCGAGACCTCGGGTTGCCTGCCGATGTGCGGCCACGGCACCATCGGCACGGTGACGATGGCGATCGAGCATGGGCTGGTGAAGCCGAAGACGCCGGGCGTGCTGAGGCTCGACACGCCGGCCGGCCTTGTCATCGCCGAATACAAGCAGGTCGGCGAATATGTCGAGGAGGTGCGCATCACCAACGTGCCGTCGTTCCTCTATGCCGAAGGCCTGACCGTCGAATGCCCGGTGCTCGGCGAGATCAGCGTCGACGTCGCCTATGGCGGCAATTTCTACGCCATCGTCGAGCCGCAGCAGAATTACCGGGACATGGCCGACTATTCGGCGGGCGACCTCATCGCCTGGAGCCCGGTGGTGCGGCAGCGCCTCAACGAGAAATACTCCTTCGTGCATCCGGAGAATCCCGGCATCAACCGGCTGTCGCACATGCTGTGGACCGGCAAGCCGAAGCATGCCGAGGCCGACGCCCGCAACGCCGTGTTCTATGGCGACAAGGCGATCGACCGCAGCCCTTGCGGCACCGGCACCTCGGCACGCATGGCGCAGCTCCATGCCAAGGGCAGGCTCAAGCCCGGCGATGGCTTTGTCCACGAATCCATCATCGGCTCGCTGTTCAAGGGCAGGGTCGAAAAAGAGGTCAGCGTCGCCGGCAAGCCGGCGATCATCCCCTCGATCGGCGGCTGGGCCCGCATGACCGGGCTGAACACCCTCTTCATCGACGACCGCGATCCGTTCGCGCACGGCTTCGTCGTCACCTGATACGATCAGCCGGCATGCGCTTTGGCTTCGCTTTCCGCTTTCGCCGACACCTGATCGCGGAACCAGTCGGCGAATTGACTTCGGCCGCTGAGGCCGAGCCGACATCGTCAGAAAATAGCGCTTGTCGTCATCGATCGCCGCCCGAGGGGGGCCGAAAAGCACACTCTCAATGGAGAGGGAGGCTCTGCTTGCCGAGACGTCGCTTCAAGGCTTTTCTATTTCGGCGAGACGCCTTCCGTCGAAGGCGTCTCGCCGTCACATGGCCGTCACAGATGGCGCAAACCTCACCCAACGGAAGGCGCGGCGGTTGAAAAAGCAGCGCCTCGGTTCTTGCAAGAATTCTTCTCATCAACTTATTTTGACGCCGATTTCTTCGACATGAGGCCCATCATAAGGTTGAATCGTCAAAGACATTGCGTTGTGCCAATGCTACGGTCCGCGATAGTCCAGGGGTCGGGCGCGAAAAAAACGGGCAATCGGACGGCGTGCTTCCAAACCACGCGGAGCGATTGAAAAATCACGTTGCAATCCGGGCTCGAAACTTTACGACTAGGGGAAATACGAAAAGGAATGCGTCCTGAAAGGCGACATTCCAGGGGAGCCGCATAAATATGCAGTACTTCGTCCAGCAGCTTATCAATGGGCTGACGTTGGGATCGATCTATGGCCTGATCGCGATCGGCTATACGATGGTCTATGGCATCATCGGCATGATCAATTTCGCCCATGGCGACATCTTCATGGTCGGCGCCTTCACCGCGCTCATTGTCTTCCTGATCCTTGGCGCATTGTTCTATTCGGTGCCGGTCGTGGTGGCGCTTCTGATCATGATGATCGTGGCGATGCTGCTCACCAGCCTCTACAACTGGACGATCGAAAAAGTGGCTTATCGGCCGCTGCGCGGATCGTTCCGGCTGGCGCCGCTGATCACCGCCATCGGCATGTCGATCGCGCTGTCCAATTTCGTGCAGGTCACGCAAGGCCCGCGCAACAAGCCGATCCCGCCGATGGTGTCGCAGGTTTACACGATCGACGGCATCAGCATCTCGCTGAAGCAGATCATCATCGTGCTGGTCACCGCCGCGCTGCTGGTGATCTTCTGGTATCTCGTCAACAGGACGGCGCTCGGGCGGGCGCAACGCGCCTGCGAGCAGGATCGCAAGATGGCGGCGCTGCTCGGCATCGACGTCGACCGCACCATCTCCATCACCTTCATCATGGGGGCCGCCCTTGCCGCCGTCGCCGGCACGCTGTTCCTGATGTATTACGGCGTCGTGGTGTTCTCGGACGGCTTCGTGCCGGGCGTGAAGGCCTTTACGGCAGCCGTGCTGGGCGGCATCGGCTCGCTGCCCGGCGCGGTGCTCGGCGGACTGCTCATCGGCTTCATCGAGAGCATGTGGTCGGCTTATTTCTCGATCGACTACAAGGACGTCGCCGCCTTCTCGATCCTGGCGATCGTGCTCATCTTCCTGCCCTCCGGCATCCTCGGCCGGCCTGAAGTCGAAAAGGTCTGATCTCATGGCCGTTACCGTGTCTTCGGAGCGCGACACCGTCGCTACTCCAGTCCAGCGCGCTTTTCGCGAAGCGCTCTATGCAGGCGCCATCTCGCTTGGACTGTTCGTGCTGTTCATCGGTCTCAGGACAGACCAGAACATCAGCAACGAACTGATCCTGGTGCAGCGCTGGGGCCTGCTGGCCATCGTGGTCATCGCCACTGCCGTGGGCCGCTTCCTGTATATCGCCTATGGCCAGCCTTTCGTGGCCAGCCTGAAGATCGCCGACATCGACACAGGCCTGCTGCCCGACACCATGGCGGCACGCTTCTTCAGGACGCCCTACTTCATGGCAGCGGTCGTTGTCGCAGCCTTGCTGTTTGTGCTGGCCGGCTCGCTCGACGGGCCGCTCGGACCCGACCTTGCCGGCTACGCACGCTTCGTGCGGGCGCTGGCGATCATCTATGCCATCGCCTGGGTAATGTATTACTTTCGGGCCTTCATCCACGCCCACTTCTCGGCGTTGGGCATCAGCGCGCTGGCGCTCTATCCGATCGTCGTCGTGCTGGTGCTTGCGCTGATGACAGGATCGATGGCGGGAGGCTTTCAGGGTTCTCTGAAGTGGGTCGACAATTTCGGCATACAGATCCTGATCTACGTGATGCTGGCCTGGGGGCTGAACATCGTCATCGGCCTCGCTGGCCTGCTCGATCTCGGTTATGTCGCTTTCTACGCTGTCGGCGCATACGCCTACGCCCTGCTCGGCACGCATTTCGGCCTGTCGTTCTGGATCCTGCTTCCAGCCGCGGGCTGCATGGCCGCCTTCTGGGGCGTCATGCTCGGCTTCCCGGTGCTCAGGCTGCGCGGCGATTATCTGGCGATCGTGACGCTGGCCTTCGGCGAGATCATCCGCCTCGTCCTGATCAACTGGCGCGAAGTGACCAACGGCTCGGCCGGCATATCCGGCATTCCCAAAGTCTCCTTCTTCGGACTGATGTCGTTCAACGTCTCTGATCCGAACTACATCGCCAAGGTGCTGCACATCGCCACATCGAGCGCCTATTACAAGATCTTCCTTTACTATCTGATCCTCGGACTCTGTCTTTTGACCGCCTTCGTTACCATCAGGCTGCGCCGGTTGCCGGTCGGCAGGGCGTGGGAAGCGCTACGTGAGGACGAGATCGCCTGCCGCTCGCTCGGCATCAACACCACCACCACCAAGCTGACGGCATTCGCCACCGGCGCCATGTTCGGCGGCTTCGCCGGCTCGTTCTTCGCCGCACGCCAAGGTTTCGTCAGCCCCGAATCCTTCGTCTTCCTGGAATCTGCGATAGTCCTTGCCATCGTCGTGCTCGGTGGCATGGGTTCACTGGTCGGCATCGCCGTAGCGGCACTGGTGATGATCGGCGGCACTGAAGCGTTGCGAGAACTCGACTTCCTGAAGCGGGTCTTCGGTCCCGATTTCACGCCTGAACTGTACCGCATGCTTCTGTTCGGCATGGCCATGGTCATCGTCATGCTATGGAAGCCGCGGGGTTTCGTCGGCAGCCGAGAACCGACAGCCTTCCTGAAGGAGCGAAGAGCGGTTTCAAGCTCCTTCACCAAGGAGGGTCACGGCTGATGAACGCGTCCCCTTCCTCGAAAGACTTCATCCTGCAGGTCGAGCATCTGTCGATGAAGTTCGGCGGCCTGGTCGCCATCGGCGACCTGTCGTTCCAGGCCAGGCGCGGCGAGATCACGGCGCTGATCGGGCCGAACGGCGCCGGCAAGACCACGGTGTTCAACTGCATCACCGGCTTCTACAAGCCGTCTGAGGGCATGATCACTCTCAACCGGAACGACGGCTCGACCTATCTGCTCGAGCGCCTGCCCAACCACGAGATCCCGGCGCGCGCCAAGGTGGCGCGCACTTTCCAGAACATCCGCCTGTTCTCGGGCATGACGCTGCTGGAGAACCTTCTGGTCGCGCAGCACAACAAGCTGATGAAGGCTTCGGGCTATACGCTTCTTGGCCTCTTCGGCTTTCCGAGCTATCGCCAGGCCTCGGCCGAGTCGATCGAGCTCGCCAGGCACTGGCTGGAGAAGGCAGATCTCGTCGACCGCGCCGACGATCCCGCCGGCGACCTGCCCTATGGCGCGCAGCGGCGCCTGGAAATCGCGCGCGCCATGTGCACGGGGCCGGAGCTTCTGTGCCTGGACGAGCCGGCCGCCGGCCTCAATCCGAAGGAATCGGCGGCGCTCAACGAGCTGTTGATGGGCATCAAGAGCACCGGCACGTCGATCCTGCTCATCGAGCACGACATGTCGGTGGTGATGCAGATCTCCGATCACGTCGTGGTGCTCGAATACGGCCGAAAGATCTCCGACGGCAATCCGCAGTCGGTGCGCACCGATCCGCGCGTCATCGCCGCCTATCTCGGCGTCGACGACGAGGAGGTGCAAGAAGTGCTGACCGAAGTCGGCGACGAGGACGTCATAGAGCAGCTCGACACCGGGCCGGATGCGGCGCATGGGCCGGGAAATTCCGCTTCGATGATGGCGGGGCCGGTTTCCGACAGCGTCGAACACGCCGATGAGGGCGAGCGGGTCACGGTGTCGAAGGGCGCCTCGAAAGCGGCGCAGGTCGATGCGCGCGCCGCGGCGATCGCCAGCAAGCCGATCGCGGCTCCGGCCGCGCCGAAGCCGGCGGCGAAGAAACCGGCCGCAAAAGCGCCGGCGAAAAAGGCAGCCGCAAAGGCCCCGGCCGCGAAAGCCGGCGGCATCTCCAATCGCCTCGACGCGCCGCGTGGCGGCAAGGCGGACAGTCTGATCCGCATCAAGGGTATCGGCCCGGTCAATGAGCGGAAGCTGAACGAGCACGGAATCTTCCATTTCGACCAGATAGCGGCCTGGAAGAAGGCCGACATCGAGGCGGCGGAGGCCTATCTCGCCTTTGACGGGCGTATTGCTCGCGAAGACTGGATCGGCCAGGCGAAGACGCTGGCGAAGGAAGTGGCGGCCAAGCCCGCGACGCGTGGAGGGCGTAAATAATGGCCGGCACAACGCTGCTCGACATCAAGGGTGTCGAGACCTACTACGGCAACATTCGCGCGCTGAACGGCGTCGATGTCAGCGTCAACCAGGGTGAGATCGTGGCGCTGATCGGTGCCAACGGCGCCGGCAAGTCGACGCTGATGATGACCATCTTCGGCGCGCCGCGCGCCCGCACCGGCACCATCACCTTCGCCGGCACGAACATCACCAAGATGCCGACGCATGAGATCGCACGCCTGCGTATCGCCCAGTCGCCGGAAGGACGCCGCATCTTCCCGCGCATGACGGTGATGGAAAACCTGCAGATGGGCGCCAGCCTCGACAACCTCAAACATTATGACGAGGACGTCGAGAAGGTGTTCACGCTGTTCCCTCGGCTGAAGGAACGCATCGGCCAGCGTGGCGGCACGCTGTCGGGCGGCGAGCAGCAGATGTTGTCGATCGGGCGCGCCCTGATGGCGCGGCCTAAACTGCTTCTGCTCGACGAGCCGTCGCTTGGTCTCGCGCCGCTGATCGTCAAGCAGATCTTCGATGCCATCCGCGAACTCAACAAGACGCAAGGGTTGACCGTGTTCCTGGTCGAGCAGAACGCCTTTGGGGCGCTCAAACTCGCCACGCGAGGCTATGTCATGGTCAACGGCAATGTGACGATGAGCGGCACCGGCAAGGAACTGCTCGCCAATCCGGAAGTGCGCGCCGCCTATCTCGAAGGCGGACATCACTGAGATCGAGGACATCAATCATGCAAGGCATTATCTACGAAGAAGCCTCGATCTGGCAGTTCCTGTTCGTCACCTGCCTGCTTGGCGGCTGGGCGGCATGGATGACCGGCAAGGCCGCCGCTCAGACTTGGAGCACCTACGTTCAGCTGTTCTTCTACATGCTCGGTCTCGGCATCGGCATCAGGTTCATCCATCACGCCTTGTTCGACGGCACGATGTTCTCACTGCATTACTATATCATCGATACCATCGTGCTGATGATATTGGGCTTCCTCGGCTATCAATACACGCGCACCAACCAAATGGTCACACAGTATAACTGGCTCTACGAAAGAGCTTCCTTATTAAGCTGGAAACCGAAAGGTTGACGTTCACCATTACGCCGTTTCCGGCATGAATCGGCGTGACAAGTGCCTGAAAATCGGCATTCTATGCTTTCTGCGATAAGGGTGGGCATCGCATGAAAGTATCATCCACGCCCACTCCGTAAATGGGAGCGTTTCAATGAAAAAATCACTCTTGTCCGCCGTTGCGCTGACCGCGTTCGTCGCGTTCAGCGGCAGCGCGTGGGCCGCTGACATCCTGATCGGCGTCGCCGGTCCGATCACCGGCCCGAACGCCGCGTTCGGCGCACAGCTGCAAAAGGGCGCGGAACAGGCGATCGCCGACATCAACGCGGCGGGCGGCGTCAATGGCCAGCAGCTCAAGCTCGAGATCGGCGACGACGTCTCCGATCCCAAGCAGGGCATCTCGGTCGCCAACAAGTTCGTCGCCGACGGCGTCAAGTTCGTCGACGGCCATTTCAACTCCGGCGTCTCGATCCCGGCCTCGGAAGTCTACCAGGAAAACGGCATCCTCGAGATCACGCCGGCCGCGACCAACCCGAAGTTCACCGAGCGCGGCATGTGGAACACCTTCCGCACCTGCGGTCGTGACGACCAGCAGGGCAAGGTGGCCGGCGACTACATCGCCAAGAACTTCAAGGATGCCAAGATCGCCATCATCCACGACAAGACGCCTTATGGCCAGGGCCTCGCCGACGAGACCAAGAAGAACCTCAACGCCAACGGCATCACGGAAGTGTTGTACGAAGGCGTGAATGTCGGCGACAAGGACTTCTCCGCCCTCATCGCCAAGATGAAGGAAAACGGCGTCACGCTCATCTACTGGGGCGGCCTGCACACCGAAGCCGGTCTGATCATCCGTCAGTCGGCCGATCAGGGCCTGAAGGCGCCGCTGTTCTCGGGTGACGGCATCGTCTCCAACGAACTGGCTTCGATCGCGGGCGACGCCGTTGCCGGCACGCTCAACACCTTCGCTCCGGATCCGCGCAAGAATCCGGCCGCCAAGGAAGTGGTCGAGAAGTTCCGCGCCAACGGCTTCGAACCGGAAGCCTACACGCTCTACTCCTATGCCGCGGTGCAGATCATCGCCCAGGCCATCGCCAAGACCGGCTCGGCCGACGACGCGCAGAAGGTTGCGGAGACGATCAGGGCCAACACCTGGAAAACCGCTATCGGTGACATCGGCTACGACGCCAAGGGCGACATCACCCGTCCTGACTATGTCATCTATGAATGGAAGAAGGGCGACGACGGCAAGTACAGCTACTTCGAGAAATAAGCCGGCAAACCTAAAGCAGGTCGTGAGATCTGCTTTGGCCTACGTTTCGGAAATGCCCGGCGCTCGCGCCGGGCATTTTCGTTTGCGGGTGGGGCCGACCGGAAAGCTCCGCGCCGCGCGCTCGGGAATGCCCGTCGGCCGCCCGCTGACGGTGTTCGAAGAACGGCAATAACAGTTTGACGCAAACAAGCGACTTAAATCGTTTTAGGTGTCGCTCAAATTTGTTTGCACTGCAGCATTTTCACGCTAATCATTGCGCCGGTTCATCTTCCCTTACGCTGCTGGAGCCCAGTCCTTGGCCATCACGAAGATCCTCGTCGCCAACCGGTCCGAAATCGCCATCCGCGTGTTCCGCGCGGCCAACGAACTCGGCCTCAAAACCGTGGCGATCTGGGCGGAGGAGGACAAATATTCGCTGCACCGCTTCAAGGCCGACGAGAGCTACCAGGTCGGGCGCGGACCGCATCTGGCCAAGGACATGGGGCCGATCGAAAGCTACCTGTCGATCGAGGAGGTGATCCGGGTCGCCAGGCTGTCGGGCGCCGACGCCATTCACCCCGGTTACGGCCTGCTGTCGGAAAGCCCGGAATTCGCCGAGGCCTGCGCCGAGGCCGGCGTCACCTTCATCGGCCCGAAGCCGGAAACGATGCGCCGGCTGGGCAACAAGGTCGCCGCGCGCAACCTGGCGATCGAGGTCGGCGTGCCGGTCGTGCCGGCAACCGATCCGCTGCCCGACGACATGGACGAGGTCAAGAAGCTCGCCGCGACGATCGGCTATCCTGTGATGCTGAAGGCCTCGTGGGGCGGCGGCGGCCGCGGCATGCGCGCCATCCGCGCCGAGGCCGACCTCGCGCGCGAGGTCATGGAAGGCAAGCGCGAGGCCAAGGCGGCCTTCGGCAAGGACGAGGTCTATCTCGAAAAGCTGATCGAGCGCGCCCGCCATGTCGAGGTTCAGGTGCTGGGCGACACCCACCGCAATGCAGTGCACCTGTTCGAGCGCGACTGCTCGATCCAGCGCCGCAACCAGAAGGTCGTGGAGCGCGCGCCGGCGCCCTATCTCAGCGAAGAGCTGCGCCAGGAGCTTTGCGGCTATGCGCTGAAGATCGCGCGCGAGACCAGCTATATCGGCGCTGGCACGGTCGAGTTCCTGCAGGACGCCGACACCGGCAAGTTCTATTTCATCGAGGTCAATCCGCGCATCCAGGTCGAGCACACCGTCACCGAGCAGGTGACCGGCATCGACATCGTCAAGGCGCAGATCCATATCCTCGACGGCTTCGCCATCGGTACGAAGCAATCGGGCGTGCCGGCGCAGAAGGACATCAGGCTGAACGGCCACGCGCTGCAGTGCCGCATCACCACCGAGGATCCGGAGCACAATTTCATCCCGGACTATGGCCGCATCACCGCCTATCGCGAAGCGGCCGGCTTCGGCATCCGGCTCGACGGCGGCACCGCCTATTCGGGCGCGGTCATCACCCGCTTCTACGATCCGCTGCTGGAAAAGGTGACAGCCTGGGCGCCGACGCCCGGCGAGGCGATTTCGCGCATGAACCGGGCGCTGCGCGAGTTCCGCATCCGTGGCGTCGCCACCAACCTCACCTTCCTCGAAGCGATCATCAACCACCCGCGCTTCGCCGACAATTCCTACACGACCAGGTTCATCGACACGACGCCGGAGCTGTTCGAGCAGGTGAAGCGGCAGGACCGCGCCACCAAGCTGCTCAACTACCTGGCCGATGTCAGCGTCAACGGCCATCCCGAGACGCGCGGCCGGCCGATGCCGAAGGCGAATGCGGCCGCGCCAGTGGTTCCCTATCTCAACGGTCACGTCCCGGATGGCAGCAAGCAGAGGCTCGATGCGCTCGGCCCGGAGAAATTCGCGGCCTGGATGCGAGAGCAGCGACAGGTGCTGGTCACCGACACGACGATGCGCGACGGCCACCAGTCGCTGCTCGCCACGCGCATGCGAACGCATGACATCGTCGGCATCGCCGGCACTTACGCGCGGGCGTTGCCGCAGCTGCTTTCGCTGGAATGCTGGGGCGGCGCCACCTTCGACGTCGCCATGCGCTTCCTCACCGAGGACCCGTGGGAGCGGCTGAGCAAGGTGCGCGAGGCGGCGCCGAACCTTCTGCTGCAGATGCTTCTGCGCGGCGCCAACGGCGTCGGCTACACCAACTATCCCGACAATGTCGTCCAGCATTTCGTCCGCCAGGCGGCGAGCGGCGGCGTCGATCTGTTCCGCGTCTTCGATTGCCTGAACTGGGTGGAGAACATGCGGGTCGCCATGGACGCGGTCGGCGCCGAGGGCAAGCTGGTCGAAGCGGCGATATGCTACACCGGCGACATCCTCGATCCGGCGCGCGCCAAATACGACCTCAAATACTATGTCGGGCTGGCCAAGGAGTTGGAGGCTGCCGGCGCGCATATCATTGCCGTCAAGGACATGGCCGGTCTGCTGAAGCCAGCCGCGGCGCGCGTGCTGTTCAAGGCGCTGCGCGAGGCGACCGACCTGCCGATCCATTTCCACACGCACGATACGTCAGGCCTCTCGGCGGCGACGGTGCTGGCGGCGGTGGAGAGCGGCGCCGACGCCATCGACGCGGCGATGGATTCCTTCTCCGGCAACACTTCGCAGCCCTGCCTCGGCTCGATCGTGGAGGCGCTGAAGGGCACCGAGCGCGATCCCGGTCTCGATCCGCAGTGGATCCGCCGCATCTCCTTCTACTGGGAAGCGGTGCGCAACCAGTACGCCGCCTTCGAGAGCGATCTCAAGGGACCTGCCTCGGAAGTCTACCTGCACGAAATGCCGGGCGGCCAGTTCACCAACCTCAAGGAACAGGCGCGCTCGCTTGGGCTGGAGACGCGCTGGCATGAGGTCGCGCAGGCATATCACGACGTCAATTTGATGTTCGGCGACATCGTCAAGGTGACGCCGTCGTCCAAGGTGGTCGGCGACATGGCGCTGATGATGGTCAGCCAGGATCTCACCGTCGCCGATGTCGAGAATCCGGCCAAGGACATCGCCTTCCCGGATTCGGTCGTGTCGATGCTGCGTGGCGATCTCGGCCAGTCGCCGGGCGGCTGGCCGGCAGCGCTGCAGAAGAAGGCTCTGAAGGGCGAGAAGCCGATCACCGTTCGGCCCGGCTCGCTGCTGAAAGCAGCCGACCTCAAGGCCAGCCGCAAGGACATCGAGACGAAGCTCGACCGCAAGCTCTCGGAATACGAGTTCGCGTCGTGGCTGATGTACCCGAAGGTGTTCACCGACTTCGCCGCGGCGCAGGAGACCTATGGGCCGGTGAGCGTGCTGCCGACGCCGACCTATTTCTACGGCATGAAGTCGGAAGACGAGATCTTCCTCGACATCGAGAAGGGCAAGACCCTGGTGGTTCGCTGCCAGGCGTTCGGCGATGTCGACGACAAGGGCATGGTCACCGTGTTTTTCGAGCTCAACGGCCAGCCGCGCCGCGTCAAGGTGCCCGACAGGGCGCATGGCGCTTCCGCCGCCAAGGCGCGCCGTAAGGCCGAGCCCGGCAATGAGGGGCATGTCGGCGCGCCGATGCCGGGCGTCGTGTCGGCGCTTGCCGTGGCGGCCGGACAGGCGGTCAAGGCTGGCGACGTGCTGCTGTCGATCGAGGCGATGAAGATGGAAACCGCGCTCCACGCCGAACGCGACGGCGAGATCGCCGAGGTGCTGGTCAAGGCCGGCGACCAGATCGATGCGAAGGATCTCTTGATCGCCTTCAAATAAGGTGTGTCGATATTCAGGCGACGCCGGCCTGCAAACGGCGGCTTCCCTGCGCTTCTCGGTATCCGCCATTTTCGACTCGGCCTGACCTGAATATCGGCGCACCTTAAGATGTGCCCAGCCGTCCGCAGCCGCTCGACAAGTGTCTTGACCCGCCGCGTCCGCTCGGGCAGGGAACCCGCTCCAATTCGCCGTGGCGGGAATCGCCATGGCTCCAGAAGACGCGGAGAGAAAAATGGCCGACGAAATCACCGAGACCAGCCAGACTGTAGCCGCCGGCCAGCTGCGCACCATCATCGAGCGCATCGAGCGGCTCGAGGAAGAAAAGAAGACGATCTCCGACGACATCAAGGATGTCTATGCCGAGGCCAAGGGCACCGGCTTCGACACCAAGGCGATCCGCACGATCGTGCGGCTGCGCAAGAAGGACCAGGCCGAGCGCCAGGAAGAAGAGTCGATCCTGGATCTCTACAAGGCCGCCCTCGGCATGGCGTAAGCCTCATGGCCGGAGGCCGGCCATGAACGAATTCGACTTCGGCGGCCGTCGCGCCTCGGAGTTCCGCCATCGCGGCTTCTGGGCGCTGTTCGCGGAGAGGCATCCGGAAGAAAGGGGAAGGATGGCGCGGCGCGGGCCGTGGTTCTGGCAGCGTGGGCTGCCGGACTTCGCCCTGGTCCTTTCGATGTATGTCGCGCCGGCGCAGAACCATGTCGGCGTCTTCTTCGGGCGCAATGAGAAGTTCGGCGCCACGGAGTCCTGGTCACGGCTGAAACCGTTCCAGCCGGCGATCGAGGCCAGGCTGAAGCTCAGGCCCGAACAGAGCTGTGAGGGTCTCGGCATCAACTCGATGTGGCGGGTGAACTGCTACGCCGAGGACAACTGGCCGGCCATGACCGACTGGCTGGTGAGGGAATGCTCACGTTTCGAAGAAGCCGTTGTCGAGGTGCTCGGAGACGAAGGCCTGCCGTAAGATTGACTGCCTACCGCTGCGCTTACGCGCCTTCAGCTCGCCG
This sequence comes from Mesorhizobium sp. B3-1-7, assembly GCF_006439385.1. Classification (NCBI taxonomy): domain Bacteria; kingdom Pseudomonadati; phylum Pseudomonadota; class Alphaproteobacteria; order Hyphomicrobiales; family Phyllobacteriaceae; genus Mesorhizobium; species Mesorhizobium sp. B3-1-7. The sequence continues at coordinate 124,453 of NZ_VFTL01000006.1, forward strand.
CCGCCCATCGCGGCCGATCTCATCCAGACGCTGCTGCAGGGCCAGGTGATCGAGCGATGTTATCGGCAGGTTCGTGAACAGCGCGATGCGGTTGCCCACCATGCGATAGGCCTCGGCGAAAGCGAAATGCTGCTCGGCTTCAGTGCCACTGGCCTTGGAGGGATCGGGGACAGCCCAAAGCGCGGTCATCGGATGGCCTGGCCAGACCGGACAGCTTTCATTCGCTGTGGTGTCGCAGAGGGTGAAGACGAAGTCCATCTCCGGTGTGTCCGGCCCTGAAAATTCGTCCCAGCTCTTCGACCGGGCAAACGACGTGTCGTGGCCCATGCTCTCCAACAACTGAATCGCATGGGGATGGACGGTGCCTTTCGGTCGCGAGCCAGCAGAATAGCCCTTGAAGCGGCCGGCCCCGAGCTTGTTAAGTATGGCTTCGGCCATGATCGAACGGGCCGAATTGGCATTGCAGAGAAAGAGAACGTTGTAGACCTGATCGCTCATTCCGAACTCCTGGGTGTTGCGGCGAAAACGACAGAATACGATATGGGTCACGTGTCTGTGATCGTACAGGTTTTGGCGGCGGATTCTGCGGCATCAGCATCAAATTTCGCAGCATCATCCCGCCGAAACCCCCGGCGCTCCGCTCAACGAGGCTTGATTGATGGGTGACTTCGACTCCACGGGCGTGACAGCGCTAATCGATCACAAAGCCGGCTTCTTGCGCTCACGCTGGAGGGGCGAAGCGCCGCTCGACCGGCTGTTCTGGCGTGACATGCTGCTTGTCGGGACCATCTTGAGCATCGCCTCTTCGGCGCTGGCGCTGATCCTGCTCGGGTTGAAGCTGCCGCTCTGGCTGGTACTGGCGGTGCATTTCCTCCCCGTTCCCTACACCATCTTCTTGACGGTCGCCGTCTGGAGAACGGCGGAGAAGAGCGGCGGCTTGAAGGCGCAGCTGATGATGCTGGGTTCGGCGCTCTGGCTGATCGCGACGGCCGTTGTTTGAGAATCTTCTCTATTGAGGAATTCCTAACGGAAACCGCGTCACACCTTTCCTGGAATTGCTCCATACGAAAAAGGGCGGCCGAGGCCGCCCTTTGCGAAGTCATTCCCGAGGCTTCAGGCTGCCGGCTCGAAGCGCAGCGCCACGCCATTGATGCAATAGCGCAGGCCGGTCGGCGGCGGGCCATCCTCGAAGACATGGCCGAGATGGCTGCCGCAGCGCGCGCAATGGCATTCGGTGCGGACCATGCCGTAGCTGCGGTCGACGGTGGTGTCGATCGAGCCCGGGACCGGATCGTTGAAGCTCGGCCAGCCGGTGCCGCTCTCGAACTTCAGCTTGGATTCGAAGAGCGGCTGGTCGCAGCCGACGCAGTAGAAGGTGCCGGCGCGCTTCTCGTAGAGCAGGGCGCAGCTGCCGGGGCGCTCGGTGCCGTGGTTGCGCATCACGGCATATTGCTCCGGCGTCAGCCGGGCGCGCCACTCGGCATCGGTGCGGGTGACGGGATAGGCGTGGGTATCCATGGAATCTCCTCGGCCTTGGCGGCTCGTTGTTGCTTGCAACGGGTATTCGTTGGAACATAGGCATTTGTTACAAACGCCGCCAGTGAAAGCGCGCTAGTGCTTGCGCGACAACTGTCTTGTCGCTGCCTCAAGCCCGGCCAATGTCAGCGGGAACATGCGGCCGCTGAAGATGTCGCCGATCAACTGGATCGAATGCGTGTAGCGCCAGTTCTTCTCGGCTTCCGGGTTTAGCCAGATCGCGTTCGGCCACTGCTGCAGCAGGCGCGCCAGCCACACACTTCCGGCCTCCGGATTCCAATGCTCGACCGAGCCGCCTGGGTGCGCGATCTCGTAGGGGCTCATCGAAGCGTCGCCGACGACGATCACCTTGTAGTCAGGCCCGTATTTGTGGATGAGGTCGAAGGTCGGGATCGTCTCGGCCAGCCGCCGCCGATTGTCCTTCCAGACGCGCTCGTAGAGGCAGTTGTGGAAGTAGAAATATTCGAGCTGGCGAAACTCGGCGCGCGCGGCCGAGAACAGTTCCTCGACGCCGCGGATGTGGTCGTCCATCGAGCCGCCGACATCGAAGAACATCAAAAGCTTCACCGCGTTGCGTCGCTCGGGCCGGGTTTTGACGTCGAGATAGCCGTGCTCGGCGGTGGCGTGGATGGTGCCGGGAAGGTCGAACTCCTCGTCGGCGCCCTCGCGCACCCAACGGCGCAGCCGCTTCAGCGCCACCTTGATGTTGCGGGTGCCGAGCTCGACGGTGTCGTCGAAATTCCTGAATTCGCGCTTGTCCCAGACTTTTACCGCGCGACGATGGCGGCTTTCATCCTGGCCAATGCGCACGCCTTCCGGGTTGTAACCATAGGCGCCGAAGGGCGAGGTCCCGCCGGTGCCGATCCATTTCGAGCCGCCCTGGTGGCGGCCCTTCTGTTCCTCGAGGCGCTGCTTCAGCGTCTCCATCAGCTTGTCGAAGCCGCCGAGCGCTTCGACCAGCTTCTTTTCCTCCTCGGTCAGATGCTTCTCGGCCAGCCGGCGCAGCCACTCTTCCGGGATGTTGGCGACATCGACGGCGTCGGGACCGCCGAGCGCCTCGACGCCTTTGAAGACATGCGCAAACACCTGGTCGAAACGGTCGATGTGGCGCTCGTCCTTCACCAGGGCCGAGCGCGCGAGGTAGTAGAAAGCTTCGACGTCATAATCGACGAGCCCGGCTTCCAGCCCTTCCAGCAGCGACAGATATTCCCTGAGCGAAACGGGAACCCGCGCAGCCTTCAGTTCGAGGAAGAAGGGGATGAACATCGGCCCCTTATAGCAGGTCGAACTCGATGAAGCCCGTTCGCCGCGCCACATGATCGTAGAGCCGGCGCGCCGTGGCGTTGGTCTCGTGCGTCATCCAGTAGACGTTTTTCACCCCAATCTTGCCGGCCTCGTCTTGCACCGCTTTGATGAGCGCGGCGCCCACGCCCTTGCCGCGCACCTCAGGGTCGGCGAACAGGTCCTGCAGGTAGCAATTGTTTTTCTCGGACCAACCGGAGCGGTGATAGAGATAATGGGTGAGGCCGACGGCCTTGCCGTCGAGCGTGGCAATGAAACCCTTCGGCTCGAACTCGCCATCCGTGAACAGGCGCTTCCAGGTGATCGCGTAGACCTCTGCCGGCAGCTTCGTCTCGTAGAAAGTCAGATAGTCGGTCCAAAGCCGGCGCCAGTCGGCGTGGTCGGACTGCGCGAGCGGGCGGATGATGATCTCGGACATTTTTTCCTCCAACATTTTGACCCGAAGCTGCGGCAACGGCCGCTCGCCGGCAACGGTCCACGGACGGGAAAGCGCTATTGCTGCCGGCTTACTGCTGGCGTCTGGCCATAAAGGCCAGGCGCTCGAACAGGTGCACGTCCTGCTCGTTCTTCAACAGCGCGCCGTGCAGCTTCGGCAGCATGTTCTTCGGATCGGCGCGCAGATCCTCGGGCGCGATGTCGTCGGCGACCAGCAGACGGATCCAGTCGAGCGCCTCGGAGGTAGACGGCTTCTTCTTCAGGCCCGGTACCTCGCGGATCTCGTAGAACTGCGTGAGGGCTGCCCGCACCAGATTCTGCTTGATGCCGGGGTAATGCACCTCGACGATGCGGTGCAGCGTGTCGATGTCGGGGAAGCGGATGTAGTGGAAGAAGCAGCGGCGCAGGAAAGCGTCCGGCAGTTCCTTCTCATTGTTCGAGGTGATGATGACGATCGGCCTGAACTCGGCGCGGATCGTCTCGCCTGTCTCGTAGACGAAGAACTCCATCCGGTCGAGTTCCTGCAGGAGGTCGTTGGGGAATTCGATGTCGGCCTTGTCGATCTCGTCGATCAAAAGCACGACTTTCCTTTGCGCCGCGAAGGCGTCCCACAACTTGCCGCGCTTGATGTAGTTGGCGATGTCGTTGAAGCGCTCGTCGCCGAGCTGGCTGTCGCGCAGCCGCGAGACGGCGTCATATTCGTAGAGGCCCTGCTGCGCCTTGGTGGTGGACTTGACGTTCCATTCGATGAACTCGAGCCCTAGCGCCGATGCCACCTGGCGGGCGAGCTCGGTCTTGCCGGTGCCGGGCTCGCCCTTGACCAGCAAGGGCCGTTCCAGCGCGATCGCGGCGTTGACCGCGACCATCAGATCCTTGTCGGCGACATAGGCCGCGGTGCCTTCGAAACGCATCTTTTCTCCTGTCCGTGCGGCGGGACCGTAAGGAGGCTGGACGGGCCGCGCAAGGGCGGTTGCGGAAGAGCTCCCTATCAGGATGGTCTGCAAGACGAATTAGGCGCGAATGGTTGCCCGTTTCACTGGCGCTCGGCTAACCATCGGCCTATATTTGTTTCCGGCGGTCTGCGCTTCCCGGCAGGAGAAACTTATCCCCGGGGCCTTATCGATCCTTAGGGAGCTGTCCCTGGGAAGACCCGTGGGTTTTCTCACACGGCGCCCACCTACTTTGTAGGCACCCGGGATCGACCTCTCCACCGGTTGTGTGGATCGTCACTCTCCCGTTTTCGGGAGACATGCGGTAGAAAACGTCGCTCCTGAAACTCCATTCAAATCTGACCTTTTCTAGCCTCGGCGCATGTCACCTTCCAGAGACCTGAAAAAACAGCTTCGCAAGGAAGCGCTGGCGCGCCGCGATGCGCTCGACGAATTCTGGCGGGTGGAAATCGCGCTTGAAATGGCCGAGACCGCGAAGGAAAAAATCGACTTCGAGCCCGGCCGGGTCGTCTCCGGCTTCTGGCCGATGCGCTCGGAGGTCGATGTGCGGCCGCTGATGTTCGCGATGCGCGAAAAGGGCGCCAGGCTCTGCCTGCCGGCAATTCTCGACAAGACCACGATCGTCTTCCGCGAACTGGTGCGCGGCGCGCCGATGGTCGAGATGGGGTTCGGCACCGTCGGGCCGCATGAAGAGGCGGAAGTGCTCGACCCCACGCTCATGCTGGTGCCGCTCGCCGCCTTTGACGCCCGCGGTCACCGCATAGGCTATGGCGCCGGCTATTACGACCGTGCCATCGCCAGGCTGGCCGACAAGGGCATCGTGCCCAGGCTGATCGGCATCGCCTTCGACTGCCAGGAAGTGCCGCTGGTGCCGAACGAAGACCACGACGTCATCATTCAGGAAATACTGACCGAGAGCGGGTTGCGCCGCTTCGATATCGCTTAAAGCGCGTCGCGCTGAAACGAATTCAGGCGCGCTTTAGATTTTGTCGGTCGCCCCAAAAGCGCTGCGCTTTTTTGGGCGACATGCATTGAACTGTCGCGACCTGCTTAACGCGTTTCCAACAAACGTCGGCTATATTCCTGAAAAATAGTCCAGCTCGACGGAGTCGTGGTGTTTATTCTTGCGCGCTATTTGCTGATGCCGTTCGCGTTGATCTCGGCGATACTATTTTTGATGGCATTGCACATCATAGCAACTGCCCTGCACCACCAGTCCGCCTGGCAGCGGACGGTCGCCACCGTAACGGATGTCAGTCCTTACAGCGAAATGCAGGCGAACGGCCTCAAAACGGACGGCATCAATGTCGCCTTGGCTTACGTCGCCAATGATGCGCCGATGACATGGTCCGGCAAGGGCAAGGACATCGGCCTCTACAAGGCAGCCAAGGGCGACCAGATGGAATTCTACTACGATCCCGCCGATCCAGCGAACCTTGATACGGGCGCGATGAAGGGATGGCGCGGCGGGCTGCTGCTGCTTGCCGTCACCGGCGGGTTCGCCGCTTTCTATCTCTGGTTCTTCTGGTTGCGAGGACGGAACGCACCGCCGGCCTTGCCGATCCCCTCGGCTACCCGCGTCTCGGGCGCGAGCGCAACGCCGACCGAACAGCAACGCGCCACTTTTGGACGGCGTTAGGACCTCGGTGCCGCTTGCCTAGCGTCCACAGCTCTGGATAGAAGTGGCTATGAGACTCCTCTTCCTCGGCGACATGGTTGGCAAGACGGGACGCACGGCGGTTTGGGAACAGCTGCCGGGGCTGATTTCCGACTTCAAGCTCGATTTCGTCATCGTCAATGGCGAGAACGCCGCCGGCGGCTTCGGCATAACCGAAGAAATCTTTCGCGAGACGCTCGCGGCGGGCGCGGATGTCGTCACCACCGGCAACCATGTCTGGGACCAGCGCGACGCGCTGATCTTCGCGCCGCGCGAGGAGCGCTTCCTGCGGCCTTCGAATTTTCCCAAGGGCACGCCGGGGCGCGGCTCGGGCGTCTACATCGCCCGCAATGGCGCGCGCGTGCTGGTCGCCAACATCATGGGCCGCGTCTTCATGCACCCGGAGCTCGACGACCCGTTCCAGGCCGGCGAGCGCGAGCTGGCCGCCTGTCCGCTTGGCGAGCAGGCCGATGCGGTCATCGTCGATTTCCACGCAGAGGCGACCTCGGAGAAAATGTGCTTCGCGCATTTCGTCGACGGCCGCGCCAGCCTCGTGGTCGGCACGCATACGCATCAGCCGACCGCCGACCATCAGATCCTCAATGGCGGCACCGCCTATATTTCGGACGCCGGCATGTGCGGCGATTACGATTCCTCGCTCGGCATGGACAAGGAAGAACCGCTCAACCGGTTTCTTTCCAAGGTGCCGAAGGGCCGTTTCGAGGCGGCATCCGGGCCTGCGACGCTCTGCGGCGTCGGCGTCGATATTTCCGACCGCACCGGGCTTGCCGAAAAAATCGCGCCGTTTCGTCGCGGGCCGCGGCTGGAAGAAACGGCGCCGTCCTTCTGGCCGTGACATTGATATAGGTGCGCAGAGTACCTAATTGCCGGCAACACTGCTCTAGATCGTAGAGGGGACGACCTCCATGCAGCTTGTCGAATTTCTGGCGCCGCACTTTCACTTTGTTTCCGATCCGACCGCATGGGTCGCGCTTTTGACCCTGGTGGTGCTCGAGGTCGTGCTCGGCATCGACAATCTGATCTTTATCTCGATCCTGACCAACAAGCTTCCGGAAGCGCAGCGCGCCCGCGCGCGCCGGCTCGGCATCTCGGCGGCGCTGATCATGCGCCTCGTCCTGCTCGCCACCATCTCGATCATCGTGCAGCTGACGGCGCCGGTGTTCACAGCCTTCGGCCACGGCTTTTCCTGGCGCGACCTGATCCTGATCGCCGGCGGCCTGTTCCTGGTCTGGAAGGCGACCAAGGAGATCCATCACACGGTCGACCCGCAGGACCATCAGGATACGATGGTGGGCACGCTGCAGATGAGCCTTGCCGGCGCGATCTTCCAGATCCTGCTGCTCGACCTCGTCTTCTCGATCGATTCCATCATCACCGCCGTCGGCATGACCGACGAGATCGCCATCATGTATATCGCGGTGATCGTGGCGGTGAGCGTGATGATGCTGGCGGCGACGCCGCTCGCCAATTTCATCGCCAAGAACCCCTCTATCGTCATGCTGGCGCTGGGCTTCCTGTTGATGATCGGCATGACGCTGATCGCCGACGGCATGGGCTACCATGTGCCCAAGGGCTACATCTACGCCGCCATGGGTTTTTCAGCCCTGGTCGAGGGCCTCAACATGCTGGCACGGCATCGCAAGAAGCAGAGGTCGGGCGAGGGGCATTAGGCCGAAATGCCCTTCGGGTGACGGTCGCCGATCAGGCCGAGCGTCAGGCCCTGTTCCAGCCATGCCTTGGCGCCGGCGAGCACCAGAGAGAAGCCGCCGGTCGAGTCGATTGCCTGCTTGACCTGCTCGTCGGCGGAGCCGGCGAAGCCGAAATTGCGGACCTCGAGGAAGGTCGCCTCATCGGGCATTTTGGTGAAGGTCCAGACGACGGTGGTCGGCGGATCGCTCCATTGCATGACGATCTTCTCGTTGGGGACGATCTCGCTGACCTCGACCCTGGTCGAGACCCCGTACATGCGCCACTCCCACTCGACCGTCTTGCCTTCGTCCAGTCGGCCGCTCGAATGCGTGAACCAGAATTTCGTGGTGATCGCCGGATCGACAATCGCCTCGAAGACGTCGGCGACCGGCCGCCGGATCAGCATGGCGGTTTCGGCGGTGGGGGCGCGCTTCAATTCCACAGTACCCTCCTCGATGTCAGGACAAGTTGATCTGCCAGGAGACGCCGAACCGGTCGTTGAGCCAGGCGAAACGCTGGCTGAAGCCGTAATTGCCTGGTGGCATCAGAAATCCACCATCCTTGGAAAGAACGCCGACGATCCGCTCCAGTTCCTGCCCGGAAGAACAGTCGACAAAGAAGGAGAAGGACGGCGTGAAAGTGAAGGCGTGATGGACGGGGCTGTTGTAGATCCTGATCTCGACGCCGCCGACCAAAGCGCGCGCCAGCTTGAGCGTTCCCTCCGCCCCATCCTCACCCGAACCGTAGCGCGCGATGTCGAGGACACGGCTATCGGGAATGGTCCCGCAATAGAGGGTCATGGCCTCCTCGCCGTTTCCCTCAAACATCAGGAATGGTGTTGCTTTCGTCATCGGGGCGACCTCCTGCTGCGGGATATCGGGACTTGACGCAGGCTCAGATGTTGGTCTCGTTGGCCGGCTCGCCCCTCATCTCGCTGCGGTAGTAGCCGTCGCGCAGATTGATGCCGTATTCGAGATAGGCCTTCATGCAGGCGAGCATCTGCGACCAGCCCTCGCAGTTGAGGTAGGACTTCTTCAGGCCGACCTCGCCTTCGCGCCAGCCTTGCTCGGCGATGGTGACGAAGGTGCCGCCGTCCTCCAGCGGCTCGAAATTCATCTCGATGCGGGTCTTGTAGGCGGGTTTGCCGTCGGTATCGGTGGCGTCCCAGCGCAGCACGATGCGCTTGTCCTTCGTCACTTCGTCGACCTCCACCGGCACCATCTTCCACCAGGTGACGGTGGTGCCGGCGACAAGCGGAGCGGAAGCGCCGCCAATGGTGGTGAAATAACCGCTGAGCTTCGTCGGGTTGACGACGGCGTCGAAGACCTCGGCGACGGGTTTGCCGATGCGTCCGGAAATCCTGAATCCAAGCGACATATCCACAGCTCCTTCCTTGCTTGCCAAAACGATATGTTATATAAACATAACATGTCAAGCGAAACCGTGGACGATCATGTTTTCAAGGCCTTGGCGCATTCGCGCCGGCGCGAATTGCTGGATCGGCTGAAGGACCAGCCGCAGACCACCGGCGCGCTATGCGGGGCTTTTCCGGACATGGACCGTTGCACGGTGATGATGCACCTGAAAGTCCTCGAGGAGGCCGACCTGATCGTTGCCAAGCGTGAGGGGCGCGAGCGCTGGAACCATCTCAATGCGCTGCCGATCAAGCAGATCCACGACCGCTGGATCAGCCAGTATGCCGGTCACGCCATCAGCATTCTCGACCGGTTGAAGTCCGATCTGGAGGGGTGAGCGGGCCGGTTCAACGTTGGAGTGACGGCGCGGCTGGACGAATTGAGCCGATTTATCTATAAGCCGGCCATTCCGACAAAGAGCGCCGCGTGCCTTCGCAGGCATGTCCGGGACGTTCTGAAAGATTGACTTCGAGCATTTTGCCGAAGACGAGGTGATGACACCCCGCTTCGAGATGCTCTAGCCGAACACGACAGGGGTGCCATGGCTGGCCATTCGCAGTTCAAGAACATCATGCACCGCAAGGGCCGCCAGGACGCGGTGCGGTCGAAAATGTTTTCCAAGCTGGCGCGTGAAATCACCGTCGCCGCCAAGAGCGGGACGCCCGATGTATCGATGAATCCGCGGCTTCGCCTCGCCGTGCAGAACGCCAAGGCGGTGTCGATGCCGAAGGACAACATCCAGCGCGCCATCAACAAGGCGTCGATGGGCGATGCCGAAAACTACGAGGCGGTGCGTTATGAAGGTTACGGTCCCGGCGGCGTCGCGCTGATCGTCGAGGCGCTGACCGACAACCGCAACCGCTCGGCCTCCAATGTGCGCGCCGCCTTCACCAAGGCCGGCGGAGCGCTCGGCGAAACCGGCTCGGTGTCGTTCATGTGGAACCGCGTCGGCGAGATCTACTATCCGGCCTCGGCCGGCAGCGCCGACAAGGTCATGGAAGCGGCGATCGAAGCCGGCGCGGATGACGTCGAGTCCGACGAGGAAGGCCACACCATCTATTGCGCCTTCGAAAACCTCGGCGACGTGTCCAAGGCGCTGGAAGCCGCGCTCGGCGAAGCGGAATCGGTAAAGCCGATCTGGCAGCCGCAGAACAACGTTCCGGTCGACGAAGAGCGGGCGCAATCGCTGATGAAGCTGGTCGCCACCCTCGAGGACGACGACGACGTGCAGAGCGTCTACGCCAATTTCGAGGTCGACGACGAAACCATGGCCAAGCTCAGCGCGGCCTGAGCCAAGTCACCATGAGCGAGAAGCCGCTTCCCACCATCCGCATCACCTACTGCACGCAATGCCACTGGCTGTTGCGTGCCGGCTGGATGGCGCAGGAACTGCTTTCGACCTTCGGCACCGATCTCGGCGAGGTGATGCTGGTGCCAGGCACCGGCGGCATTTTCACCGTTTCCTGCAACGACGTGCTCATCTGGGAGCGCAAGCGCGACGGCGGTTTTCCGGATGCGGCGAAGCTGAAGCAGCTGGTCCGCGACGTCATCGACCCAGAGCGTGACCTCGGCCACGCCGATCGCAAGGATCATAAAAAAGACTCCGCCTGAGCCGGAGCCTTTTGCATTCGCGGGTTGCCGTCTTCAGGTCAATGCCATGATGAAGCAGGCCATTGCCGCGATGGCGGTGATGGTGCGGACGTGATTCCACATCACCCACTCATTCAGATGGTTCGCCCATACGGCGGCGCCGTTGGCGCTCGCAGGATCGACGGCGGCGAGTGCGTCGTTGAGCGGCACGTTGAAGATCATGGTTACGATCGGATTGCCGACGAAATAGAGCATCGCGCCGGCAAGCAGCCAGTAGGAGCCCGACTGGCTCCAGCCGAAGAAAACGCCGGCAATCAGCACCAGGCAGATGAGGCCGGTGCCGAACAGCGCCGTCATGAAGGTCGGGGTGATCACCGTGATGTTGATCGAATTCATCGCGGCGATGCCGCTCGGGACGGACAGTCGGGCAAGGGCCGCCATGACGAAATTCGAGAAGGCAAAGAAGACGCCGCCGACGACGCCCGAGCCGATCGCGGCGATGAAGGTGAGGGTGGGAAGAAGTTTCATCATCTTAGTTGCTCCAGACGCCGGGTTTTGCTCGATTCCGAAAGGCGAGTAATCCTCATATTTGCAAAACGTGATAAACCCTCGTATTTTGTGAGTCAAGCCAGTTTTCGAGAAATCCCCCGGACAGAACCATGGATGAAAAAGTTACCGCCAAGCCGGACCAGGCGGCCATTGCTTCGCCGCGCCGGTCGCCTACGCAGCAGCGCAGCCGCGAGCGGGTCGAGCGCATGCTCGCGGCCGCCTCGGCGCTGATTGCCGAGCAAGGCAGCGATGCCATGCGCATGGGCGAGGTGGCGGAAAGGGCTGGGGTGTCGATCGGCTCGCTCTACCAGTTCTTCCCGGACAAGCGGGCGATCGTCTGGGCGCTTGCCGAGCGCTACACCGCCGAAAGCCAGGCCTGCATTGCGACGGCGCTCAAGGATGTCCGCGATGCCGAGGGAATGAAACGGGCGTTTTCGGAGCTGGTGGACATCTACTACCAGTTGTTCCTGGCCGAGCCGGTGATGCGCGACATCTGGTCGGGTACGCAGGCCGACAAGGCGTTGCGCGAACTGGAACTCGCCGACAGCCGGGCCAATGCCGAATTTTTGGTCGCGGTGCTGAAGCGGCTGCGTCCCCATGCCGATCCAGTGGAACTGGAAACGACGGCGTTCCTCGTCTGGCAGATGGGCGAGGCCGCGGTGCGGCTGGCGATCTCCGTCGACCGCGAGGAGGGCGACAGGCTTGTCGCGGCCTACAAGCGCATGGCGCTTAGGGAGTTTGTGGGGGAGTAGCGGCGGCTAAGGCGATTTGCGAAGACGACGGCGGGAGCGTCTCTCTCCCGTCTCTATACGAGGAAGGATGCCGGCAGGCAGGTGAGGGGCGGCGCACACCTATGACGTTGGCGTCGTCGAAAAAGCGCACTGTCATCGAATTCTGAATTTCTCGCACCTTGGCCGGCCAATCGCCGAGGCTAGCGCTGCCCCTCATCCGCCTTTCGGGCACCTTCTCCCCGTAGAACGGGGAGAAGGAAGAAATGCGGCCAACAAAAAACCCGCCTCGAAGGCGGGTTTTCAAAGTCTGCTGATGTGTCCGGCTTAGAGGCCGAAGCCTTCGAAACGCTTCTTGAACTTCGACAGGCGGCCGCCGCGGTCGAGCAGGGTCTGCTGGCCGCCGGTCCAGGCCGGGTGCGTGGTCGGGTCGATGTCGAGGTTCATCGTGTCGCCTTCCTTGCCCCAGGTCGAACGGGTCTGGTATTCGGTGCCATCGGTCATGACGACCTTGATGGTGTGGTAGTCGGGATGGATATCGGCCTTCATTGTCGTGTTTCCTGGCTGCCGGCGCTGCTGACGGGCCTAAAGGCCTGCGTCGATGCGCCCCTTTTTTAAACTCGAAGCCGCAGCTAATGAAAAGCCACGGCTTCTAAAACGGTCGGCGAGCCTATACATCAGCCGGAATTGATTCACAAGGCCGCGGCGAGCGCATATTGAAGCGCGGTGCCGGCAAGCGGCCAGAGGAAACGCTCATGGCGGAAATCGGTGGCAGCGCAAGCGAGCGCAGACGCTCGGTCCGGCCGCTCCGCAGCCTTTTTCCCTATATCACCCGCTACCGGAAGCTCGCCATCGGCGCCATCATCTCGCTGATCGTGGCGGCAGTGACGACGCTTGCCTTGCCGATGGCTGTGCGGCGCATGATCGACCACGGTTTCCAGGCCGCGGGCTCCACCTTCATCGCGGAGTATTTCGCGGCACTGGTTCTGATGGCCGCGCTGCTCGCGGCCGCTTCGGCCAGCCGCTACTATTTCGTTATCACGCTCGGCGAACGGGTCGTCGCCGACATCCGCCGCGACGTTTTCTCCCATGTCACGACGCTGTCGCCGGCGTTTTTCGATCGTTCGCATTCGGGCGAGATCGTGTCGCGGCTTGCCGCCGACACCACGCAGGTGAAGTCGGCGGTCGGCGCCACCGCCTCGGTCGCGCTGCGCAACGTCATCCTCGGCCTCGGCGCGGTGGCGATGATGGTCGTCACCAGCCCGAAACTCTCCGGCCTGGTGATCGCGGCCATTCCGGTGATCGTGCTGCCGCTCGTCGCCTTCGGCCGTTCGGTGCGCCGCAAGTCCCGGCAAGCGCAGGACACGCTCGCCGAGGCCACCGCCTATGCCAGCGAGCAGATCGGCGCGGTGCGCACGCTGCAGGCCTTCACCAACGAGAAGCTGGTGACCGGCCGCTTCGCTGGCGCCGTCGATGCTGCCTTCGAGGCGGCGCGGGCCTCGGTGTTCGCGCGCTCGTTCCTGACCTTCTTTGCCATCTTCATGATCTTTTCCTCGGTGGTCGCGGTGCTGTGGTTCGGCTCGCGCGACGTGCTTGCCGGTACGCTGTCGGCCGGCACGCTCGGCCAGTTCCTGCTCTATTCGGTGTTTGCCGCCGGCGCGCTCGGCGCGTTGTCGGAGGTATGGAGCGAGCTGTCGCAGGCGGCGGGCGCCGCAGAGCGGCTGACCGAGATCCTGGCCGAGACGCCGGCGATCCAGCGGCCTGCCGACCCCGTTCCGTTGCCGGCCACGGCCAAGGGCGCGATCAGCTTCGACGACGTCTCCTTCTCTTATCCGGCGCGGCCGGACCGTGCCGCCGTGCATGGCCTGAGCTTCCAGGTGAAGCCCGGCGAGACGGTGGCGATCGTCGGGCCTTCGGGCGCCGGAAAAAGCACCGTCTTCTCGCTGATCCTGCGCTTCTACGATCCCGAGAGCGGCCGCGTCGTCCTCGACGGCGTCGACGTGCGCGAGGCCGATCCGGCGGCTGTCCGGCAGCGGATCGCGATCGTGCCGCAGGACGTCACCATCTTCGCCGCGAGCGTTCGCGACAATATCGGCTTCGGCAGGCAGGGCGCCAGCGACGCCGAGATCGAGGCCGCGGCGAAGGCGGCGCTTGCCGACGAATTCATCGCCAGGCTCGACAAGGGCTATGACAGCCAGGTCGGCGAGCGCGGCGTGACGCTGTCCGGCGGGCAGCGCCAGCGCATCGCGATCGCCCGCGCCATCCTGCGCGACGCGCCGATCCTCCTGCTCGACGAAGCGACCTCGGCGCTTGACGCCGAGAGCGAGACGCTGGTGCAAAGGGCGCTGGAGCGGCTGATGCGCGGCCGCACCACCATCGTCATCGCGCACCGGCTGGCGACGGTGCTGAAGGCCGACCGCATCCTGGTCATGGACGGCGGGCGCATCGTCGAGGAAGGCACGCATCAGAGCCTGGTGGCCAAGGGCGGCACCTATGCGCGGCTCGCGAAGCTCCAGTTCGAGACCGGAGCCAGCGCCTTCAAGGGCGCGGCGGAGTAGAGCAATCTTAGGGCGCTCGCCAATCGGCGAGAAGCACAATGCTGCCTAAATGTTTCGTTTTGGCAAAATGGCGCTGGTCGGCTGTCACCAATGTTGCGGCGCGATTGATTGCCATGGCGTGGTAAACGCAGTCGTTGAGCGTTGGATAGCCGCCGGCAGGGCTCAGCTGCGTCGCGATTTCCTGCGTTTTGGCCAGCTCGCCCATGTCCGGTTCCAAAAGGTGGAAACCGCCTTCCCGCAGCCCGGCGATCAGCGTTGCGACCATAACGAAGGATTGCTCATAGTGAAGCGCGGAAGATAGTGACTCGTAAAGTAAGATGCTGGGGGCGGCCATGGCGCGACCGTCTGCGATGTTTTTGCGAACAGGTTTCGCGCCTGTTCGCTACCATCCTCGTCCCGAAAGAGTTTGATGAAAATCGACGCGTCGACAATAATCACTTTTTCCGGCCTTCGAGGATGTCCTCTGGTCGGCCGTCCATCTCCTGGCGAATTCTACGCAGCACGTCGGTCGAGCTTTCGCCGCCTGTCGAGCCCGGTTTCAATTCCCGGATCATCTTTAAAGCACGCTCCTTTGCGGCATCTTTCAATGCCTTTGCGATTGCCTCCTCGACGAAACGGGATCGCTTGTTTTTCGGAACTTGGTTCTCGAGCGTCTCCTTGACCGCGCTGTCGATAGAAAACGTAGCGCGTTCCTTAGGACCTGAAGCGTTCATCTGCGCACCTCGTGGTCATAAGATATAGCAGCACGAAATCGTACGCAAATGGGCGATGAGCTCATTCTAGTTCTCTGACGTGGTAACGACCCGCCGACTTATGCAGTTCCGTAGCGTCTGCGCAGGTGCTCGGTGAAATAAGCGGCGTTGAGCTTCTCGCCGGTGGCGCGCTCGAGCAGGTCCGGCGTCGACCAGCGCGAGCCCTGCGACCAGATCTTTGCGCGACGCCACTCGTTGACGGCGCTGAAATCGCCCTTGGCGAGGTCCTCGTCGGCGGACGGATGCTCCCTGGTCAAGGCCGCCCATTGCTGCGCCGCCATCATGGCGCCTAGCGTGTAGGAGGGGAAATAACCGAAGGCGGCGCCCGGCCAATGCACGTCTTGCATCGGCCCGTCGGCCGGGTTGTCGATGGTCGAGAGGCCGAGATAGTCGCGCATCTTGGCGTCCCATGCCTCCGGCAGGTCGGCGACCTCCAGCCGGCCGGTCACAAGCTCCTGCTCGAGCTCGTAGCGCAGGATGACATGCAGCGGATAGGTGACCTCGTCGGCGTCGACGCGGATCAGGCCGCGCTCGACATGGTGGACATGCGGCAGGATGTCGTCGAGCGACCAGGCTTCGCCGAGGTGTTTTTCGACCACCGGCAACGCCCAGCGCCAGAACGCCGGGTTGCGGCCGATCTGCTTTTCGACGAACAGGCTCTGGCTCTCATGCACGGCCATGCCGCGCGCCTTGCCGAGCGGCCAATGCGACCAGGCTTTCGGCAGGTTCTGCTCGTAAAGCGCGTGGCCGGTCTCGTGCAGCACGCCCATCAGCGCCGACAGGAAGTCGGAGGTCTTGTAGCGGGTGGTGATGCGCACGTCGGTCGGCACGCCGCCGCAGAAGGGATGGTGCGACACCGACAGCGAGCCATGGGTGAGGTCGAAGCCGACGGCCGCCATCATGGCAAGGCCGAGCTCGCGCTGGCGGTCGACGGCATAGGTGCCCGACAGCGGCTTCAACGGATGTTTTGCCAGCCGTGCTTCCTGCATGGCCAGCGCACGCGGCAGGAAATCCTTGAGAAAGGCCTTCAGCTCGGCAAACACCGGCGTGATGTCGGCGGCGCGGTTGCCGGGATCATACTGCTCCATCAGCGCATCATAGGGGGCGAGGCCGAGGGCGTCGGCGCGCAGCGCCGCTTCCTCTCGCACCAGGGTCACGACGCCTTCCAGCGCCGGCAGGAAGCCGGCCCAGTCGTTCTTGGCGCGCAGGTCGCGCCAGAGTTGTTCGGAACGCATGCGCGCCACCGTCTGGCGCTCGACGAATTCGACAGGCAGGCAGGTGAGGTTGGTGTATTGGCGGCGCAACTCCCTGACCGCCGCCTGCTGCTCTTCGCTCAGCGGCTCGGCTTCGGCGGCCGCGATCCAGTCACCGATCTCCGGCGCGGTCGCCTGGGCGTGCAGCATGCCGGCAAGCGAGGACATCGCCTCGGCGCGCTTCTCGCCGCCGCCGACCGCCATATGTGTCGCCTCGTCGGCGCCGAGGATGGCTAAAGCATGCTCCAGCGCTTCGAGCTTGTGGCCGAGTTGGTCGAGTTTCTGGAAGGACATGGCGGGTTCCGGCTGCAAATGGGCTGGCGCGAAAAAGATACCAAGGCGCGAAGCTTGGCAACCCTGCTCGGCGAGGCCGGGGTCAACCTATCTCGCGCGGCGGCGTCGACGTGTGGTCAATGCTTGTCCGAACGAGCGGTGGGGAACAATGATCGGCAATATCCTGGTCGGGCTGGTGGCGCTGATCCACTGCTATATCGTCTACCTTGAGGTGGTGTTGTGGGACACGCCGCGCGGCCACAAGGCGTTCAAGCTGACGACGGAATTCGCCAGC
The DNA here is from genome assembly GCF_006439385.1 of Mesorhizobium sp. B3-1-7. Taxonomy (NCBI): domain Bacteria; kingdom Pseudomonadati; phylum Pseudomonadota; class Alphaproteobacteria; order Hyphomicrobiales; family Phyllobacteriaceae; genus Mesorhizobium; species Mesorhizobium sp. B3-1-7. The sequence continues at coordinate 141,456 of NZ_VFTL01000006.1, forward strand.
GCCTCGAAGGTGCTTGCCGCAAATCAGGGGCTCTATAACGGCTTTCTCGCCGCCGGCCTGATCTGGGGACTCTATCTCGGCGCCGGCGGATTCCAGATCAAGATGTTCTTCCTCATCTGCGTCGCTATTGCCGGCCTCTACGGCGCGGCGACCGTCGGCCGCAAGACACTCTTCATCCAGACTGTGCCGGCGGTGCTCGCCATCATCGCGCTTTGGCTCGGCGTGTAATCGAAGCAGGACGCGATCCAAAAAGGACGCCCTCGGGGCCAGGTCCCGCGGGCGCCAGTTGGTCCCTTCCTGTGTGCCGGCCGTCTCCTTGAAATGGCGAACCGCTTCAGCCGTTCGGGTAATTGCCACCGCCGTCGCCGTCGCCCACCATGAAGCCGCTGCCGGTGTCGTTCATCAGCCTCTGGTCGACATTGTCGAGGCGCCGCAGCATCTCATGATATTGCGCGGACGGTATCCTGCCGTGATCCGAGGCCGCGACATGCTCCGCGGCCTGGCTGATATGCGCGGCGCGCATGTGCAGTCGGTGCGCTTCCGAAGCCGAAATGTTGTTTGCCTGCCGGGCATCGGTGATGCCCTGATCCACGCCCTGGATCTGATCGATCAGGCTGGTCACACGCGGGCCGATGAAATTGGCTGGAGGGGTCGCATCGAGAAGTCCCTTGTGGTGCCCGGCCGCATAGGCGCCGGCGAGCGGGGCCGCGATCAGAACCGCAGCGAGGATTGCAGTCTTGAGAGATGTTGAAGCGCGCATGGCGGCGCATCCTTCTACCAGGAAGGGAGCGGCCGCGCCGCGTCGCCTTCCGACCTTCCGGGCCGTCCGGTTCCGTCGCGTCGCGATGGGAGGCATCGCCGGCGGGACCCCGGCCCTGCGCGGCAAGTTAGGTGCGTCGATTCGCGATGTGTAATTAAAAAAAGATAATGTTTTCAGGCCTTGCCGCCGGAACTTGGCGCGCTAAGTATTCAGCCGACAAACAACTTCCCGTGACTTTGCGTGATCCTAAAGCGCGTCGCGATCTTTCAGATCCGCTCCGTACGCTTTAGGGTTTTGATTCTACGCATGTCTTTGTCCCGAAACCGGTTCCCGCTTTCGGGAGACATGCTTCAAATCACCGTTCGGTGAGCTTCAGTTCAATGCGGCGGTTCTTGCTGCGCGCCTCGTCGGTGTCGGCCGGGTCGAGCGGCTGGAATTCGCCGAAGCCGGCGGCCACCAGCCGGTTGGCCGGCACGCCGTTCTCGATCAGGAACTTCACGACGGACGTCGCGCGCGCGGTCGACAATTCCCAGTTGTCGCGGTAGCGGCCGGTGCCGGAGAGCGGCTGGTTGTCGGTGTGGCCGTCGACGCGCAGCACCCAGCTGATCTCGGGCGGGATTTCCTTCTGCAATTCGATGATGGCGTCGGCGAGCTTCTTCATCTCGACCTTGCCGGCGTCGTTGATCACGTCGGAGCCGGTCGGAAACAGCACCTCCGACTGGAAGACGAAGCGGTCGCCGACAATGCGGATGTTCTCGCGGTCGGCGAGGATCTCGCGCAGCCGGCCGAAGAAATCGGAACGGTAGCGGTTGAGTTCCTGGACGCGCTGCGCCAGCGCGACGTTCAGGCGGCGGCCCAGATCGGCGATCTTGGTGTTGGAGACGCGGTCGCGCTGCTCGGAGACGTTGAGCGCGTCTTCCAGCGCGCCGATCTGCTTGCGAAGAGCGGCGATCTGCTGGTTGAGGATCTCGACCTGGCTCAGCGCCTGCTGGCTGATCTGGCGCTGGTTGCCGAGTTCGCCGGACAGCTGGTCGGCGCGCTTGCTGGCCGCGTCGCCGGCGCCGGCGCCCTGCGCCAGCAATTGCTCGAGGCGGCTCTTTTCAGCCTGCGCCGCCGACAGCGATGCCTGCAGGTTGGCGAGCGAATCCTCCTTGTCCTGGCTGTTCGTGCGTTCCAGCGCGAGCAGCTGGGTCAGCTCGTTGATTTGCGAGTTGAGGCGGTTGAGCACCGTGTCCTTGCCGGAGATCTCGCGGCTGAGCAGGAACTGCGCCAGCACGAAGACGGTGAGCAGGAACATGATCGCCAAGAGCAGCGTCGACAAGGCATCGACGAAGCCCGGCCAGTAGTCGATGCGGCGGTCGGCGCGCCGTCTTGCCAGCGCCACGTCAGTGGACCCCTTGCTTCTTCAGCGCGTCGGCGATTTTTTCCAGCGTGTTGCGCATGGCCTTCTGCTCGTCGGACTGGGCTTCGACCCAGTCGCGCATGATCTGCTGCTCGGAGCGCATGTTCTTCACCAGCCCCGAGATGCCGTCGGCAAGATTGGCCATGGCGGTGGCGACGCGCGGATTGGAGCCGCCGCCATTCTCCTGCAGGCTGCGCAGCCGCTCCGACAGCAGGCGGATGTCCTCGGAGGATTCGGCTGTTTTCGACGTCTCGGACACGACGATGTCCGATGACAGATCGGTGACCGAAGATAGCCAGTTTTCGAGCTCGGTGTAGAAGCGGGTCTGGGCGCGGCCGGCCTGCAGGTCGAGGAAGCCGAGCACAAGCGAGCCGGAAAGGCCGAACAGCGAGGACGAGAACGCGGTGCCCATGCCGGCGAGCGGCGCCGACAGGCCCTGCTTGAGCGCGTCGAGCACGGCGGCGGCATCGCCGGTGCCCGGGTCCAGCGCCTCGATCGTCTCGCGGATCGAGGCGATGGTGTTGAGCAGGCCCCAGAAGGTGCCGAGCAGGCCGAGGAACACAAGCAGGCCGACCAGATAGCGCGAGGTGTCGCGGCTCTCGTCGAGGCGGGTGGCGATGGAATCCAGCATCGTGCGCATCGAGGAGGTCGAAAACGCGATCGTCGACGAGCGGCCGATCATCGCCTTCATCGGCGCCAACAGCACCGGCTCGGTGGTTTCGGAGCCGGCGCGGAAGGAATTGACCCAGCGCACCTCGCGGAACAGCCGCCCGACCTGGGCAAAAGCGAGCAGGATGCCCACCACAAGCACGCCGACGATCAGTCCGTTGAGGCCCGGATTAGAGGAGAAGGCGGTCGAGATCTGGCGGGTGAGGATGGCGGCGATGAAAGCGACGATGATCAGGAAGATCACCATGGTGAGCAGGAAGACCTGCGGGCTCGACAGCTTGTGCGGATCATAGACCAGGACGTCCGATCGCCTGCCGAAGGATCTGAGAAAAGCCATCCGTGCCCCGTTTCCGATGCCACCGCCGCAGAATTGCCGCGACTCTAAACGGAATTGTGACCAAATTGAATGGCGCTTGGCAATATGGCCCGATAGGCCGGCGCCACAGGCCTAGAACCGGTTGACCACCAAGCAGTCGACCATGGCGGCCAAATGCAGGCCGGCGCCGGTGACGACGAAGCCGTGCCAGACGGCATTGTGGAAGCGCAGGCCCTTCCAGGCGAAGAAGACGACGCCGCAGGAATAGACGATGCCGCCGGCTACGAGCAGCGCGACCGAGGTCGTCGGCAGCGTCTCGACCAACGGCCCGGCGAGTACCACGCCGCTCCAGCCGATGGCGAGATAGAAGACGATGGCCAGCCGGTCGTAGCGCCCGGGCAGGAACATCTTGATGGCGATGCCGGCCGCTGCCGCGCTCCACACGACGACGATCATGGGCAGCGCCAGCGGCGTGTTGTGGAGTTGGGCGAGGAAGGGCGTGTAGGTGGCGGCGATCAGGAGATAGATCGCCGCGTGATCGAAGCGGCGCAGGATCCATTTCGCCGGCCACGAGACCGGCCACAGATTGTAAGTGAGCGAAACCGACAGCACGGTGAGCAGCGACACCACGTAAAAGACGGCTGCGGTGTATTCGCCTGGACCGGAATGAAAAGCGGCAAGCGCCAGGAAAGTCGAGCCGGCAGCGATCGCCAGCACGATGCCCACTGCATGCACGATGCCGTCGGCGATTATCTCGGCGCGCGAATAATGCCAGCGCCCCACAAAGGGGATGTCAAGCTGGGTATCTGGCCGCACATCGTTCATAAAATGGTCCTGCTGTCCCTTGATCTGGGCAGTCGCGGACCAGTATTTCAAGTTTCGGTTGCGGTTTTGCGACTGCGGAGCGGCGCGTCCTTTCGACGCGCAAAGGACACGGCAGCACTTTGATTTGCACACGATCCTTCCCGAAAATCGATTCCGACTTTCGCAGTAAGGGCGCTTCGCGTGCGCCGCCTCTCAGCGCGACGACAGCGGCTTCTTCACGGTCTTGAGAAGCGCGCGCTGGATGACCTCATTGCCGGCGACGACCTCGCCGCTGTCCAGCATGTCCTGTCCGCCATCCATATCGGAGACGAAGCCGCCGGCTTCGCGCACCAGAAGGATGCCCGCGGCGATGTCCCAGGACGACAGGCCGGTTTCCCAGAAGCCGTCCATGCGGCCGGCCGCGACATAGGCGAGATCGAGCGCGGCGGAGCCAAGGCGGCGTACGCCGGAGACTTCGGCCATGACGTTGCGCAGCTCGATCAGGAAATTGCCGTGCTGGCCACGGCCGAGATGCGGCACGCCGCAGCCGATCACCGCGTCGGTCAGCTTGGAGCGCCCGGCAACGCGCAGCCGACGGTCGTTCATGAAGGCGCCGCCGCCGCGCTCGGCCGTGTAGAGTTCGTCCATCGCCGGATTGTAGACGACGCCGGCGACGATCTGGCCCTGGCGCTCGAGCGCGATCGACACCGAGAAGACCGGAATGCCGTGCAGGAAGTTGGTGGTGCCGTCGAGCGGGTCGACGATCCAGCGGTGCTGGGCGTCCTCGCCTTCGACCGCGCCGCGTTCCTCCATCAGGAACGCATAGCCCGGCCGCGCCTTGGAAAGCTCGGTGAAGACGATCTCTTCGGCCTTGCGGTCGGCCTGGCTGACATAGTCGCCCGGGCCTTTCATCGAGACCTGCAGGTTCTGCACCTCGCCGAAGTCGCGCGACAGCGAGCGGCCGGCCTTCATCGCGGCCTGGACCATGACGTTGAGGAGAGCGGAACGCGCCATTTTTTCTTCCTGCTTTTTTGCCGTTAATCCGCGCGGCGCATGTAGGTGATTTCGTTGGTGTCGACGATGATGCGCTCGCCGGCCGAGATGAAGGGCGGCACCAGCACGCGGATGCCGTTCTCCAGCACCGCCGGCTTGTAGGAGGAGGCGGCCGTCTGGCCCCTAACCACCGGGTCGGCCTCGGTGATGGTCAGCGTCACCTGGTCGGGCAGCGAAATGCCGATCGGCCGCTCCTCGTAAAGCTGCACCGTCACCATCATGCCGTCCTGCAGGAAGGCGGCGCGCTCGCCAACGAAGTCCTTGGCCAGTTCGAGCTGCTCGTAGCTTTCGGTATCCATGAAGACCAGGGCGTCGCCCTGCTCGTAGAGGAACGAAAAATCCTTCAGATCGAGTCGGATCTGCTCGACGGTCTCGGCCGAGCGGAAGCGCTCGTTGAGCTTGGTGCCGTTGATCAGGTTCTTCAGCTCGACCTGATTGTAGGCGCCGCCCTTGCCAGGCTTGACGGTGTTGGTCTTGACCGCCACCCACAGCCCGCCATCGTGCTCGATGACATAGCCGGGACGGATTTCGTTGCCACTGATCTTGGCCATGATGAACTGATCCGGAATGAGATTTTTCTGGCGCGGGTCGCGCTTTGGCGCCTCCAAGACCACAAATTGCACGCAGTAGCAAGGGAGGGAGGCAAGGGAGGGGACCCAACCGAGCCCGGACATTGCGTCCGTGGCACCATGCGTCAACGCAGGCGATTTGCCTTTTGCAGCGCCTGCTTGGTCTGGTCGTCGTCGAGGCCCTGCAGGAAATCGTCCATCCGCGGGTCGACCAGGCCGGCGCGGCGGGCGACGATGTACCAGGCGCCGGCAAGGATCAGGTCCGGATCGGTGCCGATGCCGCCCATATAGAGCTTGGCGAGGCGGTTCTGGGCGGCGACATTGCCGCCCTCCGCCGCCCGCTTCATCCAGGCAAAGCCCGATTTCAGGTCGCGCCCGCCGCCGCGTCCCTCAATCATCCAGGCGGCGAGGTCGATCTGCGCGGTGTCGTAGTTCTGCCTCGCGGCTTGCGCCAGCAGACGACGCGCCTGGGCGTCGTCATGCGGCTTGCCGCCGACGCCGTTGGCGTAGAGCTGCGCCATCGCATATTGCGCATCGGCAAGGCCGGTGGCGGCGGCGCGCTCGTAGTAGACGGCGGCCTTCACCAGGCCGTCATCGCCCGGATCCTGCTGGACGAGCAACTGGGCGAAATTGAACTGCGCAAGCCGGTTGCCGGCCTCGGCCGAGGCCTGCATCAGCGCGAAGGCGCCCTTTTCGTCCTTCTTCACATAACGGCCGTCGAGCAGCATCAGCGCATATTGGAACTGTGCCTCCGACACGCCCTGTTCGGCGGCCAGCGCATACCATTTGCCGGCCTCGGCCGGATTGAGCGGCACGCCCAGTCCGCGCGACAGGATTTCGGCCACCAGCGTCTCGGCCGCCGGATCGCCGTTCTTGGCCCGGTCCATGGCGAGGTTGTAGGCGGTCTTGTACAGCCCGCGCTGGAAGGCGCCGTAGGCGGCATCCGGCTGCTTGGCGCCGAAGCGGTCGGGATTGACGGCGTCGGCCGATGGCGGCGTCATGGTGGCCGGTTGCGGCAAGGTGTTTTGGATCGGCTTGTCGATGTGCGTGGCGGTGCCGAACCTGCTCGCATTCGGCTCGCCGGCATCCGGCGTTGCCGCGTTCGGCGTGACCGTATTCGGTGTGCCGGAGTCCGGAGTGCCGGCATCCGGCCGCTGCTGTGGCAGCGGGACGGTCTCTGTCGCTATCGCGGCCTGCGCAAACAAGGCGGCCAGGACAACCAGAGAAAGGACACGCAGGCGCATGTCAGTCCTCGAAACGCGGCGCGGTTTCATCGAGCAGGGCGTTGGCGGCGGCGATCGCCGCCCGCGGGTCACGCCCGTCGGCAAAGACGGCGCTGGACAGCGCCACGAACTCGGCGCCGGTCGCGGCCACCGTCTCGACGGAAGCAAGCTCGGAGCCGGCCATGACGATGCAGGGGATCGAAATCATCTCCGCCCACCATTTGCCGAGGGTGAGGTTGCGGTGGTGCGGCTCCGGCTTGTTGTCATAGCCGAAACGGCCGAAGAACATATAGTCGGGCCGCTCCTCGCCGAGCTCCAGCGCCTCGTCGCGCGTCTTGGCGCCGCCGACGCCGACCATCATCTTGCCGGCCAGGCGCTCGATCGTCTCGGCCAGTTCCGCCGACTTCACTTCGACATGGATGGCGTCGGCCTGGACGCGCCCGGCGATGCGGCTGTCGCCGGCGATGATGACGGCGACGCCGGCACTTTGAGCGATCGGCACTATCCTTTCGGCGAAGGCCTGGAAGGAGGCGTCGTCCATGCCGTTGTCGGGCAGGATCAGCGAGGCGACGTCACCCCCCTCGAACGCCGCGCAGATCTGCTCGGCAGGCACGAGCGGCGGCGCGATCAGCACGATGCGGCAGCGGTTGGGCGGAGTTAAATCGTTCATTGGCCTTCGATCCCGGTTTCGCCTATGCCGGGCGAAGATGGTTGCATTGCGGCATAGAGCAAAGGGGGCGGCTTGAACAGCAGCCGCGCGGCGCCAGGGCCAAAATGCTTAACCACGGCTGTGGCTTGCGTCGCCCATTCGGGTTCCGAGGATGGCGTTGGAAGCCGAGGGGAGGTCCGCTAGATATACAGGCAAAAAGCAGGAAAGGCACATGGCGCAAAACATCTACGACCGTCCGGATTTCTTCGACGGCTATAGCCGTCTCGGCCGCTCGGTCGAGGGCCTGGACGGCGCGCCCGAATGGCCGGCGCTGCGCGCCATGTTGCCCGACGTCCATGGGCTGAGCATCGTCGATCTCGGTTGCGGGTTCGGCTGGTTCTGCCGCTGGGCGCGCTCGCATGGCGCGAGCGAAGTCCTCGGCCTCGACCTGTCGGAAAAGATGCTTGCGCGGGCACGCGCCGCCGGCTCCGACGATGCCGTCACCTATCGGCGCGCCGACCTCGACGAGCTCAGTCTGCCAAAGGCCCGTTTCGACCTCGCCTACAGCTCGCTTGCCTTGCATTATGTCGGCGATGCCGCAGGCTTGTTCGCGACCGTCCACCAGGCCCTGGTTCCCGGCGGAACCTTCGTCTTCTCGACGGAACATCCGATCTACATGGCGCCGACCAACCCGGGCTGGTCCGTCGATGCCGCGGGCAGGAAGACATGGCCGGTCGACCGGTATCTGGTCGAGGGACCGCGTGCCACAGACTGGTTCACCAAGGGCGTGGTCAAACACCACCGCACCATCGGCACGACGCTCAATTTGCTGATCCAGGCCGGATTCAGCATCGGGCATGTCGAGGAATTTTGCCCGTCGGACGCGCAGATCGCCGCCCGGCCGGAACTGGCCGAGGAACTCGAGCGGCCGATGTTCCTGCTGGTCCAGGCGCGGCGGTGATGAACTCAGCTTGAAGCTAACCTCGCGCACCCGGCCACATTCGCCAGCGCCGAATGTCGGGATCCGGCGCAAGTTCGGCGCATTCCTTGGCGACTCCCGCACGCCCCCGGCACTAAGCTGTGCTCGCTGCCTCAAGGAGGTTTCGCATGCGTGGCCATTGCTTATGTGGCGCTGTTGCCTTTGAAGTCGATGGCTCGGCACAGGCCTGCGTGGTTTGTCATTGTGAAAGTTGTCGGCGGCAATGTTCTGCGCCGATGACCGCCTATATTGGCGTCCTGGACGGCCAATGGCGATGGCTGGGCAAGCCACCGAAGGTATTCAACTCTTCTCCCGGCGTGGAAAGAACATTTTGCGATCACTGTGGCTCGCCGCTTTCCTTCCGCTCAAAGAACATGTCTGGTGTCATGCATTTCTTTGCGGCGGCGATGGCGGAGCCGGAAAAATTTGTGCCTACGCTACATGTCGCTTTCGAGAAAAAGCTCCCTTGGTTGAAACTCGCCGACGGCCTGCCGACGCGTTTTGGGCCTGACTATACGAAAGGCTAGAGGGGGCCGGCGCTTCCGTGAAACGCTGAGCCGCGCTAAAGCTCCAGCTTGTAGCCGATATGGCTGGCCTTGAAGCCAAGGCGCTCATAGAAGCGATGCGCCTCGATCCGGCTCTTGTTGGTCGTCAGCTGGACGACGCGGCAGCCGCGCTCGCGGCATTTGTCGATCGCCCATTCGAAGAGGCGCTGTCCCAAGCCCTCGCCGCGCCGCTCCGCCGCGACGCGCACCGCCTCGATCAGGCCGCGCCGGGCACCGCGCAGCGACAGCCCGGCGATAAAGGTGATCTGCAGCGTGCCGATGACGTCGTCGCCGTCGGTCATCACCGCGAGGACCTGGTTCGGATCGCCGTCTATCGCCGCGAAGGCGTCCAGATAGGCCCGCGACAGCGGCAGGCCGGCGTCTTCGCGGGCCTGACCGAGCGCGTCGTCGGCAAGCATCGCGACGATCGCAGCAATGTCCGCTTCGCGCGCCTTGCGAATGCTGATGGCGCTCATTTCCATACCTCGAGACAGCGAGCCGGCCGAACGACGAACCTTGGCCGTGCGGCAGGTCGTCGATATCAGGCCGGCAATAGCGGATGCCGGCATTAATGACTATCCGGGCGGCGCTGTTCTGCGCTATGGCTGAATTCCCGCCTTCTCCAACCTTCCCTTGCCGATGTCAGGCCTGCTCAGCGACCCGTGGTTCTATGCCGCCGCCATTCCGGCGGTGATCCTTGTCGGCCTGTCGAAAGGCGGCTTCGGCGGCGCCGTCGGTTTCGTCGGCGTGCCGTTGATGGCGCTGACCATCCCGCCGGTTCAGGCGGCCGCCATCCTGCTGCCGATCCTGTGCCTGATGGATGTGGTTTCCGTGTGGACCTGGTGGGGCGTCTACGACCGCAAGATGCTGGTCGACATGATGCCTGGCGCCGTCATCGGCATCGGGCTCGGCTGGCTGACAGCGGCTTTGGTCACACAGGAGATGGTGCGGCTGATCGTCGGCGCGGTCGCGCTGGTGTTCGTGCTGCGCTGGATCTACCTGCAGTTCCGCCATGGTGCCGACCATGCGGCGGAACCGAACCGCATTGCCGCCGCCTTCTGGGGCACGGTCGCCGGTTTCACCAGCTTCGTCGCCCATGTCGGCGGCCCGCCCTTCCAGGTCTATGCGCTGCCGATCCGGCTCGATCCGAAAGTGCTGTCGGGCACGGCGGCGATCTTCTTTGCCGCCACCAACGCGCTGAAGCTCATCCCCTATTTCGCGCTCGGCCAGTTCGACACCACCAACCTCACAGCGTCGGCGGTGCTGATGCCGCTGGCGCCGCTTTCCACCGTCGCCGGGGCGTGGTTGGTGCGCCGCATGCGGCCGGAGATCTTCTACCCGTTCACCTACGCCACCGTCGCGGTGGTCGCCGTCAAGTTGCTGTGGGATGGTATCGCCGGCTTGTGGTGAGGTGGCTATCAGTCCACCTCACCACGAGCATTCAGGCGGCGCTCGGCACCATCTGGCGGCTACCGCCGAAGGCGAGCGCGGCGCCCAGCGCAACCACCATGACCATGCCGGCAAGAATGCCGATGTCGTGCAAAGTGGGCTTCAGCACCATGTCGGCGATGATCACCAGCATCACCGCATAATCGAGGCGCGCCCAGTTCATCATGCGCTGGCCGATGGCAAGAACGGCCGGCGTCACGCCCTGCTCGGCGATCATGACACCCATGCGCTCGCCTGTCGGCTTGAAGACGAGCATGCCGATCGAGAAGGTCGTGGCATAGCCGACGAGGCCGATGGCGATCCACAGGTCGGTAAAGCCGACCCAGAAGCCGCACATGATGAGGCCAAAGACCAGCGTCAGCATCGACATCGGCGCGAAGAACTTGCCGCCGAGCTGCCCGCTGGCGCGCATAGCCTGCAGCTTGTCCTCGATGTTGCCGGCACGCTCGGCCAGCACGCCGAGCAGGAACAGCACGAAGCCGCCGCCGACCCACAAAACGGCCGAAACGATGTGAAGGAATTTGACGATCGAATACCAATCCATGATCTGCTCCCGGATATCCCGCATGATTTTGAGCGGCGCGGATTTGCGCGCCGCCTCAGAGGAGCGGGCTTTTGCGTGGCGCGTGTTTCGGAACGATGTCGCGGCGGCAGCCAACATGTTTCGAAGGCCGCGATGACAGCATCCGAAATCCGGTTTCGGGCGATCCCGGGCGGCGAGGCCGGCTGTCCTGTTCCGGCACAGAAAAGCGCGGTCGCTTAAAAAATCGTCGCCGCGTTAAGGGTTCATTAAGCTTTACGGGCGTTTACTATGCGCATCCAGTTTTGCTGGATTCTTACCGAGTGGTTGGAGCCACTTTGTTTGACGCCTCCCTGTTAAACTCCTGAGAGCCGCCTTATCCGCGGCTCTTTTTTTGTCCGCGGGCGGCAAGCCGGGTGCCATCCGCTTGCGGATGGCTGGAACGAGGCCGGCGTTAACCGTTTGTTAAACATGCGCTTGCCTTCATGGGCATCGAAGCGCATTTTCAAGCCTCAGTCATTTAGGGTGCGGGCCGCGTCGGCAAGGATTGCCGAATCGGCCGACGGCAGTGCAGGGGCGTATCGATGAACGAGCCTTCGAAGGGCAGCGCGAAGACCATCAAATTGGCGGAGCGCCGGGTTTTCTCCCAATCCTTCAAGCCGCTCTACCAGGAAGGCATGGGGCTGGTCGAGCAGGCCGCCGAATATCTCGATGGCAAGGGCAGGCTCGAAGCCAAGAAATTGTCGCGCACGGCGGCGACACTCTATGCGGCCGAGTCGATGCGGCTGACCACAAGGCTCATGCAGGTCGCCTCCTGGCTGCTTTTGCAGCGGGCGGCGAATTCCGGCGAGATGACGCGCGACCAGGTGGCCTCGGAGAAATCCAAGGTGCGACTCGACACCGCCTCCGCGCATGACGAGGCGCTCGGCTGGAAAGAGCTGCCCAAGGATTTTCTGGACCTCGTGACGCGCTCGCTGCGCCTTCAGGCGCTGGTGCGGCGCATGGACGAGGAAATCTATGGCGGCGTCATCAACGAGACGCACGCCCCCAGCCGGCGGGCCAACCCGGTTTCCGACCAGATCAGTCTCTTGAATACGGCTTTCGCGCGCGGCTGAAACCGCGTTTGCAACAAACGCCGCGATAGCGGCGCGCGGGAAGCGGGAACCCACATCGTTCAATCGAGGCGCGATCTGGCGAGCCGCGATCGTGGCCGCAAGTCGAGCGCCTGCGACCCCGACTGCTCTTCGATACCGCGGGTAACCGTCGTTGCATCGAAGGCCATGCCGGCCTTCGCGAGAAATATTGCCCTTGTCTTGAAGCGATGGGCTCCTAGTTGGAGCCGTTCGCCGCAGCCGGGTCGACCTGAGCCGGTTTTGCAAGAAAATCACCGTCACTGTGACCAAAGCAGATTGCGAGGCTTGATCCCGTGCATTCGCCATTGGACCGCATCCCGGTATCGATCATCATCCCCAATTATAACTACGAACAGTTTCTTGGACGCGCCATCGACAGCGCGTTGGAACAGGACCACCGAAATGTCGAGGTCGTGGTCGTCGACGACGCATCGACGGACGCGTCGGTAGCCGTCATCGAATCCTACGGCGACAAGATCCGCTCGTGCCTCAGGCGCAGGAATGGCGGACATGCCGCTGCGTTCAATACGGGGTTCGAGGCGAGCACCGGGGAGATCGTTCTTTTCCTCGACGCCGACGATTATCTCTATCCGAACGCCGTCTCCGAGGTCCTGGACGAGTGGGACGCGGATGTCGCCCAGGCGCAATTCAGACTGCATCTCGTCGATGAGGACCAACATATCAAGGATGTCTTTCCACCCCCGGAACAGCCATTCGACTCGGGCGACGTCGTCCCGGAATTGTTGCGCAAGGGGCGCTACCGTACGACGGTGACGAGCGGGCTGGCGTTCGACCGTGAGGCGCTGGACCCGATAATGCCCATGCCCGAAAGCGATTTCCGGCAAGGCGCCGATGGCTATCTCGCAACGCTCGCGCCGCTGCACGGGGAGGTGAAATCCATCGACACCTGCCTTGGCGCCTACCGCATCCACGGCTCCAACCATTCGGTCTTTGCCGAAAAGCTTGCCGAGCGGGCGCGCTGGCGCGTGGCGCATGACTTCCGGCGCCTTGAAGCCTTGTCCGACCGGGCGGCCGAGATCGGTCTGACCGTACCGCCGGATGCCGGCCTTCGCGATCCGGTTCATCTGGAAGAGCGACTGGCCTCGCTTTGCGTCGACGAGCCCCGGCATCCGGTCACGACCGACTCCCGGCTGGGACTGGCAAAAGCGGGCGCCGCCGCCAGTCTGGAAATGAACGCATCCTGGCGGCGGCGGGCTGCGCTGGCAGCCTGGTTCCTCTGCATCGGGCTCCTGCCGCGGCGCATGGGAAATGCAGTCCTGGCATGGAAGCTGGTCGCGTCGTCGAGACCGGCATTTCTCACGCGGCTGTCGAAAACCATCCGTCGCGTGACGAACTAAAGTGCGTAGCGCTGAAGCGGATTCAGGCGACGCGCTTTAAAAGGCTTTGTTTCCATGCATGTCGCAAAACCGCTGCACACTTTTGCGCGACACGCATTAGGTCCGGGATTTCGGACCTGCCAGCCCGTGAACGCCAGCTGATGGGATTTCGAATGCGTTCTTAAGATCGCGATTGTTTCTGGTTTGTTCACATTTCGCTGGCATCGCTTGCCGCCACGGCTAGACTTGGCGCATGGGGGAAGCGATTCGCATCATCGGCATCGATCCGGGGCTGAGGCGCACCGGTTGGGGTATTATCGACAGCGTGGGCAATTCGCTGCGCTTCGTCGCGTCCGGCACGGTGAGGTCCGACGAAAAGGAGTCGTTGGCGACAAGACTCTGCCAGCTGCATGACGGTTTGGCCGAGGTGCTGCACCAAGCCATGCCGCATGAGGCAGCGGTCGAGCAGACGTTCGTCAATAAGGACGCCACGGCGACGCTGAAGCTCGGCCAGGCGCGCGGTATTGCCATGCTGGTGCCGGCGCGTGCCGGACTGGTGGTCGCCGAATATGCCCCCAATGCCGTCAAGAAGGCGGTTATCGGCGTCGGCCACGGCGAGAAGAAGCAAATCCATATGATGGTCAAGGTGCTGATGCCGAAGGCGATCTTCGACACCGACGATGCTGCCGACGCTTTGGCCATCGCCATCTGCCATGCGCATCACCGCCAAAGCGTCGCCTACCGGATGGCAGCGCTGGCGTGAGGGGACAATCATGATCGGCAAGCTCAAGGGCACGCTGGACGAGATCGACGAGGACTCCTGCCTCGTCGACGTGCATGGCGTCGGCTATGTCGCGCATTGCTCGGCGCGCACGCTGGCGTCGCTGCCGTCGCCCGGCGAGGCGGTGGTGCTGTTCATCGAGACCTATGTGCGCGAGGACATGATCCGGCTCTACGGCTTTCAGTCGGCGCTGGAGCGCGAGTGGTTCCGACTTTTGATGAACAATGTGCAGGGCGTCGGTGCCAAGGTGGCGCTGGCCATCCTGTCGACGCTGGCGCCGGCCGACCTCGCCAATGCGATCGCGCTGCGCGACATCGCCATGGTCTCCAGAGCGCCAGGCGTCGGCAAGAAGGTGGCGGAGCGCATCGTCACCGAATTGCGCACCAAGGCGCCTGCCTATGCGGGCGCGGCCAGCGGCACGATCGGCTTCAAGCAGGAACTCGGCGAAGGCGTCGCGGCGGCACCGATTACGGATGCGGTCTCGGCGCTGGTCAATCTCGGCTATTCGCGCGACATCGCGGCGAACGCGGTTGCGGCAGCGCTGAAATCGGCCGGCGAGGGCGCGGATGCGTCCAAGCTGATCCGCTTCGGCCTTAAGGAACTGGCGCGGTGAGGCGGCGCTTGTTCCGTTGTCGGTCCTATGCAAGGAAGGCGGCATGAGCCTTTCGCCCCGCCTCATTGCCCCCGACAAGCGCGGTGAGGATGCCGACCAGACCTTGCGGCCGCAGTCGCTCGACGAGTTCGTCGGCCAGGCGGCGGTGCGCGCCAATCTCAAGGTCTTCGTCGATGCCGCCAAGGGCCGCGGCGAGGCGCTCGACCATGTGCTGTTCGTCGGTCCGCCGGGGCTCGGCAAGACGACGCTGGCGCAGATCATGGCGCGCGAGCTCGGCGTCAATTTCCGCTCGACCTCGGGTCCGGTTATCGCCAAGGCGGGCGATCTGGCGGCGCTGCTCACCAATCTGGAGGAGCGCGACGTGCTCTTCATCGACGAGATCCATCGGCTCAATCCGGCGGTCGAGGAAATCCTCTATCCGGCGATGGAGGATTTCCAGCTCGACCTGATCATCGGCGAGGGGCCGGCGGCGCGCTCGGTCAAGATCGACCTTGCCCGTTTCACGCTGGTCGCGGCGACGACCCGGCTTGGGCTCCTGACCAATCCGCTGCGCGATCGCTTCGGCATTCCCGTCCGGCTCAATTTCTATACGGTCGAGGAGCTGGAGCAGATCGTGCGGCGCGGCGCCCGCATCCTGTCGATGCCGCTTGGTGACGATGGCGCGCTGGAGATCGCGCGCCGCGCGCGCGGCACGCCGCGCATCGCCGGCCGGCTGCTGCGCCGGGTGCGCGATTTCGCCAGCGTCGCGGGGGACGGCCATGTCGACAGGAAGATCGCCGACGAGGCGCTGACAAGGCTGGAGGTCGACGCGCTTGGCCTCGACGCGCTCGACCGCCGCTATCTGTCGATGATCGCGCGCAATTTCGGCGGCGGACCGGTCGGCATCGAGACGATCGCGGCCGGGCTCTCCGAGCCGCGAGACGCGATCGAGGACATCATCGAGCCCTATCTGATCCAGCAGGGCTTCATCCAGCGCACGCCGCGCGGCCGCGTTCTGACTGCCAATGCCTGGCGCCATCTCGGGCTCGACCCGCCCAAGGATATCGCCCAGCAGCAGATCAGCCTGTTCCAGGAAGAGTAACGCATATTTGTTCGCCGTTTGGCCGCGTAACGGCCCGTTTGCGCAGAATCTGCTCGCCTCGGCCTAGCTGAGGGCGTAATTGCCCCCTTTAAGGCAGCTTCCTGATAGAATCCCAAGGGGCTTGGGCCGATCCATGATCACCAGACGTGGTTTCCTGCGCCTTGTCGGCGGCTCGGCCTTCAGCCTGGTGTCGCTTGGCGCTTATGCCGTCGGCATCGAGCCGATGCTGCTGACCCATGTGAAGCGCTACACGCTGACGCCGCCGCACTGGCCGGCCGGACTCAAGTTGCGCGTCGTGGCGCTTGCCGACATCCATGCCTGCCGGCCCTGGATGACGCCGGAACGGATCGCAGCACTTGCTGAGGAAGCCAATGCGTTGCAGCCGGACCTCATCGTCATGCTTGGCGACTATCCCGCCGGGACCCGGCTGGTGACCGGCTGGGTAAACGCGTCGGAATGGGCGCCCGCGCTGGCAGGGCTCAAGGCGCCGCTCGGCGTGTGGTCTATCCTCGGCAATCACGACTGGTGGGATGATCGCTCGGCGCAAGCGGCCGGGGCAGGGCCGACGATTTCGCGAAAGGCGCTGGAGGCTGTCGGCATTCCGGTGCTGGAGAACGACGTCGTACGCCTGGAAAAGGACGGCCAGGGCTTCTGGATAGCCGGCCTGGCCGACCAGATCGCCCTGTTGCCGGACAAGGCCAAGGGCCGCAGGGGGCTCACCGGTCTCGACGACCTTCCCGGCACGCTGGCCAAGGTTGGCGACACTGCTCCCATCATCCTGCTCGCGCATGAGCCGGATATTTTTCCGAAAGTGCCCTGGAGGGTTTCGCTGACGCTGTCCGGTCATACGCATGGCGGGCAGGTGCGGCTGTTCGGCTATTCGCCGGTGGTGCCTTCCGCCTACGGTAACCGTTACGCCTACGGCCATGTCGTCGAGAACGATCGCAACCTGATTGTCTCAGGCGGACTGGGCTTCAGCATCGCGCCGATACGTTTCGGGGTGCGGCCGGAGATCCTGCAGATCGATCTCGGCTAATACATGTCGCGCAAAAGTGTGCAGCGGTATGCATGAAAACAAAGGCTTAAAGCGCGTCGCCTGAATCCGCTTCAGCGCGACGCGCTTTAGCTCAGCTTACCGAAGCGCTCGGATGGCGTTCATCACGTCCGGCTCCGCCTTCTCGCCGTCGAACGCGTCGACGACGCCGAAGGCGCCGCCATAGCTCCACACCGACCAGGAAAAGCCATGCGCCTCGGCGCGGGCGATCATGTCGCGCACATAGGCCGCGCGGTAGGCGGCCGGCATGACGAAGCCGTTGCCGTATTCCTGGCGGATCATGCCGAATTCGCCGAGCGTGATGTCCTGCGGCTTGACGCCGTTTGCCTTCGCCCAGGCGTCGACCATCGCGAACGGCGCATCCATCAGGCCAAGCAGCTTTTCGGGGCTGTCCATCGTCGCCACCTGCTCGTCGAGATAGGCGAGCAGGCCGCTCCGCCGCGCCCAAGGCGCCTCGGCCTTGATCCGGTCGCGGATCGTGTCCAGCGTCATGCCCAACTGCGCCTTCGGAACGGCCGTCAGCGGGTAAGGCAGGCCGGTGACGTAGGGGATGAAGTCGCCGGCCCAGCTTGCGCCCTGATGCGTCAGAAGAAACGGATCGTAGGAGTGGAAGGTCCAGATGACGTTGTCATCGGCGATCGTCCTGGGATCGATTCTGGCCAGCGACTCCGCGTTCGAATAGCAGCCGCCGCTCAACACCAGCGTGAGCCGGGCGGCGGCGGCGCGCGCGGCGGCGAACAAGCGCTTCTGCAGGTCGGGCCAAAGATTGGTGCCGCTCGCGTCGCAATCGACCAGCGGCTCATTCATCAATTCCAGCGCGACAAGCTTCGGATCCTCCTTGGCCAGCGTCCGCGCCATCTTGCGCACCAGCTCGGTATAGGCATCGAAGACGGCCGGATCGTGCATGACCTCGCTCATGCCGATCTTGCGATTGCCGCCGGCGGGGATCAGATGCAGGTCGACGATCACCTTGAGGCCGGCGCGGTTGACCATGCGCGCCGAGTCCAGCACGCTGCCATAGAGGTCGTCGCGAAGGGCCGCGGTCTGATCCGAGAGAAAGGGCGCGGGATCGACCGGCATGCGCAGGAAGTCGAAGCCTGCATCCTTGAGCGCCTTGAGGTCGTCCTCGTTGAGGAATTTGCGCCATTCCGGATAGGGCAGGATCATCTGGCGGTCGCCCCATCTGTCCTCGTTCGGCCAGGTCACCCACTGGTCGAGATTGAGGCCGCGTTTCATCGAGAACGTCGCCGCTCCGGCGGGCAACGCCAAAGCGGCAAACGCAAGCAGCGCCGCCATCAAGGTCTTGATCATCGTGCCCAACAATGCCATCCCGTTTGCGCGCGAAAACAGTGCGTGTCGCCCAAAAGTGTGCAGCGGTTTTGGGATAACGACACGCATAGAAAAAATGCCTAGGGCCCGAGGGCTTTAGGTGCCTGTTCGGGCCTGAAAAGGAAAGCGCGATGGACGATCATGGTGAATCGGCGGCGCTGAGCGCCGGGCTTTCCGGCGCGCTGATGGATTTCGGCCATCGGCTGATGGCCCGGGTCTACTATGCCGACACCGATTTCTCCGGCGTCGTCTATCATGCGCGCTATCTCGAATTCCTCGAACGCGGGCGCTCCGACTATCTGCGGCTGACCGGCGTCCATCACACCGAACTCCTGGACGGCAAGCATGGCGAGCGCATCGTCTGGGTGGTCCGGCGCATGGAGATCGACTTCCGTTCGCCGGCGCGCATGGACGATATCCTGACCATCGACACGCGCACCGACGACATTTCCGGCGCCCGCATCTTCATGGGCCAGCAATTGAAGCGCGGCGGCGATGTGCTGGTCGAGGCCAGGGTCGAAGCGGCGATCGTCGGCGAAAGCGGCCGGCCAAAGCGTTTCCCGAAGGAGTGGGTCGCCGCCTTTATGCCAAGGGCCAAGGCCTGACCCTTCGGTTGCCGGCACAATCTCGAAGCCGATAACCAGACGGCTCCTGTGGCCGGACGGCTGCAGCCATGCGCGGCAATGCGCCGCGCCTTACGTCCTAACCCATCCTTAACCATAACGGTTCATGAAGGAATTGGCGAAGATTGGCGCAATTCGTGCGCCTTCCTTTCACCAATATTTGCCTCGAAAAGGCCGCGAAACGGTGCATTCGGGGCGTAGCCCGCAAGCTTCACGCTTCGCGCGATCGGACCAAAGGGATGCCATGGGCCAGCCGCCAGCGATGCCCGGATAATCTTAAGGACTTAAGTCATGGAAAACATCGCACTCGCCGATCCGGCAGCGCATTTATCGATCTGGGCGCTGTTCATGCAGGCCGGCTGGGTGGTCAAGCTGGTCATGATCGGCCTGCTCTGCGCCTCGATCTGGACCTGGGCCATCATCATCGACAAGCTCGTCGCCTATGGCCGGATGAAGTTGGCATTGAACCGCTTCGAGCAGATCTTCTGGTCCGGGCAATCGCTTGAAGAACTCTATCGGACGCTGGCCGACCGCAAGACCACCGGCATGGGCGCGATCTTCGTCGCCGCCATGCGCGAATGGAAGAAGAGTTTCGAAAAGGGCGCGAAATCGGCGCTGGCGCTGCAGACCCGCATCGACAAGGCGATGGACCTGGCGCTGACGCGTGAAATGGAGAAGCTGGAGGGTCGCCTCGGCTTCCTCGCCACCACCGGCTCGGCCGCACCCTTCATCGGGCTGTTCGGCACCGTCATCGGCATCATGACGTCGTTCCAGGCGATCGCCGCCTCGAAGAACACCAGCCTCTCGGTGGTGGCGCCGGGTATCGCCGAGGCTCTGCTGGCGACCGCGATCGGCCTGCTCGCGGCCATTCCCGCGGTCATCGCCTACAACAAGCTGTCATCGGACGCGAACAAACTCGGCGTGCGCATGGAAGGGTTCGCGGACGAGTTCTCCGCCATACTCTCGCGCCAAATCGATGAAAAAGTAGCGCAGAAGACCTGAGGAACGATCATGGGGATGTCTGCAGGCGCAGGTGGCGTGGGGCGAGGCGGGCGCGGCCATAGGCGGCGTGGCCGTCACCATGCCCTGATATCCGAAATCAACGTCACGCCGATGGTCGACGTGATGCTGGTGCTGTTGATCATCTTCATGGTCGCGGCGCCGCTGCTCACCGTCGGGGTTCCGATCGACCTGCCGGACACGCAGGCCAAGGCGATGAATGTCGACACCCAGCCGATCACCGTTTCGATCGACGCCGCGGGCAAGATTTTCCTGCAGGAGACCGAGATTCCGATCGAGGAACTGGTGGCCAAGCTGCAGGCGATTTCCAAGACCGGCTATGACGAGCGCATCTTCATCCGCGGCGACAAGTCGACCGACTATGGCACGGCGATGAAGGTCATGGCTCGCATTTCGGCGGCCGGCTACAAGAATATCGGCCTGGTCTCGCTGCAGGAACAGGATCAGTAGACGCCAAATGCGGACCGGCCTCACCTCTTCGGTGATACTGCATGCGGTGGTGCTGGCCTTCGGGCTGTTCACGCTGTCGTCGCCGCCGGCCATGCCTGCCAGCGACGTGGAGTCGGTGGCGGTCGACATCGTGCCGATGGAAGCCGTGGCACAGACGCTGCAGGGCGACAAGAAGGCGGTCATGCATGACAAGCCGGCGCCGCTGCCGACCAAGCGTCCCGATGTCGTGCCCGACGCCCAGAAGGTCGGCGAGAACACCGTCGATACCGACAAGCCGGTGACGGACGAAGCCAAGCCCAAGCCGGTCGAGAAGACAGCGGCGCCGCCGCCCGCGCCGACGCCGACCGAGAAGCCCGCGGTCGAGGACGTGCAGAAGCCGCAGGAGAAGCCGAAGCCGACGCCGGCGACCGAGGTAGCCCCGACGCCGACGCCGAAGGAAGAAGTCAAGCCCGAGCCGGTCAAGCAGACGGAACCGAAGCCGACGCCGGCCAAGGAACCGACGCCCGCGCCGCAGCCGGACAAGACCGCGGCCATCCAAAAGGAAGAGGTCAAGCCCGACGCCGTCGCAGAGGCGATCTCGCAGGATCAGCCGACGGAAGAGGCAAAGCTTCCGGATTCCGCGCCGGCGCCGGAAGCGCGGCCGAAGCCCCAGCCGGCCCAGGCCGAGAGCGCCAAGGCGCCGGATCGCAAGGATGCGGAAAAGCCGGTCAAGGAGGCTTCCTCGAAGCCGAAGTCAGACGAGAAGCAGTTCAACGCCGACGAGATAACGGCCCTGCTCGATAAGCAGAAGCCGTCCGGCGGCGGCGCCAAGCGCTCGACCCAGCAGGCCTCGCTCGGCGGCGAAAAGGACCAGGGCCAGAAGCTCTCCAAGTCGGAGCAGGGGGCGTTGGAGGATCAACTCGGTGGTTGCTGGACCCTTCCGGTGGGCCTCGAAGGTTCCGAGAACTTCACCGTGGTCATCCGTTTCAACCTGAATGCCTCCGGCAAGCTGGAGGGCCGCCCGACCGTTGAGAAGTCAAGCGGCAACCCTCAGTTCGACGCCAGCGCGGTTCGCGCCGTGCAGAAATGCGACGTCGCCGGACTGCAGGTTCCCGCCGGGAAGCAAGACATATGGTCCGACGTTCGCGTCAACTTCGACCCGAGAGCGATGCTCGGTCTTTAGCCTGAGCGTCCGAGAAATCAGCAAGAGAAGCGAGAAGACATGCAATCCATCCTCAAGCCGCTCCTGATGGTCGCCGCGATGGCGATGGGCATAAATGCTGCCGTCACCTTGCCTGCCCGAGCAACCCTCGAGCTCAACGTCAACAAAGGCAATGTCGAGCCGATGCCGATCGCCATCCCTGACTTTCAGGGAGGGCTTGGACCGCAGATATCGGAGATCGTCGCAGCCGACCTGAAGCGGTCAGGGCTGTTCGCGCCGATCGACAAGGCCGCCTTTGTCGAAAAGATCACGAATCCGGATGCCCAGCCTCGTTTCGACGACTGGAAGGTCATCAATGCGCAGGCGCTGGTGACCGGCAGCGTGAGCAAGGAGGCGGATGGCCGCATTCGCGCCCAGTACCGGCTGTGGGATATTTTCGGCAATCAGCAGTTGGCCGGCGAGCAGTTTTTCGCCAACGACGCCAACCAACGCCGTGTCGCGCACATCATCGCCGATGCGATCTATGAGAAGATCACCGGCGAAAAGGGTTATTTCGACACCCGCGTCGTCTTCGTCGACGAGTCCGGCGCCAAGAACGCCCGCAAGAAGCGGCTCGCCATCATGGACCAGGACGGCGCCAATGTGCGCTACCTGTCGGACGGCCGCGCGATCGTTCTGACGCCGCGCTTCTCGCCGAACCGGCAGGAAATCACCTACATGTCCTATGAAAGCGGGCAGCCGAAGGTCTATCTGCTGCAGATCGAGACCGGACAGCGCGAGCTGGTGGGCAACTTCCCCGGCATGACGTTCGCGCCGCGCTTTTCGCCCGACGGCCAGAAGGTGATCATGAGCCTGCTGCGCGACGACGGCAATTCCAACATCTTCGCCATGGATCTGAGGAGCCGTTCGACGACGCGGCTCACCGATTCGACCGCGATCGACACTTCTCCTTCCTATTCGCCGGACGGCTCGCAGATCGTCTTCACCTCCGACCGCGGCGGCGGCAGCGGCCGTTCGCAGATTTACGTCATGGGCGCGGACGGCTCCAATCCGCACCGCATCTCCTTCGGCGACGGCGTCTATTCGACGCCCGTCTGGTCGCCGCGCGGCGACCTCATCGCCTTCACCAAGCAGAGCGGCGGCGAATTCCAGATCGGCGTCATGAAGACCGACGGCTCGGGCGAGCGCATCCTGTCCTCCGGCTTCCAGCAGGAGGGTCCGACCTGGGCGCCGAATGGTCGCGTGCTGATGTTCTTCCGCGACACCGCCGGCGGTCCCAAGCTGGTCTCGGTCGATCTCACCGGCCGCAACGAACAGCAGATTCCGACCGCGAACTATGCGTCGGACCCGGCGTGGTCGCCGCTTTTGGAGTGAGGGGGAAGAAAGAGGAATTGAAGAACTGAAGAAATTGAAGAATTGAAGAATGGAGAAAGAGGGTAGCTACATCAAGCGCGCGAAGGATCTGGAGGTCTATAGGCGTGCTTATGCAGTTTCCCTCGACGTCCATAAAGCCACACTCGTTTTCCCGAAAATCGAGCAATACGCGCTGGCTGATCAGATGCGTCGATCCAGCAAGGCGATATGCGCCAATCTGGCTGAGGGCTTCGCCAAACAGACCCATTCCAGGCCCGAATTCGCGCGGTTCATCTCGATGGCTCTGGGATCGTGCAGCGAAATGGAAACGTGGATTTCTTACGCGTTCGACCTTGACTACATCACACAAGCGCAGCGCAGCGAATGGCTGCAATCATATGCTCACATCCATGGAATGCTGGTGAATCTGAGGGAAAGATTGAAGTGACCCTTTTCGCCAATTCTTCAATTCCTCAATTCTTCAATTCCCCTTTTTTCACAACCCGGTCGCGTTTTAGCCGCATTTCCGCCTAGGGTCCGCGCGCAATGTCGCCCCTTGGAAAGCGTGGGGCCAAGCGGTCGCGGACGGCGGCTCGAAACCAAACATTAACCGTGTTTCTTGAATGCCGGTTAACCCAAACGTGGTTACTGGGTGATCAACGAAATCACTCGAATGCGAAGGAGAGGCGGCATGGGCCGTATCGCAGCACTTACCCGAAACCCGGCCATGATCGCGCTGGTGGCGGCTCTCGCCATTACCGGTTGCGCCTCGAAGAAGACCCCGAACAGCGCGGCCGATCTCGGCCTCAACGGTGCCGGTGCCGCTACGCCGGGTTCGGCGCAGGACTTCACCGTCAACATCGGCGACCGCATCTTCTTCGATACCGATTCCTCGTCGATCCGCGCCGATGCGCAGACCACGCTGGCCCGCCAGGCGCAGTGGCTCAACCAGTACCGCCAGTACGCGATCGTCATCGAAGGCCATGCCGACGAGCGCGGCACGCGTGAGTACAATCTGGCGCTGGGCGCCCGCCGCGCCGCCGCCACGCGCGACTTCCTGGTCTCCAAGGGCGTCTCCGCCGGCCGCTTGAAGACGATCTCCTACGGCAAGGAGCGTCCGGTCGCGGTCTGCGACGACATCTCCTGCTGGTCGCAGAACCGCCGCGCCGTCACCACGCTTTCCGGCGCCGGCTCCTGATCGATTTTCGCCAAGGGCGCCAGGCGTCCCAGGCGACAAAAATACAACATCCCAAAATGAAAGGCGGCCTCAGGGCCGCCTTTTTCATTTGCAACGGATTGAAACAAAATTTGGCCGAAGTCTCGCGTCCTGCTATGAGCGCGAGGGCGCTTTCTCCCACTGTTTGATTTGGAAAGGCGCATCAGGCCAACACCCACCGCGAGAGACAGAATGCATTTCAGAACGGTCCTGAGCGGCACGCTTGCGCTGCTGCTCGTATCAAGCCTCCCAAGCCTTGCCGCCTCGGCCGACAGTGCCGGGCGGGCCTCCGACAGCGGGTTCACCTTCCGTCTGCCGACGCTTGGCATCTTCGGCGACAAGAAGAAGCCGGAACAGGCGCAGATCGCGCAGCAGGATGGCGGCGCTGGCATGACTGGTCTGGAGGACCAGCTTCGCCAGATGAACGGCAAGATCGAGGAGCTCAATTTCCAGATCCTGCAGATGCAGGAACAGATGCGCAAGCAGCAGGAAGACAATGAGTTCCGTTTCCAGCAGCTCGAAGGCGGTTCGCAAGGAGGCGCCAAGCCGGCCGGGCAGAAGAAATCGGAAGCCGCGCCCCAGGACGGGGACAGCAACGACGGCAACACCAATCTCGGCGATACCGGCACCGGTCAATCCGGCACCGGCGACGCCGGAACCGACAACAGCGTCGCCCAGGCTCCGGCGACGCAGGCGCCGGCCGACACCGGCGCGCAAAACGGCGGCAAAAGCGTTGGCGACGTCATCGTGGAATCGCAGACCGGCGATCCCGGCAAGCTGATCACCGGCGCGCCGCCGAAGAATTTCGGCACCATCACCGTCGACAAGAACGGCAATGTGGTCAATGCCGAGACCGGTTCGCAGGCCGGCGCGCCGGCGGAAGCCCCGGCGGCCACCGCAAGCGCTCCTTCCGCCGAGACGCCGGCCAAGAAGAACAAGGCCGGCGACACGCAAGTTGCCGCGCTGCCGTCGACCAACGATCCCGACGAGCTCTACCGCAACTCCTACCAGTTCATCCTGTCGGGCGATTACCCGACCGCCGAGCAGGGTTTTCGCGATCATATCTCGCGCTTCCCCAAGGACGCCAAGGCGGCGGATGCGCATTACTGGCTGGGCGAGTCGCTGCTCGGCCAGCAGAAATACCGTGACGCGGCCGAGATATTCCTCGCCGCCAGCAAGGAATACCCGAAGGCCAAGAAGGCGCCCGACATGCTGCTCAAGCTCGGCGTTTCGCTGGTCGGCCTGAAGCAGAACGACGTGGCCTGCGCCACCTTCAGCGAGATCGGCAAGCGCTATCCCGATGTTTCCGGCGCGCTCAAGGAACGCATCAAGCAGGAAAAGGCGCTGGCGGCGTGCTGACGCCCGATACCAAAACTCACCTTTCAGACCACCTTTTCTCCGACCTAGACTTTTCGACCGGCGCCGTTGCGGCCGTGTCCGGCGGCAGCGACTCGACCGCCCTGCTTATTCTCCTCAAGGATTACTTCGATCGGACCGCATCGGGCGCCAGGCTGCTCGCGGTGACCGTCGATCATGGCCTAAGGCCAGGCTCGGCCGTCGAGGCGCGGCAGGTTGCCCGTTTCTGCGCCGAGCGCGGCATCGCGCATCGCATTCTTCCCTGGCGCGGCGACAAGCCGGCGACCGGTCTGCCGGCCGCCGCGCGCGAGGCGCGCTACAGGCTGCTTGCCGAAGCGGCCGGCGCCGAAGGCATCAAGCTGATCCTGACCGGCCATACCGCCGACGACCAGGCCGAGACGGTGCTGATGCGGCAGGCCCGCGACGAGGAAGGCCGGGGCCTGGCCGGCATGGCGCCCGCCACGCTGCACGACTGGCGGACATGGATCGTCCGGCCGCTGCTAGGCACCAGGCGCGGGGTGTTGCGCGAGATGCTGCGGGCTCGCGACATCGGCTGGATCGAGGACCCTACCAATGTCGATATCCGATTCGAGCGGCCGCGCGTGCGGGCAAAGCTCGGGCAGGGTGATGGCGAACGGCGGATCGCGGAAGCGTTGGCACGGTCGCAGCAGGCGGCTCTCGAGCGCCACGACATCGGCCGCCGCGCCGCCGTGCTCATCGACGCGTTTGCCGACAGGCCGGTTCCGGGCCTCATCCGCCTCGACCGCGAGTTTACCGAGCATGAGGATAGCCAAGCCGCCCTCTATGCGCTGCGCATCCTGTTGGCCGCTGTCGGCGGCATGTCGTTCCTCGCCGACAAGGCGCGCTGCGCCGCGCTGCTTTTCCGCCTGCGGTCGGCTCCGCTTTGCGCCACATTGTCGCGGACGGTGGTCGACGCGCGCCGAACCGGCATTTTCCTGCGCCGCGAGAACCGCAACCTGCCCGCTGCTCTGCCGCCGTCGGATAACCAGCTTTGGGACAACCGGCGACGCATCACTTTGAAAGACGGGCCGGGCGGCTTGGTGATCGCGCCGCTGGGGTCCGCCGCTGTCAGGAAAGCGCCTTTGAGCGAGGATATTCCACCAAGCCTTTCGCGCGCCGCGCTTGCCGCGGAGCCCGCGCTGTGGTCCGGAGACGAACGCCTTGATTTCACTGGCGGCGATGCCGGCCCGCGGGCGATCTCGATGGTCCCAGTGGTAGCCCCTTTCGCCCGCTTCCTGCCGTCCTTCGATCTCGCGCCCGCCGCCGCCGTCGCGGCCCTTGTCGGCGCGCTGCCGCCGGCGGCGCCGCCATTCCACGGCCATGATGGCGGCCGAGGGTGGGCGAAAGCTTAACCGATACGTGCTGTTCTGCTTGGCAAGGGGAGGCGCTCTCCCTATGTTAGGCCCAAGCTTCTCCATCATCGCGGGTCCGTACGCGGAACCCCAACGGGACAATAGATGAATCCGAATTATCGCAACCTCGCGCTCTGGGCGATCATAGCGGTCCTGCTCATCGCCCTGTTCAATCTTTTCCAGACGCCCCAGACGCGCGGTGCCACGACGGATATCGCCTATTCGCAGTTCCTGCAGGATGTCGCGTCCGGCCGGGTCAAGAGCGTGACCATCGCCGGCGCCCGCATCTTCGGCAACTACACGGACAACGCCAATGGCTTCCAGACCTACTCGCCCGGCGACCCGTCGCTGGTCTCCAGGCTGCAGGACAAGAACGTCACCATCACCGCCAAGCCCGAAACCGACGGCTCCAACTCGCTGTTCGGCTATCTGATCTCATGGCTGCCGATGATCCTGATCCTCGGCGTATGGATATTCTTCATGCGCCAGATGCAATCAGGCTCCGGCCGCGCCATGGGCTTCGGCAAGTCGAAGGCCAAGCTTTTGACCGAGGCGCATGGCCGCGTCACCTTCCAGGACGTCGCCGGCGTCGACGAGGCCAAGGAGGATCTCGAAGAGATCGTCGAATTCCTGCGCGATCCGCAGAAATTCCAGCGCCTCGGCGGCAAGATCCCGCGCGGCGTGCTCTTGGTCGGCCCGCCCGG
Source organism: Mesorhizobium sp. B3-1-7 (assembly GCF_006439385.1). Taxonomy (NCBI): domain Bacteria; kingdom Pseudomonadati; phylum Pseudomonadota; class Alphaproteobacteria; order Hyphomicrobiales; family Phyllobacteriaceae; genus Mesorhizobium; species Mesorhizobium sp. B3-1-7. The sequence goes on from NZ_VFTL01000006.1 coordinate 168,958, forward strand.
CACCGGCAAGACGCTGCTCGCCCGCTCCGTCGCCGGCGAAGCCAACGTGCCGTTCTTCACCATTTCCGGCTCGGACTTCGTCGAGATGTTCGTCGGCGTCGGCGCATCGCGTGTGCGCGACATGTTCGACCAGGCCAAGAAGAACGCGCCCTGCATCATCTTCATCGACGAAATCGATGCCGTCGGCCGCCATCGCGGCGCTGGCCTCGGCGGCGGCAATGACGAGCGCGAGCAGACGCTGAACCAGCTGCTGGTCGAGATGGACGGTTTCGAATCCAACGAAAGCATCATCCTTATCGCCGCCACCAATCGGCCCGACGTGCTCGACCCGGCGCTGCTGAGGCCCGGCCGTTTCGACCGCCAGGTCGTGGTGCCGAACCCCGACATCGTCGGACGCGAGAAGATCCTCAAGGTGCATGTCCGCAACGTGCCGCTGGCGCCCAATGTCGACCTCAAGGTGGTTGCGCGCGGCACGCCGGGCTTTTCCGGCGCCGATCTGATGAACCTCGTCAACGAATCCGCGCTGATGGCGGCGCGCCGCAACAAGCGGCTCGTCACCATGGCCGAGTTCGAGGACGCCAAGGACAAGATCATGATGGGCGCCGAGCGCCGCTCGTCGGCCATGACGCAGGCCGAGAAGGAGCTCACCGCCTATCACGAGGCCGGCCACGCGATCCTGGCGCTCAACGTGCCGTCCGCCGATCCGCTGCACAAGGCGACGATCATCCCGCGTGGCCGCGCGCTCGGCATGGTCATGCAGCTGCCGGAAGGCGACCGCTATTCTATGAGCTACAAATACATGGTCTCGCGGCTCGCCATCATGATGGGCGGCCGCGTCGCCGAGGAGTTCAAGTTCGGCAAGGAGAACATCACCTCCGGCGCCTCCTCCGACATCGAGCAGGCGACCAAGCTGGCACGCGCCATGGTCACGCGCTGGGGCTTCTCCGACAAGCTCGGCCACGTCGCCTATGGCGACAACCAGGAAGAGGTCTTCCTCGGCCATTCGGTGGCGCGCACGCAGAACATCTCGGAAGAGACCGCCCAGATCATCGACGCCGAGGTGCGCCGGCTGATCGACGACGCCTATTCGACCGCGAAGACCATCCTGACCAAGAAGAAGAAGGAATGGATCGCGCTCGCCGAAGGGCTGCTCGAATACGAGACGCTGTCGGGCGACGAGATCAAGCAGCTGATCGCCGGCAACAAGCCCGCCCGCGACCTCGGCGACGACACTCCGCCCAGCCGCGGCTCGGCCGTGCCGAAGGCCGGCACCGGCGGCCGCCGCAAGAAGGGCCCCGAGCCCGAAGGCGGCATGGAACCGCAGCCGCAGGGCTGAGGTTCGGTAGACGATACAAACAAACGCTGCGGATCAAACCGCGGCGTTTTCGTTTTGGGAGCGCCAAAGGTTTAGCTGGCGCGGCTGGTGATTGGCGAAACCCGGCGCGACAGCCAATCTCCCCCCTTGTGGGGGAGATGCCCGGCAGGGCAGAGAGGGGCGCTGTCCCGCCGGCCTCTTTTCATCATCCTCGGGTCTGACCGGCTTGCCGTGACCGTAGCCGAAGGGCGCTTCCAACCTCTCCCTTTGTGGAGGAGATGTCCGGCAGAGAGGGTGAAGGATCGCTACTTTGCGGTCGTCATTCTAGGGCGGAGCAAGGAGCGGAGCGACGCGCGCAGACCCTGGAATCCATGCCGTAATGCTAAGGCGTTGCAACGGTTGAGAATTTTGCTTCGACGCGTAGCCGACGGCGAGCCTCCTTGTAGCGTGGGTATGACCTTTGTGAGCCACCCAACAAAAAGGCCCGCGCATTTTGCGATGCGCGGGCCTTTCTCTGGAAGAGACTAAGCGATCAGCTCTTCAGCTTGGCATTGCACAGGCTGTAGAAGCCGCCGCCCTTCTGGATCCACTTCAGGCCGTTCAGCGTGTTGGCATCCTTGTTGGCGTAGTACTGCTCGAGGCAGGTATGCATGCGGCCCTTGGCCGGGGTCTCGGTGGCGAATTTCGGCGAAATCGCCTTCGGGAAGCTGACGCCCTTCGGCGCGGCGACGGACGGCTTCGCCGGCTCGCTGGTGTAGGTGGCTTCCGTCGGAGCCGGCACGGTGTCGTCATCGTCGGCGCCCGCGCCACACTCGGCCTTGCGGAAGTCGTTCCACTTCATGCCCTTGAGCGTGTTCGCCGTTTTCGCAGCTTGGTACTTGGTGCTGCATTCGGCCATGCTCAGGCCCTTGCCGCCGTCGGCAGCCGCGGTCGAGGTCTTGGCCGTCTTGGCGGGCGCGGTTGCCGCCGCGGCGGTTGCGCCGGCGCCGCACTCGGCCTTGCGGAAGTCGTTCCACTTCATGCCGTTCAGCGTGCCGGCGGATTTCGCAGCCTGGTATTTGGCGCTGCATTCCTTGGAGCTCAGGCCCTTGGCGGCGTCGTCGGTAGCGGCGGCGGCCGCCTTCGTCTTCTTGGCGGGCTTGGTGTCGGCGGCCTTCGTATCGGTCGCCGCCTTGGCGTCTGTCGCCGCCTTGGTGTCGGTGGCGGCGGAAGCGTCGCTGCCGCACTGCGCCTTGCGGTACTGGTTCCAGGTCTGGCCAGCGAGCGTTCCCGCATCCTTGGCCGCGTTATACTTGGTGCTGCACTCGGCCATGGTCAGCGCGTTGGCCGGCGCCGCCAGGAACAAGGTTGCGACGGTGATACCCGTCAAAGCTGCAAGTCTATGAATAAGCATGGCGTTTTCTCCCTTGCTGCCGCCAATAAGTGTCCCTATGCCAAAATCAATAACTCTCAATGTCCGGTTGCGCCAGATGCTTCCGGCATGGGCACCGTCACAAAGTGTGTTGCTCCCGATAAGGTGATGAATTGCTTGCCGGTTCGCCGCCAGTCAAGCTTTGCCGGTGGATAGGGCGCCGAAGAGCCTCGCACGGGCAGGTGTAGCGCCGCCAAGTCAAAGGTGGTGATAGGCTGCCGAATCACTTGCGCCGCCCGCGACAATGTTTTTCTAAGGATTGGTAATATATAATCACGAAATTTGATGATCGGATGCGGCCCCAATTGTGGCAATACGGGCGGCTGAAGAACCGACGGGGACTGTAAGGCACATGGCAGGTCAGTATTTCGGCACCGACGGTATCCGCGGACGCGCCAACAAATTTCCGATGACGGCCGAGGTCGCCATGCGCGTCGGCATGGCCGCCGGGCTCTCCTTCCAGCGCGGCAATCATCGTCATCGCGTCGTGCTCGGCAAGGACACGCGGCTTTCCGGCTACATGATCGAGAACGCGATGGTGGCGGGCCTGTGCGCCGCCGGCATGGACGTGTTCCTGCTCGGTCCCATACCGACGCCCGCGGTCGCGATGCTGGTGCGCTCATTGCGCGCCGACATCGGCGTGATGATCTCGGCCTCGCACAATCCTTACTACGACAACGGCATCAAGCTCTTCGGTCCCGACGGATACAAGCTCTCCGACGAGATCGAGGAGCGCATCGAAGGCATGCTCGACAAGGACATCGAGCTGGCGCTCGCCGATTCCGACGGGCTCGGCCGGGCCAAGCGCGTCGACGGCGTGCATGATCGCTATATCGAATTCGCCAAGCGCACGCTGCCGCGCTCGATGTCGCTTTCGGGCCTGCGGATCGTCGTCGACTGCGCGAACGGCGCAGCCTACAAGGTGGCGCCCGAGGCGCTGTGGGAACTCGGCGCCGAGGTGGTGGCGATCAATGTCGAGCCGAACGGCTTCAACATCAACAAGGAATGCGGCTCGACCCATCCGGCCGGCCTGCAGAAGAAGGTGCACGAGGTGCGCGCCGACATCGGCATCGCGCTCGACGGCGACGCCGACCGCGTCGTCATCGTCGACGAGAACGGCGCGATCGTCGACGGCGACCAGATCATGGCGCTGATCGCCGAATCCTGGCACCAGAGCGGAAGGTTGGCCGGCGGCGGCGTCGTCTCCACCGTGATGTCCAATCTCGGCCTGGAGCGCTTCCTCGGCGACATGAAGCTGCAGCTGCACCGGACCAAGGTCGGCGACCGCTACGTGGTCGAGCATATGCGCGCGCACGGCTTGAATGTCGGCGGCGAGCAGTCCGGCCATATCGTGCTTTCCGATTTCTCGACCACCGGCGACGGCCTCGTCTCGGCGCTGCAGGTGCTGGCCTGCATCAAGCGGCAGAACCGCCCGGTCAGCGAGCTGTCGAAGAAGTTCGAGCCGGTGCCGCAGCTGCTGAAGAATGTCCGCATCTCGGGCGGCAAGCCGCTGGAGGAAGCGCCGGTCAAGGCGGCGATCGAGGAAGGGCGCAACCGGCTCGGCACGTCCGGCCGCCTCGTCATCCGGCCCTCGGGCACCGAGCCGCTCATCCGCGTCATGGCCGAGGGCGACGATCCGCAGCTGGTCGAAGCGGTCGTTAACGACATTGTCGGCATCCTGCAGGAAACCCGCAGCGCCGCCTGAAGCCGGCCGCCGGGTTTCACAAGGTCTTCAAGCCCGCCGTCAGGCGGGCTTTTTCGTCGCCGAGCGGGTCATTCGGACAACGGGGTTCCCTCTAAAATTGTATAGATTCGTGGTTAATCGGTACGGTTAAACGGCTTTTAACCTTTGCAATTCATTATCCACACCCGAGGTCAATCATCTTCGGGCGATGTCGTCCCGAGGCTTCTTAGGGGTGACAGAATGTTCAAAACAGCAAGAATGGCATTGCTTGCCGCGCTGTTCGCGGGCTTGGCCGGACCGCTCTTCGCGGCCGACCTCCCCGAACCGCAAATCGAAGAGGCGCCGCCGCCGGTCGTCGAACAGCAGCCGATCGATGTCGGCGGCTGGTACATCCGCGGCGACATCGACTATCACAAGTCGACCGTGCGCGGCATCGACTACATGACCTACGCTGTCGATCCTTGTAACTGCTCGGTCACGCCCGGCAGCAAGAGCTTCGATTTCGGCAAGCTCAAGGGCGGCTTCTCGCTCGGCGGCGGCGTCGGCTACAAGATCAACGATTATTTTCGCACGGACGTGACCGCGGACTACTGGTTCAAGTCGGACTTCAATGGCCAGACCTCGGACCTCGTCTCGACCTCGACCGAAGTGTCGAGCATGAGCGCCCTGCTGCTCTTGGCCAATGCCTATGTCGATATCGGCACCTGGCACGGCGTCACGCCCTATGTCGGCGCCGGCATCGGCGGCGCGCACGTCAAGTGGGACACGGTCCATGATCCGAATACCACGGAGACCAATCCCGGCTCTTCCAACTGGCGCTTCGCCTATGCTCTCATGGCCGGCGCGTCCTACTGCCTGACCGACAGGGTGATCCTCGACGCGGGCTACCGCTTCACCCATATCCAGGGCGGCCGCATGTTCGACTGGGATGCGAGCAGCGCCGGACCGGGCTTCGATCGCGGCATCAACACCCACGAGGTGCGCGGCGGCCTGCGCTACCAGTTCGGCGGCAACAATGGCTGCGCCGCTCCGGTGGCCTACCAGCCGGAACCGGAACCGATCTACACCAAGTAATCGTCTTCATTATCCCGAAATTCGTCAGCCGCCCGGCGCCAGCCGGGCGGCTTTCGCCTTTTATGACCGCTAAAATCCGATCGAAATCAATTCGGTAACCGGCTGTTATCCTTAACCGCCACTTAACCACTATGGTTAACAATGGCTCCTTGAAACGGCGTCCGCGTTCGCGGCTGGCGCCAATTTCGGGAGCCGGGGACCATGATATCCAGATCGCGTATCGCGTCAGCGCTTGCCGCAACCATCCTGTTGCCGATGACGCCGGGGCTGGCGGCGGACTACGATCCGCCGGTCTATGCCGACCAGGCGCCGGACTACCAGCCGGTCGAGGTCGGCTCGGGCTGGTACCTGCGCGGCGATGTCGCCTATCTGCCGCAGAAGAGCTTCAAAAACGGGGATTTCACCTTCCCGTCAGCGATCGCCAGCACAAGCTTCAGCGAGAGCGAGGACGCCTATTTCGCGAGCGTCGGCTTCGGGTATCATTTCAATGACTATCTCCGCGCCGATCTAAACCTCGGCTACCTGCCCGGCAACAAAGCCAGCTTCAGCTATGACGACACAGCGACCGTGGTGGCGCCGGCAACGGCGACCGTGGGAGCCGGAAGCCTCAAGAACTATGCCTTCTCAGGCATATTGAATGGCTATGTCGACCTTGGCACATATGTCGGCGTCACGCCCTATGTTGGCGCAGGTATCGGCATCGTTCAAAGCAAATACAGTCTTTCGGCGGATTATTTCACCGACAACGGTGACGCAAGCGACGACTTCTCTCAGCGCAGCAGCAAAACGAAATATTCCTTGGCGTACACATTGAATGCGGGCCTTGCCTACCAGGTCTCGAAGAATGTTCTGATCGATCTTGGCTATCAGTATTTCTCCGCGCCCGACGCCGAATATGTTACGGCCGCAAGCCTGAATTCCTTCCCAGTCCACAAAGGCATCAGCAACCATCAGATCAAGCTTGGGCTGCGTTACGATCTCTGGTGAGCGGAGTAGGCGCAGAGGTTTCGACGGCGGGTCCTGAAGGCCCGCCGTTTTCGTTTCGGATCGAGCATCAGTCGAAGGGAATATCCTGACAGCGACAAAAACTTTGTTCTTGACGCCGAAGGTCTAAGCGCATATCGCCGTCCGTGGGCCACCCCTCCCCAACGAGGGGCCACTATCTGGAAGGATAGACCACGATGACGACGCTTACCAAGCCCGGACTCCGTCCGGCAAACCCCAATTTCTCTTCAGGTCCTTGTGCAAAACGCCCCGGCTGGTCGGTCGAGGCGCTCAAAGCTGCCGCGCTCGGGCGCTCTCACCGCGCCAAGATCGGCAAAAGCAAGCTCGAGCAGGCAATCGAGCTGACGCGCGAAATCCTCAAGGTTCCGGCGGACTACCGCATCGGCATCGTGCCGGCGTCGGATACCGGCGCGGTCGAGATGGCGCTGTGGTCGCTGCTCGGCGAGCGCGGCGTCGACATGGTCGCCTGGGAAAGTTTCGGCTCCGGCTGGGTGACCGATGTCGTCAAGCAGCTGAAGCTCGCCGACATGCGCAAGATCGAGGCCGGCTACGGCGAACTGCCCGACCTGACCCAGATCGACTTCGACCGCGACGTGGTTTTCACCTGGAACGGCACGACCTCGGGCGTGCGCGTGCCGAATGGCGATTTCATTCCTACGAACCGCAAGGGCTTGACCATTTGCGACGCGACGTCGGCCGCCTTCGCGCAGCGGCTCGATTTCGAAAAGCTCGATGTTATCACCTTTTCCTGGCAGAAGGTGCTGGGCGGCGAGGGCGCGCATGGCATGCTGATCCTCAGCCCGCGCGCCGTCGCCCGGCTGGAGACCTACAAGCCGGCCTGGCCGCTGCCGAAGATCTTCCGCTTGACCTCCGGCGGCAAGCTGATCGAGGGCATCTTCAAGGGCGAGACCATCAACACGCCGTCGATGCTGTGCGTCGAGGATTATCTCGACGCGCTCCACTGGGCGAAGTCGATCGGCGGGCTCGAGGCGCTGATTGCCCGCGCGGACGCCAATGCCGCGGTGCTCAACCGGTTCGCCGACAAGTCGGCGTGGCTTGGCCACCTCGCCGTCGATCCGGCGACGCGCTCGAACACGTCCGTGTGCCTTTCGTTCACCGACGCGCAAGTGGCGGCGCTCGATGCGGACGGGCAGGCGGCCTTCGCCAAGGGTATCGTGTCTTCGCTCGACAAGGAGGGCGTCGCCTACGACATCGGCTCCTACCGCGACGCGCCGCCCGGCCTGCGCATCTGGTGCGGCGCCACCGTCGAGACCGCCGATCTCGAAGCGTTGCTGCCCTGGCTCGACTGGGCCTTCGCCACGCAAAAGGCGTCGCTCAAGGCAGCGGCCTGAAATCCGTGGCGGCCTCCGGCCGCCACCATTTTCCGACACATCCAATCCCCTTCAAGGAGGCCGTGATGGCGCCCCGCGTTCTCGTTTCGGATAAACTTTCCACCACCGCTGTGCAGATCTTCAAGGATCGCGGCATCGAGGTCGACTACTTGCCCGACCTCGGCAAGGACAAGGAAAAGCTGCTTGAGGTGATCGGCCAGTATGACGGCCTCGCCATCCGCTCGGCGACCAAGGTCACCGAGAAACTGATCAATGCCGCCGGCAGGCTCAAGGTCGTCGGACGCGCCGGCATCGGCGTCGACAATGTCGACATCCCGGCCGCCAGCCGCAAGGGCATCATCGTGATGAACACGCCCTTCGGCAATTCGATCACCACGGCCGAGCATGCGGTGGCGATGATCTTCGCGCTGGCGCGACAGATACCGGAAGCCAATGCCTCGACCCATTCCGGCAAGTGGGAAAAGAACCGCTTCATGGGTGTCGAGATCACCAGCAAGACGCTGGGCGTGATCGGCTGCGGCAATATCGGCTCGATCGTCGCCACGCGCGGCGTCGGCCTGAAGATGCATGTGATTGCCTTCGACCCGTTCCTGTCGGACAGCCGCGCCGAGGAGCTCGGCGTCCAGAAGGTCGAGCTCGACGAGCTCTTCGCCCGCGCCGACTTCATCACCTTGCACACGCCGCTGACCGACAAGACGCGCAACATCATCGATGCGGCTGCGATCGCCAAGATGAAAGACGGCGTGCGCATCATCAATTGCGCCCGCGGCGGGCTGGTCGTCGAGGCGGACCTGGTCGCGGCGCTGAAGAGCGGCAAGGTGGCGGGCGCCGGCATCGACGTGTTCGAGGTCGAGCCGGCCGAGCAGAACGCGCTGTTCGGCATGGATAATGTCGTGGCGACCCCGCATCTCGGCGCCTCGACCACCGAGGCGCAGGAAAATGTCGCGCTGCAGGTCGCCGAGCAGATGAGCGACTACCTGATCAAGGGCGCGGTCTCCAACGCCATCAACATGCCTTCGATCAGCGCCGAGGAGGCGCCGCGGCTGAAGCCTTTCGTCAAGCTCGCCGAAGTGCTCGGCGCCTTTGTCGGCCAGGTCACCGAGGATCCGATCAAGGAGGTCGAGATCCTGTTCGACGGCTCGACCGCGACGATGAACACGCGCGCGCTGGTGAGCGCCGCCCTTGCCGGCCTCATCCGGCCGCAGGTCTCCGACGTCAACATGGTGTCGGCGCCGATCATGGTGAAGGAGCGCGGCATCATCGTTGCCGAGGTCAAGCGCGACAAGTCGGGTGTGTTCGACGGCTATATCAAGCTCACCGTCAAGACCGAGCACAGGACGCGCTCGATCGCCGGCACCTGCTTCTCCGACGGCAAGCCGCGCTTCATCCAGATCAAGGGCATCAATCTCGACGCCGAGGTCGGCCAGCACATGCTCTACACCACCAATGCCGACGCGCCCGGCATCATCGGCCTGCTCGGCACGGTGTGCGGCGAGAACGGCGTCAACATCGCCAACTTCCAGCTCGGCCGCAACCGGCCGGGCGGCGATGCGATCGCGCTGCTTTATCTCGACGCGCCCTTCCCGGAAAAAGTGCTGGAGCAGGTGCGCGCGCACAAGTCGATCGACTCGGCGAAGCGGCTTCGCTTCGACGTCGGTGTCGAGTAGCCGATCATCCATCGTCCGACATGAAATGCCCCGCCTGCAGCAGCAGGCGGGCCGCTAATTTATGATATGGCCGTCACCCGGCGGCTGCTTGGCGCATGATTTGAGACATCATCCCGTCTGCAGCGCTGCTCGGCTGCCGCTGTACTCGGCAAGTGCAATGCCGCCGAGGACAAGCGCCAGCGCGAAAGCCTGATAGGCCTGAAACTGCTCGCCGACGATCAGCACCGAAAGCAGCGTGCCGAAGATCGGCACCAGGTTGATGAACAGCCCGGCGCGGTTGGCGCCGATCAATTCGTTGCCCTTGATGTAGAGGACCTGCGAGACGACCGAGGCGCCAAGCGCTGTGTAGAGCGTGAGCGCCCATCCACGCGCATCCGGCACGATGACGCGGCCAGATGCGACCTCCCAGACGAAGAAGGGCACGGAGATCAGCAGCGCGGCGATCGACAGCGCCAGCATGAAACTCTGCCAGCGGATTGCCGGCTTGAGGCGCAGCCCCACCGAATAGAGGCTGTAGCAAAGCACCGCGACAAGCATGATGGCGTCGCCGAGGTTGAGATCGAGCTTCAAGAGCTGGCCGAGGTCGCCGTGGCTGGCGGTCAGCGCGACGCCGACGATGGTGAGGACGACGCCGACGACCTGCAGAGGCTGCACGCGCAGCCTGAACAGCACGAAATTGGCAAGGATGATGACGATCGGAATGGCCGCCTGCTCGATCGAGACGTTGATGGCGGTCGTGTAGTTGAGCGCCGTGTAGAAGATGACGTTGAAGATGGTGAAGCCGCAGGCGCCGAGGCCGGCAAGCAACCTCCAGTGCCTGCGCACTTCGGGCCAATCCTCACGCAGCGTCCGCCAGCCGACGGGCAGCAGGATCAGCACCGCCATCACCCAGCGCAGGAACACCAGCGTCATCGGCGAGACATGGCCGACGGCAAGCTTGCCCGCCACCGAATTGCCGCCCCACAGGAGCATGGTCGACAGAAGGAACAGATAGGCGGCTCGGTGCATGGAGGTTCCGGCCTCGGTGTTCGAGGGTTCAGCCCGGCCTAAAGTGGAGGCGGCGGCAAGTAAATGATGCGAAAGCCGGAATTTGTTGTGCCTGGATAAGGTTGATGTTTCGCCGGCGGCGTCATTTTGATCCAACTCCTGTGTGGGGCATGGTCACTTGCGAAAGCCGGTTCCCGCTTTTTGGGTTCGCTCACCTTCGGTTCGGGGTCATGCTCCAAGGATGGTTTCGGCGGCAAAGAAAGGGTCGCGCCCGCCTGCGCTAGACGCTATAGAGGCCTGTCGTTTCAGGCCGCCCGCGCGGCATTTCAAGGGAAAAGAACATGGCCAATGTGGTGGTCGTCGGCTCGCAATGGGGCGACGAAGGCAAGGGCAAGATCGTCGACTGGCTGTCGGAACGGGCCGATGTGGTCGTGCGCTTCCAGGGCGGCCACAATGCCGGCCATACGCTGGTCGTCGACGGCAAGGTCTACAAGCTGTCGCTGCTGCCCTCGGGCGTGGTGCGGGAAGGCAAGCTTTCGATCATCGGCAATGGCGTGGTGTTCGATCCGCATGCCTTCGTCGCCGAAGCCAAGAAGCTCAAGGAGCAGGGCGTGGAGGTCACGCCGGAGCGCCTGAAAATAGCCGAAAACACCGCGCTTATCCTGTCGCTGCACCGGGAGCTGGACGGATTCCGCGAAGACGCCGCCTCAAATTCCGGAACCAAGATAGGCACGACCCGCCGCGGCATCGGCCCCGCCTATGAGGACAAGGTGGGACGGCGCGCGGTGCGGGTGATGGATTTGGCGGATTTGGAAACGCTTCCCTTGAAGGTCGACAGGCTGCTGACGCACCACAACGCGCTGCGCCGCGGGCTCGGCCATGCGGAAGCGACGCATGAGGCGATCATGCAGGAGCTGACCTCGGTGGCCGCCGAGATCCTGCCCTACATGGACCGCGTCTGGAAGGTGCTCGACGACAAGCGTCGCGCCGGCGAGCGCATCCTGTTCGAGGGCGCGCAGGGCACGCTGCTCGACATCGACCACGGTACCTATCCCTTCGTCACCTCGTCCAACACCGTGGCCGGGCAGGCGGCTGCCGGCTCGGGCGTGGGCCCCGGCGTCATCGGTTATGTGCTCGGCATCACCAAGGCCTACACGACGCGCGTCGGCGAGGGACCGTTCCCGACCGAGCAGAAGAACGAGATCGGCGAGTTCCTCGGCACGCGCGGCCATGAGTTCGGCGTGGTCACCGGCCGCAAGCGCCGCTGCGGCTGGTTCGACGCCGTGCTGGTGCGCCAGGCCGTCGCCGTCAACGGCATCAAGGGTATCGCTCTCACCAAGCTCGACGTGCTCGACGGGCTGGACGAGATCAAGGTCTGCACGGGCTACAGGCTCGATGGCGAGACGATCGATTACCTGCCGGCCAGCCAGGGCGCGCAAGCGCGGGTCGAGCCCATCTACGAGACGCTCGAAGGCTGGAAGGGAACCACGGCCGGCGCCAGAAGCTGGAATGATCTGCCGGCGCAAGCCGTCAAATATGTCCGCCATATCGAGGAGCTGATCGGCGCCCCGGTGGCGCTGCTCTCCACCAGCCCCGAGCGGGACGACACAATACTTGTGACCGATCCGTTTCAAGACTAGTTTCACAGCCCTTCCCGGCGCTACGTCTGATTTGCGGCCGGCGGGAAAAGAATGCAGGTCACCTGACGCATGGCAGATTTCGTTAGTGTTCTGAAAAAGCAGATCGACAAGAAGGTGGACCCTTCGTTCGAGGTGCGCAAACAGATATACGACGGTGCCCGCGCGGTGCTGGCGAAGAAGCTCGCCGAGTATTCCCCGCCGCTTGCGCCCGATGTCGTCAGCAAGCAGAAGCGCTCGCTGGAAGATGCCATCTCCAGCGTCGAGCGTGAATATGCCAAACCCGTTCCGGCCGAGGATCCGCTGGCGGAGCTGGAGCATATTTTCTCCTCCATCGACCGCAACAAGAACCAGCCGAGCCATTCCCGCCAGCCGGCGGCCCCTGAGCCTGCCAAGCCGGATCCGTTCAAATCCGAACCGTTCAGGCCGGCGCCCGCGCCCGCCAGGACGGAACCAAGCTGGCAAAGTGCGCCGAAGGCGGAGCCCGCGCGGCAGAACCCCGTGAAAGCCGAGCCGGCGTGGCAGAACACGGCAAGGACGGAGCCGAACTGGCAGATCGCGCCAAAGGCCGAACCAGCCTGGCAGAAGGCGCCGCCGCCGATGCCGTCGCCGCGCGAGGACGATGTAGGCCTGACGGGCATGGACGATGCCGATGACGGCGGCGATGTCTTTGCCAATGACGAGCAGCCGGCGGCCGATACCTTCCAGCGCCTGCGGCCACAGCGGCAGGAACGCAAGCGCAGCTATGGCGGCTTGATCGCCGCTCTCATCGCGCTGTTGGTGCTCGCCGGCGGCGGCTACGGCATATGGCTGAACAAGAATGCGTTCGGCTCGCTCTTCGGCCTTGGCGGTGGCAGCAAGACGGTCTCGACCGAGCCGCTGGTCAAGCCGGCTCCGGCCAAGCCGGCGACGGAGACGGCGGCCGCGCCGGCTGCGCCCAGCGCCAGCGAGCCGGCCGACGCGACCAAATTCACGCAACGCCTGACACCCGAGGGCAAGGAGACCGATCCCGGTCCGGCCGGCGGACAGGCCACGATCGGCGAAGGCGAATCCGTCGCGGCGCTGACCTCCCGGCCGCCGGCCGCGCCGGTGACGACACCGCCTGTTCCGGCCACGCAAACGCCCGAGGCGCCTGCCGCAACGCCGGCTCCGACCGACGCCGCCAATCCGACGCCGCCAGCGGCCGGAACAACACCGCCCGCGGCTGATGCGGCAACGCCGCCCGCGGCTGGCACCACGCCACCGGCGGCTGGAGCAACGCCGCCGGCCGCAGGCACGACGCCGCCCGCGCCAGCGCCGACGACTGCGACCGTGCCGGTAGGACAGAAGGCGATCTTCTATGAGGAGCGCACCAGCACGCAGCAGGGCACGGCCGAGCCCGGCAGCATCGTCTGGTCGCTGGTGCAGGAATCGCCCGGCGGCGATCTGCCGCCCGAACCGGCGATCCGCGCCGAGGCGACGATCCCCGGCAAGAATATCCAGCTGCGCATGACGATCCGGCGCAACACCGACCAGACGCTGCCGGCCAGCCACATCGTCGAGATGATCTTCCTGACGCCGGAAGGGTTTGACGGCGGCGGCGTCGACAACATCCTGCGCATCGCCATGAAGAGCTCCGAACAGGACGCCGGCAGCCCGCTGATCGGCATTCCGGCCAAGATCGCCGACGGCTTCTTCCTCGTCGCGCTCAACGACACCAAGGCGGACGAGGACGCCAACCTGACGCTGCTTCGCGGCCAGGACTGGATCGACGTGCCCGTGGTCTACAAGACCGGACGCCGCGCGCTGCTCACCATGGAAAAGGGCATCCCGGGCGAGAAGGTTTTCGACGAGGCGCTGAAGGCCTGGGCGGCGAAGACGTCGGGGTGAGGAACAGCGGCGGTCTTGAGCTACCGCTCAGAAGCCCTGAAACAGCATGTCGAGAGCGGCGACGATCTCGTCGTGATGTCTTGCGAGGTTTCCTTCTGCCGCCCGCAATTCCGAAGCCATTACAGCCGAAATGAATTGAGTGACCATCACGTGGTCTTTGCCATCGATTCTGAAGATCGGATTTAGCCTGCGCGCCGGCAACGGTGCGATGTTGGGCGGCAGAAGCGGAACGACGACGTTGGTGTCGAGGTGTTCCAGTATGTCGGACTGGACATCAAGGAGATAACCGTCGCTTCCTGCGTTCCGATAGAAATCATAACGGGCCATCAAAACAGCCGGTGCTTGGCTAAAGGCAGACCGTTGCGTTTGACATATTCGTTGGAGCTTTCGAGCGCTTCCTTGTTCTCTTCCTGCCAGCGACGCGTTTTCTCGGCAGAAATTGCCTTAGCGATCCCTTGCTCGGCAGCGCGGGACATGTTGATGCCCAATGCCTTGGCCTCCTCGATCAATCTGGAATCAATCGAGGTGTTGACCGATTTGCGTTGCGGTTTTGCAGTTGAATGGAGCATGGCCTACCTCTTCATGCGCATAGAATAAGCGCATATCTGCGTGCAAGCAAGCTGCTCATCCCTCCATCTCTTCCCGTAGCATCTCCAGTTCCAGCCACTCTTCCTCGAGCGCGGCCAGCGTCGTGCGCTCCTTGTCGAGCGCGGCAATGGTCTTCTGGAACGAGGCCGGGTCGCGCTCGTAGAAGGACGGGTCGGCGATGTTGTTCTCCAGCCGCGAGATCGAGGCCGTCACCGCCTCGATCTTCTTGGGCAGCGAGTCCAATGCGAATTTCTGCTTGAACGAGAGCTTTTTGGCGGGGCCTTTGGGTGCTGCCTGTTCGGCTTTCGATCCAGCCTCGCTCGCCTCGGCCTTCGACCTCGCCTTGCGGTCTTCCAGCTTCGAGCCGCCGCGCTGCGCCAGCATGTCGGAATAGCCGCCGGCATATTCGATCCAGCGGCCGTTGCCGTCCGGCGCGATCACGCTGGTGACGGTGCGGTCGAGGAAGTCGCGGTCGTGGCTGACCAGGATCACGGTTCCGGCAAAGCCCGCGACCAGTTCCTGCAGCAGTTCCAGCGTCTCCATGTCGAGATCGTTGGTCGGCTCGTCGAGCACCAGCAAATTCGCCGGCCGCGCCAGCACGCGGGCCAGAAGCAGGCGCGCGCGCTCGCCGCCGGAAAGCTCGCGCACCGGCGTGCGCGCCTGCTCCGGCTTGAACAGGAAATCCTTCATGTAGGAGACGACATGGCGCTGCTCGCCATTGACAACAAGGTTCTCACCGCGCCCGTCGGTGAGGTAATGCGCCAGCGTCTCGGCCGGGTCGACGGACTCGCGCTTCTGGTCGAGCGTCGCGATCTCCAGATTGACGCCGAGCCGCACGGTGCCGGCATCCGGCGCCAGCTCGCCGGTCAGCATCTTCAACAATGTCGTCTTGCCGGCGCCGTTCGGGCCGACCAGGCCGACGCGGTCGCCGCGCTGGATGCGGGTCGAGAAACCCTTGACCACGGTGAGCTCGCCAAAGCTCTTGTCGATGCCCTTGGCCTCGACCACCAGCTTGCCGGATTCGGCTGCATCGCTCGCCACCATGGTGGCAGTGCCTTCGGCGCCGCGATGGCTGCGGAAGCGCTGGCGCATGGTCTGCAACTCGCCGAGGCGACGCATGTTGCGCTTTCGCCTGGCGGTCACGCCATAGCGCAGCCAGTGCTCCTCGCGCACGATCTGGCGGCCGAGCTTGTGCTGCTCGCGCTCTTCTTCTTCCAGCACCTGGTCGCGCCATTCCTCGAAATGGGCAAAGCCCTTGTCCAGCCGCCGCGTCTGGCCGCGGTCGAGCCAGACGGTAGCGCGCGTGACGCGCTCGAGGAAGCGGCGGTCATGCGAGATCAGGATGACGGCGGAGGAGGTGCGGGCAAGCTCCTCTTCCAGCCATTCGATGACCGACAGGTCGAGATGGTTGGTCGGCTCGTCGAGCAGGAGGATATCGGGCTCCGGCGCCATGACGCGGGCAAGCGCGGCGCGGCGCGCCTCGCCACCGGAAAGATCGTTCGGACGCTCCTCGCCGGTCAGGCCGAGATGCTCCATCAGATAGGTGGCGCGATGCGGATCGTCGGCCGGGCCGAGGCCCGCCTCGACATAGGCGCGCACGTCGGCGAAGCCGTCCATATCCGGCATCTGCGGCAGATAGCGGACGGTCGCCGAAGGCTGGCGAAACACCTCGCCGTCCTGCGGCTCGATCATGCCGGCGGCGATCTTGAGCAGGGTCGACTTGCCAGAGCCGTTGCGGCCGACCAGCGCGATTTTCTCGCCTGCGGATGCGCTGAGCGCCGTGCCGTCCAGCAGCGGGGTGCCGCCGAAGGTCAGTTTAATGCCGTCGAGATTGAGGAGTGGCGGCGCCATGTTAGCTTTCTGGAAGAGGATAGGGGTGGGCCAGAAGCAGCGCCCGGCCGCGCTCCAGCGCGATGCCGAGCCGCCCTTTGACCTCGTTTGATATAGTGAGCGAGGAGCCGAACGCCACCTCGACGCAGTCGAGCGGCCATTTCGCGCCGGTCACCGTCAGGCCGGCGAGCTCGGAGAAGCCGAGCACCGAAAACAAGGTGCCGTCGTCATAGTCGAAGCCGGCCTTGCCAGGCAGGATGGGAACGCCTTCCTGCGCGCCGCTGGTCAGCAAGACCTCGGTGCCGGCCTCTGCCAGCCGAAGCGCAAGCGCCAGGTGCAAGAAAGCATGGTCGGCGCGCTTGCCGCCGAAGGCGCCGGCCAGCACCAGGCTGGTGGCGCCACGCTTAAGCGCTTCCGCTATGGCGAGCTCGCCATCGGTCATGTCCTTCTCGGCCGGGAAGACTTTTCGCGGAACGGCGGCGAGATCATCCGGTAGATTGGCAGGCACCGAGTCGAAATCGCCGACCCACAGCTCCGGCACCAGTCCAAGCATGCGAGCATGGCCGATGCCGGCATCGGCGGCGATGACGCGCGAAGCTTCGATCTGGCGTTCGAGCCGGGGCGTGCGAATAAGCTCGCCGCCAAGCAGGATGGTGAATGTGCCCATGGCCGTGGCCCTTACCAGCCCTCCAAGCGAAACGGAAGCCGGACGGCCCGCGCTTCGGTTGCGCGCCTGCTGTCCGAACATTAGCTGCCCGGCAAACTTCCGCTTGCGCGCCGCTTCGGCGGGGCCTATCTGTCGAAACGCTCTAACGGGGTGCCGGACGTGATCCGGCTGAGAGGCGATCAAGCCAACCCGCTGAACCTGATCCGGTTTGTACCGGCGGAGGGATTAGACGTTTCGGACCATCCGGCGCCTCAATCCTTGTCATTCGAACGAAGGAGGCGCCGATGCGCGCAATGCTGTCCAATCTCATTCTCGCAACCGGTCTTGTCTCGCTTCTGGCGAGCGTCGCGCCTGCAGAGGCAAAGGACAAGCTCACCGTCTATACCTATGAGAGCTTCACCGCCGACTGGGGACCCGGCCCGGCCATCAAGAAGGAGTTCGAGGCCGAATGCGGCTGCGATCTCGAATTCGTCTCGGTGGCCGACGGCGTCGCCCTGCTCAACCGCGTCAAGCTGGAAGGCGCCAGCACCAAGGCCGACATCGTGCTCGGCCTCGACACCAACCTGACGGCAGATGCCAAGGCGAGCGGCCTGTTCGCGCCGCATGGCGAAGTCTCCGGCATCAACGTGCCCGGCGGCTGGAGCGACGACACTTTTGTCCCCTTCGATTATGGCTATTTCGCCGTCGTCTATGACACACAAAAACTGAAGACACCGCCCAAGAGCCTGAAGGACCTGGTGGAGGGCGCCGGCACGGACAAGATCGTCATCCAGGATCCGCGCACCTCGACGCCCGGCCTAGGCCTGCTCTTGTGGGTGAAGTCCGTCTATGGCGACAAGGCGCCGGAGGCCTGGGCAAAGCTCAAGACGAAGGTGCTGACGGTGACGCCGGGCTGGAGCGAGGCCTACGGCCTGTTCACCAAGGGCGAGGCGCCGATGGTGCTCTCCTACACCACCTCGCCGGCCTATCACATGGTGGCCGAGAACACCGAGCGCTATCAGGCGGCCTCTTTCGAGGAAGGCGAGTACCTGCAGATCGAGGTTGCCGGCATCACCACGACGGGCGCGAAGAACCCGCTGGCGCAAAAGTTCATCGCCTTCATGACCGGACCGAAATTCCAGGACGTGATTCCGGAGACCAACTGGATGTTCCCGGCCGGCAAGACCGACAAGCCGCTCAACCCGGCCTTCGACAAATTGGTCAAGCCGACCAAGACCTTGCTGTTCAGCCCCGAGGAAGTGGCTGCCAACCGCAAGGCCTGGGTGGATGAGTGGCTGGCGGTGATGAGCAAGTAGGGCTGCGATGCTTGCGCCGAGGCCCCCCTCTCTGTCCTGCCGGACATCTCCCCCTCTAGGGGGGAGATTGGCTGTCACGCCGGCCTTCGCCAATCTCCGGCGTTGCAGGATCGAGCGCGGCGTCGAAGTTGCTAATCTCCCCCCTAGAGGGGGAGATGTCCGGCAGGACAGAGGGGGGCGCGAAGGAACGCGGCGTTTGCTGAATTCCACCAAGGTGCGACGTGCAAGCCGCCGCGCACCCTGACTCCCGCATCCCCGCCGGCGTCATCGCCCTTGCCGCCATCGGCTTCCTCATCAGCGGCGCCTTCGCCGGCCTCGCCGTCGAAGGCGCGCAGGATCTCTCCGGCGCTGCCGCGGCCTTCGACAGTTATCTCTTGCGCGTCGCCCGCTTCACGCTGTGGCAGGCGGCTCTGTCGACGCTGCTGTCGGTCGCGTCGGCGCTGCTGGTCGCGCGCGCATTGTCGAGACATCCGGCTTTTCCCGGGCGTCGCCTGATCCTGCAATTGTTCACCGTGCCGCTGGCCTTGCCGGCGATCGTCGCCGCGCTCGGCATATTGGCGCTCTATGGACGGGCGGGGTATCTTGCCGGCGTCTTCGCCGAACTTGGCGGCGGGGATTGGCCGGGGATCTACGGCCTCTCCGGCATCCTTGTCGCGCATGTCTTCTTCAACCTGCCCCTGGCCACGCGCCTCTTCCTCGAGGCGCTGGGCACCGTTCCCGCCGACCAGTGGCGGCTGGCGAGTCAGCTCGGCATGGGCGCGCGGCCGGCCTTCCGGCTGATCGAATGGCCGGTACTGCGCGCGGCCCTGCCGGGAATCGCCGGGTTGGTCTTCATGCTCTGCATAACCTCCTTCACCATCGTGCTGACGCTGGGTGGCGGTCCGGCCGCGACGACGCTGGAGGTCGCCATCTACCAGGCGCTGCGCTTCGATTTCGATCCCGCGCGCGCCGTGGTGCTGACGCTGCTGCAGATCGCGCTCACCTTCGTCGTGGTCGTCGCGCTCACTCGGCTCGGCGCCAACACGGTCGGCGATGCCAATCTGCCGGTGGCGCCACGCCGCTACCTTTCGGCGGAACGGACCGAAAGCGTGCTGAACGCCGGCCTCATCGCGCTGGCCCTGCTGTTCGTCGCCGGGCCGATGCTGGCGACCGTGCTTTCAGGCCTTCAGGCCGACCTCGGCCGATTGGCGGGTGAAGCGGCGGTGCGTCGCGCGACGCTCACCAGCGCGGGCCTCGCCCTGCTTGCGGCGTTGCTCAGCGTGACGTTGTCGCTGGCGCTGATCGCGGCGCGGCGCGCGCTGGCCCTGCGGCGCCGGGCAGGCGGCGCCATGGGCCTGCTCGAACATGCCGCCGACACCGGCGCCGGCTTCGTGCTGGTCGTGCCGCCAATCGTGCTTGGCGCCGGCTGGTTCCTGTCGCTGCGCCACGTCACCGATGTCTTCGCCATCGCGCCGGCCATGGTCGTCGCCGTCAACGCGGTGATGGCGATGCCCTTCGCCATCCGCGCCATTCGTCCGGCCTATGACGCGGCGAGCGAGCGCCACGAGCGGCTTTGCCTGGCGCTCGGCATATCCGGCTGGACCCGGCTCAGCCTGATCGACTGGCCGTCGCTCAGGCGGCCCCTGGCCACCGGCTTTGCCTTCGCCATGGCGCTGTCGCTCGGCGATCTCGGCGTGATCGCGCTGTTCGGCAGCGATTCCTTGCAGACCTTGCCCTATCTACTTTTGGCGCGCATGGGCAGCTACCGGACAGCCGACGCAGCGGGACTTGCCTTGCTGCTCGGCCTCGTCTGCCTGATGCTGGTGGTCGCCGCCGACTGGCTGGGGCGAGAAGGAAAGTCATGACGACGAGCATCGATGGCGCCGCCGCGCAAAAGGGCCTCACCGTCGCGCTGGATGGCGTCTCGTTCAGCTATGGCGAATCCTCCTTCAGTTTCGACGTCGAATTCGCGGCCGGCAGGATCACCGCCATCATGGGGCCGAGCGGCTCCGGCAAGTCGACGCTGCTCAATCTGATAGCCGGCTTCGAAACGCCCGATGCGGGCAAGGTGCTGATCGGCGGCGCCGATGTCGGCAACACGCCGCCTTCGGCGCGGCCGGTGTCGATGGTGTTCCAGGAAAACAATTTGTTCGCGCATCTTTCGGTCGAAGCCAATGTCGGGCTCGGCCGCTCGCCGTCGCTCAAACTCGGCGATGCCGATCGCGCCGACGTCACCGAGGCGCTGGCGCGGGTCGGTCTTGCGGGCAAGGAAAGGCGGTTGCCGCGCGAGCTTTCCGGCGGCGAGCGGCAACGCGTGGCGCTGGCGCGGGTGCTGCTGCGCGACCGGCCAGTCTTGCTGCTCGACGAACCTTTCGCGTCGCTCGGCCCGGCGCTGCGCGACGACATGCTCGACCTTATGGCCGGCATCCATGCCGAGCGCGAAATGACGGTGCTCTTCGTCACGCATCAGCCGGAAGA
The DNA here is from genome assembly GCF_006439385.1 of Mesorhizobium sp. B3-1-7. Lineage (NCBI taxonomy): Bacteria > Pseudomonadati > Pseudomonadota > Alphaproteobacteria > Hyphomicrobiales > Phyllobacteriaceae > Mesorhizobium > Mesorhizobium sp. B3-1-7. Next base: position 189,796 of record NZ_VFTL01000006.1, read on the forward strand.
TGCGCGCCGCATCGGCCAGGACGTGGCTTTTCTCGACGAAGGCACGATCGCGGCAACCGGGCCGGCGGATGATTTCTTCGATCGGTCTGGACCGGACGCCTTCCGGCGCTATATCGGCGATCGAGGCGGCACCGTTGCCGGATCACAACATATTGCCTGGAAGCGGACATAATTTACGGCCAAACCGGCAACGGGCGATCCGGCGTTTGCTTGCCTTGTCCGGGGGAGTGTGGCTAGGTCCGGCCATGCTGGTCCGGCTGGGCCGCGATTTGCCGAAAGAGTTCGAAAGGAAGCCGATCTGTCGACCGGCGCTGAGAAGGTTTGGATGAAGCCGCTGGCACGATTTCTCGCGCTGGCGAGCGTTGCCGTGCTGGCCAGCTGCCAGATGTTCACGCCGCCGGACGTGCAGGAAAGCGGCTTCCAGCCTTCCGACAAGCCGATCACCGTCGACAATGTCGTCGCCAACGCCAAGCTCGCCGAAATGGCGAAGGCGCAGCATCCGCGGATTCTCGCCACCTATGGCGGCGAATATTCCGACCCCAGGCTCGAACGCATGGTGGCCAAGGTCGTCGGCAATCTGACGGTGGTGTCGGCCAACCCTACCCAGACCTATCGCATCACCATCCTCAACTCGCCCAACGTCAACGCCTTCGCGCTGCCGGGCGGCTATCTCTATGTGACGCGCGGCTTGCTGGCGCTGGCCAACGATTCGTCCGAGCTTGCCGCGGTCATCGCGCATGAGATGGGCCACGTCACCGCGAATCACGGCCTGCAGCGGCAGCAACTCGAAGCCGAGGAAGGCTTGGCGACCAAGGTGGTTTCCGATGTGCTCGGCGACAGCCCGACGGCCAAGGCGGCGCTCATCCGCGGCAAGCTCAGGCTTGCGCAATTCTCGCGCAACCAGGAACTGCAGGCCGACGCCATCGGCATCAAGTCGATCGGCGAGGCGGGCTATGATCCCTATGCGGCGGGTCGCTTCCTGCAGTCGATGTCGGCCTATACGGATTTCCGCTCGGTCAGCGGCGCCACCGACGCCAGCCTCGACTTCCTGGCGACGCACCCCAACACGCCGCAGCGCATCGAGTTGGCGCAGCGCCTTGCGCGCAATTTCGGCCCGCCCGGCGTCGGCACGCGCGACCGCGACGCATTTCTGGCCGGCATAGACGGCCTGCTTTACGGCGACACGCCGGAAGAAGGCTATGTGCGCGGCCAGACCTTCATGCACCCCAATCTCGGCGTCTCCTTCACGGTGCCGGACGGCTTCGTCATCGACAATTCGGCGGCCGCCGTCACCGCGACCGGGCCTGGCGACATCGCCATCCGCTTCGACGGCGTGGCGATCGACAAGTCCGTCTCGCTCACCGATTACATCCGCAGCGGCTGGGTGGCGGGGTTGGAAGACGCCAGCGTGCGCCAGGAGACGATCAACGGCAACGATGCGGCGACTGCGCATGCCAGCGCGCAAGGCTGGCAGTTCGACATCGCAGTGATCCGCGCCGGCGGGCAGGTCTACAGGCTGCTGACGGCCGCGCCCTCGGCCAGCACTTCGCTGGATTCAGTCGCGCGCTCGGTCAGCGGCTCCTTCCGTGTGCTGAGCCCGGCCGAGAAGGCGGCGCTGAAGCCGCTGCATATCAGGGTCGTCACTGTCCAGGCCGGCCAGACCATGGGCTCGCTCGCCGCGCAGATGGTCGGTGTCGACCGCAAGCTCGACCTGTTCCGCGTGCTCAACGCCATGTCGCCGGGCGCGACAGTGTCGTCGGGCGACAAGGTCAAGATCGTCACCGACAGGTAGGACTCGCGAATTCGCACCAACCAGGCGCCGTCGGCTATTTGAACAATCGCCCGGGCCGGGAGCCGTTGTCCTTCACAAGCCGTCACTACCGGTGTCGCCGCCGTCACCTTCGCCGTCGCCGGTATTGCCACCGCCGGTGCTGGCAGCGTGGCTACTGCCACCAGTCCAGGATGTCCTCCCGGTTCCCGTTGGCATCGGCTTGACCTTTGGTGCCCCCGGAATTGTCGGTGTGACGGTCTTCGGTTTCGACACGGGCACGCGCACCACTTTTATCTTCGTGATGACCTTCGGGGCCTTGCACGCCATGACCACGGGGGTGGTGCGCGCGGGGTGCGCGGAAAGACCGAGAATGCCCATCGAATAGACGTCTTGCCGCTCCATGCCGGCTTTGAGGAAAGCCAGGGCGCGGGCCGGGTCGGCGGGCACGCCGTTACGGCCTTCCGTGAAGATCACGGCAAGCTCCTTCATGGCGTCGACATGTCCCATCGCCGCTGCCTGGAGCAGCAGGTCCAGGCCCTTGCCGGTGTCGCGCTCGACGCCGATGCCATTGAACAAAGCGCGTCCCCAGGCGGCCAGGGCGTAGGGGTCTCCCTTGTCCGACGCCTTCGAATAGAGGCCGTTCGCCTTCGATGTATCGACAGCCGAGCCGAGCGTGAACAGGGCGCGGATATGTCCCTTGTCCGCGGCTTCCTGGATGGCCTGCCTGGCCTCGTCGATCCTGCCCGCCGCCAGCAGCGCCCGCCCCAGTTCGTAACGGAAGCGCGCAATGTCGGGGTATGACTTCACCGCCGCCTCGCAGCTCTCGAGAGCCCCGCCGCCGATCTCGTTCGGCAACCGTCCCGGGACGACGCCCTGCAGGTCGAGCGGCTCGCCAGCGGCCTGGTCGCAAGGGTCGACGCCCGGCGACAGTTTCATCGTCGCCCGCTTCGCGGCGTTGCCCACGCGGATCTCGAAGCCGACTTCGACGGGAGCGGCCGAGCCGATCTGCGGCTCGTAGCGTAGACTGTCGACCTCGGCGGCCATCAGGCTCGATTGCGGCGACAGGACGCGACCGGGCAAGGACAGCGTTCCGGTCGCCGGGTAGCTCGCAAGCTTGACGCTGATCGAGGCATCCTTGGCCGGAAGATCCAATTTCAGCGGAACCGGGCCGACGCCGACCGGGACGCGGATATCGCGACTTCCAATCGCCTCGGCGACATCGGTAACCTGGATTCCGCGCTCGGCCACCTGCTCGTTCTGCTGCGCGTCGGAAGGCGGTAGCGCTGGTTGCTCCGCCCCGCGCATCAGCACGACATCGTCGATCAGCGAGGAGTTCTCCCACGGAACCTGCTTGCCGTTGGTGGCCTTGACCACGTCGCGGCGCACGGCCGCCATGACCGAGCGTATCTCCTGGTCCGGCGCCAGCGCGCGGCGAGAGAAGGACGACGAGAACGGGCTGAGATCGCCGGAACCATCATAGGCGACCGCCCCCGGCTCGGTTGCATAGGCAATCAGCGTGTTCTGCGAACCTGTTACCTGCGCAAGTCCGCTGTCGCCGGCGACGATCAACTGGTCGCGCAGCCAATAGTCCTTGCGCGGGAAGGGATTGTTGCGGCAGGCGTCGAGGATGATCATCTGGATCTTCGATCTCGAGCGCAGTTGCCGCAATATGTCGTCGACCTTGATGGCCTGGACCTCCATGTCGGCCGCATCTTTCAGCGACGCATCGACCGGAATCAGGAAATTCTCGCCGCCGATCTGAAAGCCGTGTCCCGAATAGTAGACGACCGCGAGATCGGCGCCGTCGGCCGCCGCCAGATAGTTGCGGAACCGCTCTTCGAACTGAAGCCTGGTCAGGTCCTTGGCGGCGAACACCTCGAAGCCGGCCAGCCGGAACGTATTGGAGACGTCTTCCGCGTCCTTGTCCGGATTCTTGAGCGCCGGGATTTCGCGATATTCGGAATTGCCGATGACAAGCGCAACCCTTCGATCGGCGTGCGCTTCGAATGTCGTGAGGCCCACGAGGAACAGGGTTGCAAGGAGCGCGCAGCATCGCAGCATGGCAGATCCCCCATATGTTATGATCTGGAGGCGTCAAAAAAGCCGATTGCGGCGCAGCGGTCTGTTAAAGAGCTCACAATCAATATGCGTTATCGAGGAAAAATCGCCTCGACGGCGAATATATTCTTATTTAATAAATTTCTTATCTTTGATTTTTTAATTACATTAATTTCAGGCCGCTTCCGCCAAAAATTCCGGATTCTGCTTCACAAGGGCCAGCTTCAGCTTTTCCATGGCGCGGGCCTCGATCTGGCGGACGCGTTCCTTGGAGATGCCGAGCTGTTCGCCGAGCGCTTCCAGCGTGGCGCCGTCGTCGCTCAGCCTGCGCTCCTCGATGATGTGAAGCTCGCGGGCGTTGAGCGCGCCGAGCGCGCTCTTCAGCCAGACTGCCCGGCGCTGGATGTCGATCCGGTCGCCGACGATCTCGTCGGGGAGCGGGTCTTCGGAGACCAGGAAATCCATCCGCTCGGCGGCACCGTTCTCGTCGGCCAAAGGCGCGTTGAGCGAGCTGTCGGGCGAGGACAGGCGTGAATCCATCATCGCCACGTCGGCTTCCGGAACGCCGAGCGCGGCTGAGACCTCGCGATAGAGCGTGGCATTGGAGAGCGGCTCGGCGCCGTTGGCGAGGCGGGCGCGCAGACGCCGCAGGTTGAAGAACAGCGCCTTCTGCGCCGAACTCGTGCCGCCGCGCACGATCGACCAGTTGCGCAGGATGTAATCCTGCATGGAAGCGCGGATCCACCAGGTGGCATAGGTCGAGAAGCGCACTTCGCGCGCGGGCTCGAAACGGGCGGCAGCCTCGAGCAGGCCGACATGGCCCTCCTGGATAAGGTCGCCGAGCGGCAGGCCGTAATGGCGGAATTTCGAGGCCATCGAGATGACCAGGCGCATGTGGGCGACGGTGATCCTGTGCAACGCGTGCTGGTCGTTCTCTTCCTTCCAGCGCAAGGCGAGGACGTGCTCCTCGTCGCGCTCGAGATAAGGAGCCTTCATTGCCGCCCGGACCAGCGTCCGTCCTGCCGCGCCCTCGATCATGCCGGCTCCTTTTGGTGGTGAGTGAGCTTACAGCGGTTGAAAAGATGCCGCCGCGCCCTACAACAGCCATGCAACGTGTCAGGCGCATCGATGGTTCCGCCGTCCGAGGGGGCAAATATTGCCAGCGGGAACGTTTTGTTATCGGCCCGAAAGAGTCGCTTGGCGGTTATCAGGCAATTTTGAGAATCAGATTTCTGGCAGAGCCGATTTTTGAAATCTGGTTCCTTATTTCGCGGCCTTCTATCTGTCAGTTTCCGGCTCTTACAATCGCGCCGGGGCACCGGTCAAAACGGGATCACAGAAAAATGAAATGGCTCAAATCGCTCCTTGTCGCCGGAACGTTGCAGGTTCTGGCGGTCACGGCCGGGCATGCCGGCGCCAATCTCGACCAGATCAAGCAGGCGGGCGTCATCAAGGTCGGCACCGAAGGCACCTACGCGCCCTTCACCTATCATGACGAATCCAACGCCCTGGTCGGCTTCGATGTCGAGATCGCCAAGGCCATCGCCGACAAGCTCGGCGTCAAGGTCGAGTTCCTCGAAGGCAAGTGGGACGGGCTGATCGCCGGCCTCGACGCCAATCGCTACGACGCCGTCATCAACGAGGTCGGCATCACCGATGCGCGCAAGGCCAAGTACGACTTCTCCGATCCCTACATCGCCTCGAAAGCGGTGCTGATCGTGCGCGGCGACAACACCGACATCAAGACCTTCGCCGACCTCAAGGGCAAGAAGTCGGCGCAGTCGCTGACCTCCAACTTCGGCAAGCTCGCCGAGTCCAATGGCGCCGAGCTCGTCGGCACTGACGGTTTCGACCAGTCGATCCAGCTTCTGCTCACCGGCCGCGCCGACGCCACCATCAACGACAGCCTGTCCTTCCTCGACTTCAAGAAGCACAAGCCGGACGCCAATGTGAAGATCGCCGCGCAGGAAGAGAATGCCGACTATTCCGGCGTTATCGTGCGCAAGGGCGATCCGGAGCTGGTCGCGGCCATCAACAAGGCGCTGGCCGACATCAAGGCCGACGGCACCTACCAGAAGATCGCCGACAAATATTTCGGCCAGGACGTTTCGAAGTAAGGCAATCGTCCTCTGTTCGGAAACCGGCGGGCCGTCAAAGACGGCCCGTTATTCTTTGCACGATATTCATGCGCCGCCGTCTTTGACGGCCCGTCGGCTTTTGCATGATAGTCAGTCCATACGGAGGAACGCGCCGCCGTATCTGGAAGGGAGAAGCGCTCCGTGCCGCACTGGCTGCAATTGATGCTGGAATCGTTGCCGACGCTGTTGTGGGCGGCGCTGATCTTCACCGTGCCGCTGACGCTCCTGTCCTTCGCGCTCGGGCTCATCGCCGGACTGGCGACCGCGCTGATCCGGCTGTTCGGTCCAAAGCCGCTGGTTGCGCTGGTTCGCTTCTATGTCTGGATCTTTCGCGGCACGCCGCTGCTCGTTCAGTTGTTCCTGATCTTCTACGGCCTGCCGTCGGTCGGCATCCTGCTCGATGCCTTTCCCGCCGCGCTTATCGGCTTCACGCTCAACATCGGCGCCTATACGTCGGAGATCATCCGCGCCGTCATCGGCTCGGTGCCGAAAGGCCAATGGGAGGCATCCTACTCGATCGGCATGACCTGGAGCCAGGCGATGCGGCGCACGATCCTGCCGCAAGCCGGCCGCGTCGCGGTGCCGCCGCTTTCCAACACCTTCATCTCGCTGGTCAAGGATACCTCGCTGGCGGCGGCGATCACGGTGCCCGAGATGTTCCAGGCGGCGCAGCGCATCGTGGCCACCACCTATGAGCCGCTGATCCTCTATGTCGAGGCCGCGGCGCTCTATCTCGCATTGAGCTCGGTGCTGTCGGCGCTGCAGGCGCGGCTGGAGGTGCGACTCAACCGCTATGGCGGGTTCCTGGAGGCCAACGCATGATCGGCCTCACCAACATCGAAAAGCGCTTCGGCGACAATCTGGTGCTGAAAGGCGTCACCGTCAGCCTGGACGAGGGCAGCGTGACGGCGCTGGTCGGCCCTTCGGGCGGCGGCAAAAGCACGCTCTTACGCTGCATCAACCTGTTGGAGATCCCGACGTCCGGCGCTTTGCGCATCGGCGAGGAGAGGCTGGAATTCCATCCGGGCATCAAGGTGCCGGCCAAGGACATCCAGCGCATTCGCCTGCAGACCGGCATGGTGTTCCAGAATTTCCAGCTCTTCCCGCATCGCACCGCGATCGAGAATGTCATGGAAGGGCTGGTGACGGTGCTGAAATGGCCGGAGCCAAGGGCGCGCGAGCGGGCCATGGCGCTGCTCGAAAAGGTCGGCATGGCGCACAAGGCCGATGCCTGGCCGGCGACGCTGTCCGGCGGCCAGCAGCAGCGCGTGGCGATCGCCCGGGCGCTGGCTCCGTCGCCGCGCGTGCTGCTTTGCGACGAGCCGACCTCGGCGCTCGATCCGGAACTGGCGCAGGAAGTGGTCGACGTGCTTGGGCAGCTTGCCCGCGAAGGCACAACCATGGTGATGGCGACGCACGATCTGAGGCTCGCCTCCAAGATCGCGCAGGAGGTCGTCTTTCTCGATGCCGGCTCGATCGTCGAGAAAGGCCCGGCCTCGGTCGTGTTCGACAATCCGGAGCGCGAGCGGACCAAGCGGTTTATCGCTTCGCTGCGGCAGGAAGAAGCGCAGAAGGAGTCTGGCGGCTGAGTCCTTTACCTCCCCTTTTGTGGGGAGACCGGACCGAAGGTCCGGGTAAAGAGCGGGGGCCGCCGCTTCTTCAAGGCTTTGTTTTCATGCATGTCGTTGTCGCAAAACCGCTGCACACTTTTGCGCGACATGCATTAAAGCAGGTCGCGTGAAAAAGGATTCACGCGACCTGCTTTAAGTTTTGATTTTAAGCATGTCTTTGTCCCGAAACCGGGTCCACTTTCGGGAGACATGCTTTAAGCCCAAACAAAAAACCCGACGCGAGGCCGGGTTCTTCGTAGTTCAATGAGCGAAAAAGCTCAGGCAGCTTCTTCCTGTTCGGATTCTTCGTTGTCGGCCTTGGCGCCGCGCTTCGGACCCTTGTTGAGGTTGACCTCGATGAGGCGAACCGCCTCGGTCTCCGACATGCGGTTCACAGCGGCGATCTCGCGGGCCATACGGTCGAGCGCGGCTTCATAGAGCTGACGCTCGGAATAGGACTGCTCCGGCTGGTTGTCGGCGCGGTAAAGGTCGCGCACCACTTCCGAGATCGAGATCAGGTCGCCGGAATTGATCTTGGCATCATATTCCTGGGCGCGGCGCGACCACATGGTGCGCTTGATGCGGGCGCGGCCCTGCACGACCTTCAGCGCGCGGTCGACATAGTCCTCTTCCGACAGCTTGCGCATGCCGATCGAGGTCGCCTTGGCGACCGGTACCTTGAGCCGCATCTTGTCCTTCTGGAAATCGATGACGAACAGTTCCAGCTTGTGACCCGCAACTTCCTGCTCGTCGATCGCCACGATCTGGCCGACGCCATGCGCCGGATAGACGATGAACTCGCCAGTCTTGAACCCGTGGCGGGCCGCGTTGGACTTCTTCTGCGGGGTGATCGTTGCCATTACGCCCTGAACTCCTTAGTTGTGCAGCCGGCATCATGCCGGCTCGAACCGATGGGGTCGGCGATAGCCGACCATTAGCCGCGCAACAGGATGAACCCACCGGAAAAGCAGGGACCGGCATACCGCACGAATGCGGCCGCCTGCCCCAGATCGCTCTGGTCCGGATCTAAAAGCTCACCTTTCAGTGATTTGGGGCGTTAGCGCCATAAATCGACGTTGTGTCACCGGCATGTTTCGTTGATGTAACACAAAAAGTCGGAAGAATCAAGGTTTTGCTGCGTTCGCTAACGCCAAACGGGGTCGCTGCCTGTCAAGACAGCAACCGTATCGGTCGCGTTACGTCGCGTCATGCCGGCGTCGCCGGCGCCAGCATCAATCGCCTTCACCGGGCTCCGGCGAGAAATATTTCTCGAACTTCCCGGCCTCGCCATCGAAGGTTTTGGCGTCCGCGGGCGGCTCTTTCTTGGCGGTGATATTGGGCCACTTCTCGGCGTATTCGGAATTGACCTGCAACCATTTGTCGAGACCGCCCTCGGTGTCCGGCTTGATCGCGTCGGCAGGACATTCTGGCTCGCACACGCCGCAGTCGATGCACTCGTCGGGATGGATGACGAGCATGTTCTCGCCCTCGTAGAAACAGTCGACCGGACAGACCTCGATGCAGTCCATGTATTTGCATTTGATGCAATTGTCGGTCACGACATAGGTCATTGCAGGCTCCGGAACGTCCCGATTTGCTCGGCTTTTTCAGGTTGAGGTAACGCCTTTGCCGGCTGCTTGCAAGGGCAGCGCATTCGGGCACTGCCGGCCCCGGGGAATAGAATTCCAGCGGTCTCGCCGCTGGCGGTCCGGCTGGCCCAATTCAATCTTCGCCGAGCAGGCGGTCGGTCTGCCGCCGTTCGCGTTTGGTCGGGCGCCCGCTGCCGGCCTCGCGCAGACCTGGAATGGCATCCGGAACCGCCTCGCCCTTGGGTGTCGGCGCCGGCGACCTATCCTCGTAAAGCAGCCGCGCCTCGTCGGCCGGACCGCGTCGCGTGCCGCAATTCAGCACCTTCCAGACCAGGATACGGCCCTCGAGCGTGATGGTGAGAACGTCGCCGGGCTTGACCAGATCGGAGGCCTGCGCTGCTTTGTCGCGATTGATGCGGACGCGCCCGGCGACGACGACTTTCGCCGCCAGGGACCGCGATTTCACCGCGCGCGAAAAGAACAGCCATTTGTCGATGCGCTGGCGGCCCTCTCCAACCATCGGGGCTAGCTTTGTTGGAGCGTGATCTTATCCGAAAACCGGTTCCCACTTTTCGCTGGCGCGGTCCTTCGGTTCGGGATCATGCTGGCTCTTTGATGGAGCATGATCTCGCCCGAAAACCGGGTCCCACTTTTCGGGATCATGCTCGAACCTATTTCTTCAGCTGGTCGCGCAAGGCGGCGAGCTTGGCGAAGGGCGAATCCGGATCGAAGCGCTGCGGGCGCTCCTCGCGCGGCTTGCCCTGGAAGGCCGGCTTGCCGCCCTGGGCGTTGCCCTTGCCGTCCTGCCTGTTGCCCTTCCATTCGGGCCGGCCCTCGCGGCGGCCCCCCTCGTGGCGATCTGGCCGCTCGCCTTGCGGTCTGCCTTCGCGCCGTTCGCCACCTTCGCGCCTGTCGCCGGTTTCCGGCCGTGGCTTGAACTTCGAGCGGTCGAAGCGCGGCTTGCCGGCGCCGTCGCGCTGCTCATGCGCCGGCCTGTCACCGGGCTGGCCGCCTCCGGCGCCTGCCTCGCGCGCGGGCTGGCCGCCACGCGGACGATTGTCGCGACGGTTGTCCTGGCGATGGCGCGGACGCTGATGATCGAAGCGCGCCTGGCGCCACAGAAGGACAGGCTTCGGCTCTTCAGCCTCGGCTTCCGTCGTCATTTCAGTCGATGCGGGGGTCTCGCTCTCGGCCGGGGTTTCGGTCTGCAAGGACTCGGCCTGAACCGAGGGCAAGCCTTCCTCCGTCACGGCCTCTCCGGCCGGCTCATCGCTTTGCGCTGCCGGTTCGCTTGCCGCCATGGTTTCCGTGGCCACGGTCTCCTGTCCAGCTGTGTCGTCGACAGGCTCCGCCGCGCTCTCGGCCGGGGTTTCGGTCTGCGAGGACTCGGCCTGAGCCAAGGGCACGCCTTCCTTCGTCACGGCCTCGCCGGCCGGCTCATCGCCTTGCGCCGCCGGTTCGCTTCCCGCCGCGGTTTCCGTGGCTTCCGCGGCCAGTGTCTCCTGTCCGCTTGTTTCGTCGACAGGCTCCGCCGCGCTCTCAGCCGGGGTCTCCGCGGCATGGGTTTCGGTGCTGTCCGTCTCCGGGCTCTCGCCGGACGTTGCCACGGTGGCGGCCTCGGGGGCGGGCGCCTCCGTCGCCTGCGCGGCGCGAGCGGCCTCTTCCGCGGCGAGCTTGGCCGCGGCCGCTTCACGGGCGGCGTCGTCCTGCGCGTCGAGCTTCGCTTTCACCTCGGCGGCCGGCTTCGCCTCGGAGCGATAGCCGAGACCCTTGAGGATCTCCTCCATGTCGTCGGCGGTGGCGCCGAGGATCGACATCATCGGCGGCGTCACCATGAAGGCGTGGCCGTCATAGGCGCCGTCCGGACGCTGGCCGAGGCCAGGCTTCCAGTTGGTCGCCGGGCGGATGAGGTCGGCGAGCCTTTCCAGGATGTCGACGCGCACGGCGCGGCGGCCGAGATTGCGGTAGCCGGCGAGCTTGTAGAAGGTCTTGTCGAAGGCCGGGTCAATGACCACGGAGGTGCGGCCGGAGGCCAGCGCATGCACCACGTCGCCGAAGCCCGGCTTGTCCTTGCCGTCATTCTTCAGCGCCCAGAGCAAGGTCACCAGGCCGGCCGGCGCCGGCTTGATCAGCGCCGGCACGAAGACATGGTAGGCGCCGAAGCGCACGCCGAGGCGGCGAAGTGCCGCGCGGCCTTCCTGGTCGAGAGACTTCATCTCCTCCGCGATGTCGCGGCGATTGATCAGGCCGAAATGCTCGACCAGCTGGAAGGCGATGCCGCGCGCGATGCCGGTGAGTTGGTCGGCATTCTTCAAGTCGACCAGCGGCTTCAAAAGCGACTCGATCTGGAAATTGACGAAACGCTCGGCGCGCGCCGCGACCTTGTCGCGGGCAGGCCCGGTCAGCTGCTCGTCGGCAAGCAGGATCAGGCGCGGCTTCAGCGCCTCGTCGCCGGCGACCAGCGTACCGATCGGCGCGCCGATCCAGCGCAGGACGCCGTCCGAGCCCAAAGCCAGGTCGCCATTGGCGCAAGCGGCAAAGCGTTCGGCGCGCGCCTCGAACTCGGCCGCGAGCGCCTTCTGGGCGGCGGTGCGCACCGCCTTGGCGTCCTCGCCGCCGGCGCTCTGGTCGGCGGTGAAGCGGAACCCCTGCAGCTCGCCGACATGATGGCCTTCGACGAGGACGGTTCCGGTAGGGCTGATTTCGGCTTCAGGCATGGTATTTTCTCTAAGGCGCCGCATGAGGACGGAAGTCCTGCGGTCTACGAAGCGTTTCGTCAACCGCTCATGCAGCGCATCCGACAATCTGTCTTCGATTTCGCGCGTCTTTTCCTGCCAGTGTAGCTGATCGGCCAGCCAGCCGGGGCGGTTGGAGACGAAAGTCCAGGTGCGGATCTGCGCGATCCGGTGCGAGAGCGTGTCGATATCGCCGTCCGTCGTGTCGGCGCGCCGCACCTGCTCGGCCATGTAATTCTCATCGACATGGCCGTGACGCGCAAGGTCCATGTAGATCGAGGCGACGAGGTCGGCATGATGGGCCGGCGCGATCTTGCGGTAGTCCGGCAGGGCGCAGGCTTCCCACAGCAGCGCCACGCGCTCCTTGCCGGTGGCCAAAGCGCGGATGTCGCCATCGCGCGACAGATGCTCCAGCGCCTGCGCGTCCACGGCCGGCAGCGCGCGGGTCAGCCCTTCGACCGGCGCATTGGCCTCGATCGAGCGTTTCAGCGCATCGAGGCTGGAAAAGTCGAAATCGGCGGTGCGCCACTGCAGCACCTTCACCGGATCGAAGTCGTGTCCCTCGATCTTGGCGACCAGATCCTCGTCGAACGGATCGACCTGGCCGGTGACGCCAAACGTGCCGTCGCGCAGGTGCCGGCCGGCACGACCGGCGATCTGGCCAAGCTCGGCGGCTGTCAGGTTGCGGTATTGGTAACCGTCGAATTTGCGGTTCTGGGCGAAGGCGACATGGTCGAGGTCGAGGTTCAGTCCCATGCCGATGGCGTCGGTGGCGATGAGATAGTCGACATCGCCGGATTGGAAGATCTCCACCTGCGCGTTGCGGGTACGCGGCGAGAGCGCGCCGAGGACGACGGCCGCGCCGCCCTGCTGGCGGCGGATCAGCTCGGCGATGGCGTAGACCTCGTCGGCGGAGAAGGCGACGATAGCGGTGCGCCGCGGCAGCCGGGTGAGCTTCTTCGAGCCGGCATAGGCAAGATGCGAAAGCCGCGGCCGCGTCACCACCGACACGCCCTTCAACAGGCGCTGCAGGATGCCGTGCATGGTGGCGGCGCCGAGAAGCAGCGTCTCCTGGCGGCCGCGCAGATGCAGGATGCGGTCGGTGAAGATATGGCCGCGTTCGAGATCGCCGGCGAGCTGCACCTCGTCGATGGCGACGAAGGCGGCGTCGGTTTCGCGCGGCATCGCCTCGACGGTGCAGACCGAATATTTCGCCCCGGCAGGCACGATCTTCTCCTCGCCGGTGATCAGCGCCACCTTGTGGGCGCCGACCTTCTCGCAGACCCGGGCATAGACTTCGCGGGCGAGCAGCCTGAGCGGCAGGCCGATGACGCCGGTCTCATGCGCGACCATGCGCTCGATGGCGAGATGGGTCTTGCCGGTGTTGGTGGGGCCCAACACGGCCGTCACGTCGCGGCCCGAAAGGATCAGCGGCTGGGAGTGTTTCGGCTGGATGTTCATCGGCTCGGAAATAAGGTTTCTGCCGCTTGTAGTCTGAAGCACGGCGGTGCCGCCGCGTGTGACAGGCGACACATAGGGACTTCGGGCGTGAAGCGAAAGCGGAATGTTCCTTTGGCGACAGGCAGAGCGGGCCGGGGTGGGCAAAATCGATCGTTGTTAACGGCTGGAACGAGTCTGGAACGAATCAGCGACGAATCGCTGACTCGCTCTGATTCAGGTTTTGTTCACGGCTATATGTGGTTTTTTTGACGGCGAGTCTCACCACATGCTGAATCGCTGAATTGGCCCGATTCCTGCGTGGCCCCGTCGGGCCGAGACCGCCGTTAACTTTTGCCGGGCAACGGTCGCGGTCGACTTGAGCCTTGTCCTCAAAGTTATGAAATTGTTGATTTTTCTTAATCGCTTTTAGCGAATTCGGTGACGTTTGCGCCGTCCGCCGTTAACTTTCCGGTCAAAGCCAGAACGAATCGGCGACGAATCAGCGATCCGGTTATTTTCCCGGTTTGTTCACCCCTAGATATGGTGTTATCCACAGCTTACCCACCGAGAATTCACAGCTTGTTGGCGGAGTTGCGCATAAAGGAGGCTGCTGCCGTTAACCTTTGCGTGCCGAATTGAGGCAAGGTGTCGCGCCGAGCTTGTCGACGGGGCAAAAAGGCGGCTCCGACGTCGGGGCCGCCTCGGCGCAAAAGGGTATCAGGCGAAGTTGGGTATCAGGCGAAGTATTGGCCGCCATTGGCGGTGATGGTCGAGCCGGTGATGAAGCCGGCCTCGTCGGACGCCAGGAAGACGACGCAGCGCGCGATCTCTTCCGGCTCGCCGAGGCGGCCAACCGGGATCTGCGGGATGATGCGCTCGTTGAGCACCTTTTCGTCGATCGCCTTGACCATTTCGGTCGCGATATAGCCGGGGCAGATGACGTTGACGGTGATGCCCGCGCGCGCGCCTTCTTGGGCAAGAGCCTTACTGAAGCCGATATCGCCGGCCTTGGCGGCCGAGTAGTTGACCTGGCCGGCCTGGCCCTTCTGGCCGTTGATGGAGGAAATGGTGATGACGCGACCGAACTTGCGGTCGCGCATGCCGCTCCACAGAGGATGCGTCATGTTGAAGACGCCGGAGAGGTTGGTGTCGATGACTTCCTTCCACTGCGCGGGCGTTATCTTGTGGAACATGGCGTCGCGGGTGATGCCGGCGTTGTTGACCAGCACCCCGACCGGGCCGAGATCGGCTTCGATCTGCTTGATGCCGGCGGCGCAGGCCTCGTAGTCGGCAACGGACCATTTGTAGACCGGGATGCCGGTCTCGGCCTTGAATTTCTGCGCCGCCTCGTCATTGCCGGCATAGTTGGCGGCGACCGAATAACCGGCGGTTTTCAAGGCGACCGATATCGCCGCGCCTATGCCGCGCGATCCGCCCGTGACGATTGCTACCTTGCTCATGTGGTCCTCCCTTTAAATTCGTCTGAGCGAATAGAGAGTAGCGAATAGCGAGTAGGGGTCCGATGTCCCGCCGCGCGACGCTTCTTCTTCCCTATTCGCTACTCCCTATTCGCTACTCGCTGAACTCACAGCGCTTCCACGCACATGGCCACGCCCATGCCGCCGCCGATGCAAAGCGTGGCGAGGCCCTTCTTGGCGCCGCGGCGGCGCATCTCGTGGACCAGCGTGTTGAAGACGCGGGCGCCCGAAGCGCCGATCGGATGGCCGATGGCGATGGCGCCGCCATTGACGTTGACGATCGAGGGATCCCAGCCCATGCCCTTGTTGACTGCGCAGGCCTGCGCCGCGAAGGCCTCGTTGGCCTCGACGAGATCGAGGTCCTTGACCGCCCAGCCGGCCTTCTCCAGCGCCCGCTTCGAGGCAGGGATCGGACCCGTGCCCATGATCGCCGGATCGACGCCGGCGGTCGCCCAGGAGGCGATGCGCACCAGCGGGGTGATGCCCCGCCTTGCAGCCTCGGCCTCGGTCATCAGCAGCGCGCCGGCGGCGCCGTCATTGATGCCGGAGGCGTTGGCGGCGGTGACCGTGCCGTCCTTGTCGAAAGCGGGCTTCAGCTTGGTCATGGCGTCGAGCGTCGCGCCGTGGCGGATGTACTCGTCCTGGTCGACTGTTGTGTCGCCCTTCTTGCCCTTGATGGTGAAGGCGACGATCTCATCCTTGAACCTGCCGGCCTTCTGCGCGGCCTCGGCCTTGTTCTGCGAGGCCAAGGCGAACTCGTCCTGCGTTTCGCGGGTGATCTGGAACTGGCGGGCGACGTTCTCGGCGGTGTTGCCCATATGATAGCCGTTGAAGGCATCCCAAAGGCCGTCCTTGATCATGGTGTCGATCATCTTGTAGTCGCCCATCTTGACGCCGGCGCGCAGGTGCTCGGCGTGCGGCGACATCGACATCGATTCCTGACCGCCGGCGACGATCACCTTGGCGTCGCCGGTGGCGATCTGCTGCATGCCGAGCGCGATGGCGCGCAGGCCCGAGCCGCAAACCTGGTTGAGGCCCCAGGCGGTGGTCTCCTTCGGCAGGCCGGCATTGATCGAGGCCTGGCGAGCCGGGTTCTGTCCTTGCGCGGCGGTCAGCACCTGGCCGAGGATGACCTCGTCGACTTCCGCCGCCTCGACATTCGCCCGCGCTAGCAGTTCCCTGATGACGACGGCGCCGAGCTCATGCGCCGGCGTGGCGGCGAAACTGCCGTTGAAGGAGCCGACCGCGGTGCGGGCGGCGCTGGCGACGACGATGGAATTGGAAGCGGACATTTTCTTCTCCAGACTTCGAGGTGTCGTATTTTCGAGATCGCTTTAGGACTTTCTTGCCCGTTCGAAACCCTGAGTCAAACCGGAAATGGGCATGACCGCCATGCGCGGCAAGCAGAGCGCGCGCCAGTCGCGGTAACGTGACGTTGGCCATGCGGCGGATTTTGCAATGGCTGTGCAGCATTAATTGATGCCGCAGTGCACAAACCGCTTGGAATTGTGACGCTTTTGCGCGTATCTTGGTTAAAGGGCGCAATCGTTACCGGCCGCTTACTCCTAGAGGTGCCGGTGTCCTGGGGAGGATACGGATGGCCGCAAAAGACGACCCGATCGTCATCAAGAAGTATGCCAATCGCCGGCTCTACAATACCGGCACAAGCACCTATGTGACGCTCGAGGACTTGGCCGAGATGGTCAAGAAGGGCGAGGAGTTCACGGTCCAGGATGCAAAGACCGGCGATGACATCACCCACCCGGTGCTGACGCAGATCATCTTCGAGCTGGAGAACCAGGAAGGGCAGAACATGCTGCCGATCCCGTTCCTGCGCCAGCTCATCTCCTTTTACGGCGATCAGATGCAGATGATCGTGCCGAGCTTCCTCGAACAGTCGATGATCGCCTTCTCCAAGGAGCAGGAGCGATTTCGCGAGCAGCTCAAGGGCGCCTTCGGCAAGACGCCGATCGACATGATGAAGACGCCGATGAAGGCGCTCGAGGAACAGACGCGACGCAATGTCGAGATGTTCCAGAACGCCATGCGCATGTTCACGCCGTTCCCGCCCGCCGGCGGCAATTCGGCAGCACCGGCCGAGCCGCCGAAGAAGGAAGAAAAGGGCGACGATCTGCAGGAATTGAAGGCGCAGATTGCGGCCATGCAGCGCAAGCTGGACACGATGTCCTGACGGGTGGTGGCTGTCGTTGATGGTCGTCGCTGCGCCTGAGATTAGCCGAACCGACCCATCCCTTCGTCATCCTCGGACAGGTTTTGACCGAGACCGACACTTACTTACGGTGGAAATTTGAGGCCGAACAGTTCCAGTGTCGCTTATGGTGCCGATTTGAAGAAGACCGAGGTCGCCGAAAGGCGGCTTTCGGCGTTTCGCGACAGATTAGGCTGTCGAGGCTGCGGACGAGAAGCGCTCCATCTCCTGCACCGCCTGACCGGCCTTCAACCGCATCGAACGGTTGAAGGCCGGTTCAAGGGCCGCCCCAAAGTCCCACCCTCGAAACTCCCGGCCCGCCCGAGCAACAAAGCTCCGAGAGGCGCGTCCTCACCGATTGTGGGCCGTCTACCCTCCTGAATTCGATTCGGATAGGTGACCTCTTCACCCGTCATCGGATCACGTCCGAGCTGATATTTGGCCGACAAATCGACGCGCCTCGTCTTCAATGGCCATAACGGTGCCCGACCGGCGCGTGGACGCAAAATCGAGCCCGGCAAAATAGATTCCGGGAATCGAGGCAACGCCGTCTTCGTGAACCGGCTGGCCTCGCTTGTCGAGAACACCGGATACATCGATCCAACGGAAATCGCCCTGGAAGCCGGTGCACCAGACAATCGCTGAAATGTTCCGCTCTACGAGATCGAGCGACAGAATGGGGCGCTGGGGTAGGCGCGGAGCGACTGCCTCCGCCTCCTCCTCAACGGGTGCGGGGGCATCGAGACCGCTGCGTTCGATAAACTCATCGATACGTTTTTTGAATTGCGCGGAAATCTCGTCGCCGAACCGAATATTCCCAACAAGGTCGTCGGCGAAGACAGGCTGGCCGTTCTCCACGCCGAGAAATCGTCCGAGCAGCATGACGCCTTGGGCGCTGAGGGATTGCAGACTTATCGTGTGCAAAGCGCCAATCAGGGGCCTGCCGGCAACGCGACCGGAGGGATCGACGAAATCCTTGCGCGGCGCATCGACCAATCCGGTCTTCACCATCCATACGACAATGTCGCGCCCGCGATAGCATCGCGGCAGGCGGCCAATATGGCCCGTCGCAAGATAGGTCTCCCTGCCTGCCAGAATCAAATCTTCGGCGATTTGACTGCCAGACTGCGCACTGCCGATGACGAGGATAGCTCCGGCGGGAAGGTCGTCGGCATTACGGTAGTCAGAGGCATCGAGCTGTACTGGGCCATCCGTCAACGCGGAGGCGGAAACTGGCCGACGCGGACGGTTCAAGCTGCCGCTGGCGACAACCACGTTTTTCGCCCGCCACGTCCGCTCCGGCGTCACAATGTGAAAGAGCCCGTCACTTGATTCAGTTTTGTGACCGAGATGCCGTTACGAACCGGGAGTTGGTAGCGCCGCGCATAGTCTTCAAGGAGAGTCGCAAACTCTATATGCGTCATAAACCCTTCTGGGTCCGGGCCATCGTAACGATCGCCCGGCATCACGCTGTACATGTTGGGAAGATTGAAGTGGAAAGAGTCCCAACGCTGGGTCCGCCAGGTTTCGCCGATTCGCCCGCGTTCAAGGACGCAATGCCGGATATCGGATTGGGCAAGCATATAACTGACGCCGAGGCCGGCCCATCCAGCGCCCACAACCACGGCATCCAGAACGCCCATTTCGTTCATGGCCGCCCCCAATGGCCATCGTTCATCTCGTCACCATCCTTCCGACAGCCCCTCGAACGCGCTGGGCGCGCGGTAACCGACCGCGGGCCAGCCCGCGATGCGCGGCGACCTGTCTCCTGCTTGGACGAGCTTGCCCCGACGCCTCGCATGCGAATACTCCACAAAATGTAGTATCTTGCGTTGATACGCTGACAGAAGGAGCGGGCCATTGAGAAGTTACGGGCAGTTCTGTCCCATTTCCAAAGCCGCCGAGATATTCTGCGAGCGCTGGACGCCATTGATCCTGCGCGACCTCGGTAAGGGCGTTTCGCGCTTCTCTGAACTTCAACGCGGTGTTGCGCGGGCGTCTCCGACCCTCCTTTCCAAGCGCCTCAAACAACTGGAGGCGGAGGGACTTGTTGAGCGGCACCGACCGGAATCAGGGCGCGGTTGGACTTACCACCTCACGGCGCCGGGCCAAGATCTGATGCCGCTGGTGCACGCGCTCGGCGTCTGGGGTCAGCGGTGGTCTCGCCGAGAGCTAATGGATCATGAACTCGATGCTGGTCTGCTTCTCTGGGCAATTGAAAGGGGGGCGCATCCGGATGCCTTCGGAGCACGGCGTTCGGTCGTGAAGCTTACGTTCCGCGAGCGACCGGCTCGCTGGCGGCACTACTGGTTTGTCGGCGAGAATGGCGCGACGCAGCTCTGCATCACTGATCCTGCGTTTGATGTCGATCTCTACCTAACCACGACCTTGCGCGACATGATCTACGTCTGGCGCGGTGATCTTCCACTTCACGCCGCGCTCAGCCAAAGCAGGATCGAAGTGATCGGCAGCGCCCGAGCAAGATCGGCCCTGCCACGTTGGCTTGCCAGGTCCAAGTTTGCCGACGTGAAGTCCGAGCGAGTAGAGAGGCGTGTCGCAAAGAGTCCCAAGGCGGCCTAAGCAGCATTGCGTTGGCGGGCCAAGGCGTTTTGCACTTTGTCGATGCGATGATCTCGGGCAAAGCCTCCAATATGGCGATGCCGCCCTGCCATTGCCTGTTCCAGTTCTATGTCTCGGAGGGCAGGCTCTCGTGCCAGCGCTACCAACGCTCGGCCGATATCTTTCTCGGCGCGCCGTTCAACATCGCTTCCTATGCCTTGCTCACCATGATGGTGGCGCAGGTGACCGGGCTGAAGCCCGGCGATTTCGTCCACACGCTCGGCGATGCGCATCTTTATTCGAACCATTTCGAGCAGGCGCAGGAGCAGATGCTGCGTACGCCCCAAGGCCTTGCCGACGATGTGGATCAATCCGGAGGTGAAAGACCTCTTCGCCTTCCGCTTTGAGGATTTCCGGCTCGAGAATTATTTCGCGGATGCGAGCATCAAGGCGCCGATCGCCGTCTAGAGTCCCCGATAGCGCGGCAGCCACACGCTCCGCCCCAGGATGACGACCTCAAACGCGTTCCGGCTGATCTCCAAGGTCATCATCCCGCGCCAATTGGTCCGTCATAGCGGGCGCGGGGCCTGATCAGCCTGTTGCTGGTCACCTGCTCGACGGCATGCGCGGTCCAGCCGACGCTGCGGCCGAGCGCGAACAGGCGGAACGGGGCGTCGGCGGGCAGGCGCAGGCCGCGCGTCATCGCGGCCAGCGCGAAATCGATGTTCGGATGCAGCCCGGTCGCGGCAAGAACCGCCTTGCGCAGTTGCAACAGGCCGTCATCGATCCTGAAGTCGGAAAACAGCCCCTCGGCGCGCGGATCGCCTTCGGGGTAGAGTGGGTGGCCGAAGCCCGGCAGCGGCCGATCGTGGGCGAGCCAGCGGGCGATCGCTTCGTCAGGACCCAGCCGCTCGGCGTCCTCGACCAGCGCGATCGCCGCCGCGCCCGCGCCGCCATGGCGCGGGCCGCTCAGCGTCGCGAGACCCGCGAGCAGGCAGGCGGCGACCGGCGCGCCGGTGGAGGCCGCGACGCGGGCGGCGAAGGTCGAGGCGTTGAGCTCGTGATCGGCGAGCAGCACCAGCGCCTTGCGGATGAGTTTTGCCCCGGCGGCGTCCACCGACCAGCCCTGCGCCAACCTGTCATGCACCGGCTCCGAGCCCGGCGTCGCGCCGAGCGCGGAGGCCAGCGCGCTGGTCGCGGCAGCGCCGTCCTGCTGCAGCATGGCCGGCCTGCGGCCGAGCGAAGGCCAGCCTTCGGCAGCCAGCGCCGAAAGCCTGGCAAATGCCGTTGGCGTGCCGCTTTGCCGGGCAGCCGAGGGGGTCAGCGAAGCGAACGACACCGGACGGTCGGAAGCCCACACGAGTTCGGCGGTCTCCTCGAGCGTCGCCGTCGCCGAAAGCTCCACCGCGTCCCTGCCGCGATAGACGAGGCGGCCATGCAGCACCGTCGAGATGGAGGTGGCGATCGCCGGCTCGCCCCAGGCGATGGCGCTCTCGGCGATCGCCCGCGGGCTCCTTCCGCGGTCGCGGCGCGTGGCGAGCACGGCGATGTCGTCGGCGCGGTACTGGCTGCGGCGCGGGTCAGGGTCGTCCGGCTTCATGCCGATGCGGCCGCGGCTGACATAGGCATAAAGCGTCTGCGGCCGGACGTTCAGCCGCTCCAACGCTTGCTCCCGCGACAGCCATTCCGTCATTTGCCGCCTTACATTGATTATCTTGATCAAGATTGATGCATTGATTGCGCAGCATTAATTGCAATGCACAAAAGGTCAAGGAGACGATCATGGCGAATGGGCTCGATGATGTTGTGGCGGCCGACACGGTGCTTTCCGACGTCGACGGTGTAGGCGGGCACCTCACCATCCGCGGCCATTCGCTGATGGAACTCGCCGGCCATTGGCGCTACGCGCAGGTGGTCCGGCTGTTGTTCGACGGCTTCTTCGACGACCTTCCCAGCGATGCCGAAATGGCGAAGGCGATCGGCAAGGCGCGGGTGGAAGTATTTGATCGTGTGAAACCGATGCTTGCGCAGTTGGCGCCGCTCGATGTCTATAGCAGCATGCGGGCCGGCATGGCCGTCCTGCCGGACGGTGACGGGCTTGCCGACGCGCTGCGGCTGATCGCGGCACCGGCGGTGCTGACGCCGGCGCTGCTGCGCCTCGGGCGTGGCAAGACGCCGATCGCTCCCGACGAAAATGCCGATCATGCCGGCGACATGCTGCGGATGCTTGCCGGCACCGCCTCGCCGGCGCTTGCCAAGGCGCTGGACAGCTATCTGGTGACGGTCTGCGACCACGGCCTCAATGCATCGACCTTCGCGACCCGCGTGGTGGCCTCGACGCAGGCCGGCCTGACCTCGGCGATCCTGGCCGGTCTCGGCGCGCTGAAAGGGCCGCTGCATGGCGGCGCGCCGGGGCCGGTGATCGAGATGCTGGACGCCATCGAGGCCAACGACGACGCCACGGCATGGCTGCGCAACGAGATCGCGCATGGCCGGCGCATCATGGGTTTCGGCCACCGCATTTATCGTGTGCGCGATCCGCGCGCCGACGCGCTGAAGGCCGTCGTGCGGCAGCTCGGTTCCCGCAACGAGACCGGCAGCCGGCTGGCCTTCGCCGAGACGGTGGAGCAGGCGGCGCTCGAAGTGCTCAGGATCGCCAAGCCGCAACGCTCGATCCAGACCAATGTCGAGTTCTACACCGCGCTTCTCCTGGAAGCGGTAGGCTTCCCGGAAGAGGCATTCTCCAACGTCTTTGCCGCCGGCCGCGTTGCCGGCTGGATCGCCCACGCCCGCGAACAGCAGGCGACCGGACGGCTCATTAGGCCGCAGTCGCGCTATGTCGGGCCGGTGCCGGATCTCGTCGCCTGAGGGTAGTTCCTCGCCCCACTTCGTCTACGGCATGCACACATTTCCAAGCGGCTGGCCTTTGGCGATAGCGTGTATGGCAGCTTGGCGCATACATTGGCTAATGTAGCGCTGATCGACCCCCACTCCGTCTCGGCTTCGCCGAGCCACCTCTCCCCCGATCGACGGGGTAGAGGAAAGGCGCCAAGCTTTTTGCCGTCAATGCTCGTCCAGCAACGCTCCCTTCCTTTCCCTCCGGAGGGGGAAGGTGGCGCTGCGAAGCAGCGACGGATTGGGGGAACCACGTGGCAATCAAGCCTCAGGTCTGATCAGTCACGCCAGTCACAGCATGCTGTAGCCCACTTCGTGGGGCGAGGAAAATCCATGATCACGCTTGTGTGTTCGTGTTCTTGCCTTGGTCCGCCCTTATATGCTGCACTGCAACATAGGCTGACTGCACCGGCTCCGTCCAAATGACGCGGCGGTAGGCCAGCGCATCGGGACAAGGAACGCCATGGCGAAGAACGGCAAGGCGGAGGAAAAGAAGAAGATCAACATTGCCCTCCAGGGCGGCGGCTCACACGGCGCCTTTTCCTGGGGCGTGCTCGACCGGCTGCTGGAGGATGGGCGGCTGGAGATCGCGGCGGTGTCCGGCACCAGCGCCGGCGCCATGAACGCGGTGGCGCTGGCCGACGGGTTTGTCCGGGGCGGCGTGGAAGGCGCGCGAAAAAAGCTCGACGATTTCTGGCGGGCGGTGGCCTCGAAGGGCCGTTTCAGCCCGGTGCAGCGCATGCCTTGGGATGTGGTCTGGGGCAACTGGTCGATCGAGAACACACCCGGCTATGTCTTCTTCGACACGATGTCGCGGGTGTTCTCGCCCTATGTCGCCAATCCGCTCGGCCTCAACCCGCTGCGCGACGTGGTCGAAAAGGAGATCGATTTCGACAACGTGCGCGCCTGCAAGTCGATGGAACTGTTCATCTCGGCGACCAATGTCGAAACCGGGCAACTGCGCGTCTTCTCCGACGGCGAGATCGACCTCGACACGGTGATGGCCTCGGCCTGCCTGCCGCAGCTGTTCCAGGCGGTCGAGATCAAGGGCGTGCCCTATTGGGATGGCGGCTATGGCGGCAATCCGGCGCTCTATCCATTCTTCAAGACGGCGGCGACCGAGGACGTGCTGCTGGTGCAGATCAATCCTGTGGTGCGCGAAGGCACGCCGAAGAGCGCCAACGAGATCCAGAACCGCATCGACGAGATCACCTTCAACGCCGGGCTGCTGCGCGAATTCCGCTCGATCGCCTTCGTCAAGGAACTGATCGCGGCCGGGCGCCTGCCGCATGGCGAATATCGCGACATCCGCATGCACCGCATCGATGCCGACGAGGCCTTCAAGGACCTGTCCGCCTCATCCAAGGTCAATGCCGAATGGGCTTTCATCGCCTATCTGCGCGACCTCGGCCGCAGCGCCGCCAGCGACTGGCTGGAAGAAAATTACGACGCCGTCGGCCAGCGGGCCACGCTCGATCTCTCGGGTGAGCTCGACGATGGCTTCAAGCCGCTGCGCGGCCCGGCGCCGGGCCGTCGCGTCAAGGAATTCCTCGCCGCGCGCATCAAGCCGGAATCCGCGCGGCGCCGTGCCTGATTGCGGGGTTCTGAACCTGCAAGACCGAGACCTTGTGGACAGCGGCCGGTCCGTTTTTTGAGTGGACAGGCCGCCGTCAGAGGGCGGCGCTATTTCAGCGGCAGAAACAGCTCGACAATGATTTCAGGCACCGGCGCGTCCGGGGAAAAGGACAGCCGCCGCTGGCAATAGATCGGGAAGTCGCGTGCTTCCTCGCCGCTGGCCGGAAGCCAGTCGCGATAAAGATAAAGCGCGGCCGGCTCCAGATTGTTGGTGTTGCCGGGGTAGCGCAGCACGGCGCAGCGTCCGCCGGGGATCACGCCAGCCTTCATCTGCTCGTCGCCCGCGTCGATCGGCCGGTCGGTGCCGACACAAATGTCCATGCTGTAGTCGGCCGCGACAGCGGGACATCTCTCGGACCGGAAGACGTTGAAGGTCGGGCTCGTTTCGGGCGACAGGCCGGCTGCCTTGCGCCAGGCGATGAACCGCTGGATGGTGTCGCCGAGCGTCGCCCGAGCCCCGCGATGTTCCATGATCGCCACCGGGGTGGGCGGCACGTCGCGGATCATCACGTCTTCCGGTGTAAAGATTATCTGCATGAGCTTTCTCCTCGCGTTGTCGAGCGGCCCGAAGGCCATCAGCCACGAACCCCAGTCGGGAGACCTTCGGAACGACGAGGGCGATTGCCCGCACCGTTGCCGGAAGGCGCGGGCGAAGGCATCAGGTGCGTCGTAACCGGCATCCATCGCTATATCGGTGACGCTTTCGGCATCCGCGCAGCCCAGCCGGCATGAAGCGCGCTTCATGCGGGCGAGCTGGACATAGCGATGCACGGACAGCCCGAAGGTCGCCGTGAACTGCCGGTGGAAATGATATTTCGAGTACGCCGCGACACCGCTCAGCGCGTCCAGGTCCAGATCGTCGTCCAGATGCCGGTCTATGTGATCCAGCACCCTCTGCATCCGGGCATGGTGGTTTTGAACTGCCGCCTTCATCGTTCCATTCTCCGTGGCAGCATCAGCTAAGCCGCGCGGACATGAGGCGCTCGACCGATCTTGCGGTTCTGTCGCGAGCCGCCCACCGCCGCCAAGGACCGTTTGCACGCCAATTCATGCATGAACGGCGAAAAGGGCCGTTTGCGGACCGGTGGCTTTCCTATGTCGATGACGGGTGCCAAATGGGATATCCGGATCGCTTGGATCGGGGCAATGCTGGATTCGGTAGCTTGGCCGATGTAACTTACCTGAACGTAAAGGGGAGGTAAGCGATGCTGCAGACCGGACGGAACGCTCTCGGGGTCAGGTTTGAAGCGCAGTGCAGGGCCTCCGAGAAGGAGCCGTTCCCGACGCTGGCGGCGCGCAAGGACCGGCTGAACCGCCTTCTGGCGCTCACCGAAAAGCATGAAGCCGAAATATGTGCTGCGATCGACAGCGATTTTTCGGCACGCTCGGCTGAGGAAACGCGGCTTGCCGAGCTGTTCGTCGTGCGCGCCGGCATCAGGCATGCGCTGTCGCATCTCGGCGCCTGGATGCGCGAGCGGCGCGTCGCCACCAGCCTGCCGTTCCTGCCGGGACGCAACCGCCTCTTGCCGCAACCGCTCGGCGTCGTCGGCATCGTCTCGCCCTGGAACTATCCGTTCCAGCTCGCCGTTGCGCCGGCGACCGCGGCACTCGCTGCCGGCAACCGCGTTATGATTAAGCCGTCGGAACTGACGCCGAAGTTTTCGGACCTGCTTGCCAGCCTGGTCGAAAAATATTTCGCCGCCGACGAGGTCAGCGTGATGGTCGGCGACGCGGAGGTCGGCAAGGCATTTGTGTCCCTGCCGTTCGATCACCTGCTATTCACGGGTTCGACGGCCGTCGGCCGCCAGGTTGCGCTCGCCGCCGCCGCCAATCTGACGCCGGTGACGCTCGAGCTCGGCGGCAAGTCGCCGGCGATCTTCGATCCCTCCTGCGATCTCGACGCGGCGGTCGCCAGCGTCGCCTATGGCAAGCTGCTCAACGCCGGCCAGACCTGCATCGCGCCGGACTATCTGATGGTCCCGCAAGGCCAGGGCGCGGCGATCGCGGCCAAGTTCGCCGCGGCAATCGCAAAGCTCTATCCGCGCCTTGGCGACAATCGCGACTATACGGCGATCGTCAGCGAGCGGCATCACCGGCGGCTGGGTGACATGGTGGCCGAGGCGCGCGACAGCGGCGCCGACATCACCGAGATCAATCCTGCGAACGAGAAGCTTGGCGTCACCGACCGCAAGATGGCGCCCGTGCTGGTGCGCAATGCCGGCGAGAATCTGCGGCTGATGCGCGAGGAGATCTTCGGGCCGGTGCTGCCGATCGTCGAATATGGCACGGTGGACGAGGCCATCGAGCATGTGAACCGGGGCGAGCGTCCGCTGGCGCTCTACTGGTTCGGCAGCGACAGCGCCAATCGCCAGAGGGTCATGCGGGAAACCGTGGCCGGCGGCGTCACGGTCAATGATTGCATGCTGCATCTGGTGCAGGAGCGGCAGCCCTTCGGCGGCGTCGGCGAGAGCGGTACCGGCGCCTATCACGGCGAATGGGGGTTCCGCACCTTCAGCAAGGAAAAGCCGATCTTCATCCAGTCGAAGCTCAGCGCCGGCGGCCTGCTGCGCCCGCCCTATGGCAAGACCTTCGAGCGTCTCTTCCGGCTGCTGAATCTCATCACTTGACAGCTTCAACCGGGAAATGGCGGGCGTGACTGCGCTCCAGCCGGGCGACTGTCGCTGCATACGGAAGATTTTTCGCATCATGCTGACGGCTGCTGCCAGTAACCTTGGGGAAACCTGTCACCGCGCCTGCAAAAGCGGCAGCCGGCTGGCAGAAAAGCCGATATTTGTCGAGGCACAGCGTTCCACGACGCAACGTTCCCGCAACTTTTCCGGCTATATTGCGCCGCAACTTTCAGGTAGAAGCGGCGCTTCGCCGTTCACGGCAAATTGAACTGGGCCCCGCGCGCACCCATATCGGCCGCGCGCCCGAAGTCGGAAGCGCCGACCTCGCCAGGTCCTGCAACGGAAAAATGACGATGCCGAAAATCAGGTTTCACAAGCTTGCAGCCATTGTCGTGCTCATCGGATTCGCGGCCTGGATGGGGACGGGCGAGTTTTCCTCCGTCGGCAGCGCCGCCGACAAGACGGTTACCGCCAACAAGCAGGCTGACGCCGGCAAGCCGGCGCAGCCTGAAGCCGGGAAGCCGGACACCACCAAGCCGAACGAGGCGCAAACCGAGCCCAAGGCTGCGCCGCGCACCGTCGCGGTGGTGACGCCGCCGCGCAAGACCTTTGCGCGCGCCATCCGCGTTTCCGGGCTGACCGAGGCCGACAAGCGCGCGGTTCTTGCAACCCGCGTCAATGGCGTCATCGAAAAGCTGCCGGTCAAGCAGGGCGATCACGTCAAGACTGGCGACCTCGTGCTGATGCTCGCGGCCGAGGAGAAGATCTCCAATGTCGACAATGCCAAGCAGTTGCTGGTGCAGCGCAAGGCCGAGCTCGACGCCGCCGAGCGGCTGGCCAAGACCGGCAACCTGCCCAAGCTGCAGCTCGACACCGCCCGCTCCAACCTGACGCTGGCGCAATCGCAGCTCGACACCGCGCAGGCGGAGCTTGACCGCAACGAGGTCAAGGCGCCGTTCGACGGTGTCATCGACCGCATCCCGGTGGAGCTAGGCAGCTCGGTGATGCAGGGCGGCGAGGTGGCGACGATCCTGAAGCTCGATCCGGTGATCGCGCGCGGCGAGATCAGCGAGCGCGACCTGCGCTACGTCAAGATCGGCGACGAGGCCGACGTGCGCCTGGTCAACGACCAGAAGGTCACCGGCACCGTGCGCTACATCAGCCGCGATGCCTCGGCGCAGACCCGTACCTTCCGCGTCGAGGTGGCGATCCCCAATGGCGACGGTTCGATCCCCGCCGGCATGACGGCCGAGATCACGCTCAGCGCCGAGCCGACCAATGCGGTCATGCTGCCACGCTCGGTGGTGACGCTGGGCGACAAGGGCGACCTCGGCATCCGCGCCGTCGGCAAGGACGACAAGGTGGCGTTCTTCCCGATCGATCTCGTCGACGACACGCCGCACGGCCTGGTGCTGGGCGGCATCCCGCAGGATGCTCGCATCATCGTCGCCGGCCAGGAATTGGTGAAGGAAGGCGACTTGGTGAAGCCCGTCGAGGCGGACCAGGCGACCATCAGCAAGCTGATCGGCGAAGCCACCGCCGGCACGCAGTAAAGCACGACGCGGCGCGCGCCGGGCCACCCCGGCGACGGCAGTCCGCAGCCTCCGAAGCATAACAGGCCGAAGTCATGGATATCGTCAGACTCGCCATCAACAACGCCCGCCTCACCATATCGGCGCTGCTGTTCCTGCTCGTCGCGGGCTGGGTCGCCTATCAGTCGACGCCGAAGGAAGCGGAACCCGACGTTCCGATTCCGATGATGTATGTCAGCCTGATCTATCAGGGCATCTCGCCGGAGGATTCCGAGCGGCTGCTGCTGAGGCCGATGGAGAGCAAGCTCAAGAGCCTCAAGGGGCTCAAGGAGATGCGCTCGGCCGCCTTCCAGGGCGGCGGCTACGTGCTGGTCGAGTTCCAGCCGCAGACCGACCTCGCGACGGCGCTGCAGGACACGCGCAGCAAGGTGCAGGACGCCAAGGCCGACCTGCCGCAGGCGGCCGAGGAGCCGACGGTCAATGAGGTCAACGTCTCGGAATTCCCGGTCCTGGTGGTGACGCTTTCCGGCGATGTGCCGGAACGCGTGCTGACGTCGGCCGCGCGCGAGCTGCGCGACCGCATCGAGGAAGTGCCCGGCGTGCTCGAAGGTTCGCTGCAGGGGGCGCGCGACGACCTCGTCGAGGTCGTCGTCGATCCGGTGAAGCTCTCTTCCTACGGGCTGCAGCTCGACCAGGTGATCCAGGGTGTCGCCTCCTCGAACAGCCTGGTTGCCGCCGGCAATCTCGAGGGCTCGGAAGGCAAATACGCGGTCAAGGTGCCGTCGCTGATCGAGACGCCTGAGGATGTCGCCAACCTGCCGGTTGTCGCGACGCCCAATGCGGTTGTGCAGGCAAAAGATATCGCGACGATCCGCTCGACCTTCAAGGATGCCGAAACGGTGACGCGCCTCGACGGCAGGCCGGCCATCGCCATCGAAGTGAAGAAGCGCATCGGCGCCAATCTGATCGACACGCTGACCCATGTCAGGGAAGTGTCGGACAATTTCATCAAGACGATGCCCGAGGGCATGCATGTCACCTACACGCAGGACAAGTCGGTCTTCGTCAACCAACTGCTGGGCGACCTGCAGAACCATGTGATGATCGCCGTCATCCTGGTCTTCATCGTCATCCTCTACGCGCTGTCGGGTCGAGCCTCGCTGCTCATCGGCCTAGCCATCCCGTCGTCCTTCCTGATGGGCATCCTGTTGCTCGCCATGATGGGCTACACGATCAACATGATCGTGCTGTTCAGCCTGATCCTGGCGGTCGGCATGCTGGTCGACGACGCCATCATCGTCACCGAATTCGCCGAACGGCGCATGAGCGAGGGCATGCCGAAGGCAGACGCCTTCGCGCTCGCCGCCAAGCGCATGGCCGGCCCGGTCATCGCGGCGACGATGACGCGCATCGCCGCCTTCTCGCCGCTGCTGTTCTGGCCGGGCATCATCGGCGACTTCATGAAGTACATGCCGATCACGCTGATCGTGACGCTGTCGGCCTCGATGCTCTACGCGCTGGTCTTCGCACCGACTTTGGGCGCGATCTTCGCCAAGGCGCCTGAGCATCACGAGGAGGGCAACCGCGACGGCTGGTACATGGCCGTGGTCAAGCAGGCGGTGCGCTTCCCGGTCACTGTCATCCTGCTTACCGTCGGACTTCTGGTCGGCGTCGGCTTCGCCTATTCGAAATATGGCGCCGGCGTCGAGTTCTTCCCCAGCGTCGAGCCGGACTACGGCCTGCTTTATGTGCATGCCCGCGGCAATCTTTCGCTGGCCGAAATGGACGCGGCGACGAAGACGGCGGAGAACCGCCTGCTCGGCTGGCCCGGCGTGAAGTCGGTCTACACGCGTGTCGGCAAGACGCAGGGCGGCGGCCAGGACATCCCGGAAGACGTGGTCGGCGTCATCCAGTACGAATTCGTCGACTGGCGCGAGCGCAAGTCGGCCAACCAGATCCTCGACGACCTGCGCGGCGTGATGGCCGGCATTCCCGGCGTCGACGTCGAAGTGCGCGTGCCGGAAGCCGGCCCGCCGACCGGCAAGCCGATCCAGATCCGGCTGTCGGCCGCCGACCCGGCGGGGCTCGACGACAAGGCACGCGCGGTCGCGGCACGCATCGCCAAGATCCCCAACGTCATCGACATTTCGGACGGCCTGCCGCCGCCCGGCGTCGATTGGGCGATCGAGGTCGACCGCGCCAAGGCGGCGCAATACGGCATCAGCCCGACTTCCGTCGGCACGGTGGTGCAATTGGTGACCAACGGCCTCAAGCTGTCGGAATACAGGCCGGCCGGCGCCGACGACGCCGTCGACATCCGGCTGCGGCTGCCCGAGGACCGGCGTACGCTGTCGACGCTCGACGAACTCCGCGTGCAGACCTCGCAAGGGTCGGTGCCGATTTCGAACTTCGTCGTGCGCAAGCCGGAGCCGACCGTCGGCATCCTGAACCGCATCGACGGCGCACGCACCGTGGTGGTGCAGGCCAATGTCAGCGCCGGCGCGCAGGTCGCGGCGGTGCAGGAGCAGGTGACCAAGGCCGTTACGGACATGAATCTCGGCAGCGGCATCCGCTGGAAGCTCGCCGGCTCCAACGAGGACAGCGCGGAGGCCAGCGCCTTCCTCGGCAAGGCCTTTGGTGCTGCGATCTTCCTGATCTTCCTGGTGCTGCTGGCGCAGTTCAACAAGTTCACCAGCGTGTGGCTGGTGCTGTCCTGCGTGGTCATGGCGACGATCGGCGTGTTCCTCGGATTGCTGTTGACAGGCGAGGCCTTCGGCATCGTCATGTCGGGCATCGGCGTCATCGCGCTCGCCGGCGTGGTGGTGAACAACAACATCGTGCTCATCGACACCTATGACCGGCTGCGCGAGGAAGGCTGGGACAAGATGGACGCGGTACTGCAGACCTGCCGCGAGCGCGCCCGTCCGGTGGTGCTGACGGCGGTGTCGGCCATCCTCGGCGTGCTGCCGATCGCCTTCGGCCTCGGGCTCGAAATCTTTCATCACGAGACGACGATCAACGCGCCGTCGACGCAATGGTGGATTTCGCTGTCCTCGGCGATTGTCTTCGGCCTGTCCTTCGCCACGCTGCTGACCTTGGTGGTGACGCCCTCGATGCTGATGGCGTTCACCCGCGCCAAGGTGAAGCCCGGCCAGCGGCGCCACTGGCTCAGCCGCCTGTTCCGGCGCGGCAAGGGCCAGGTCTCGACCGACGAGCCGGCCGGCGAGGCCGGCGCGGGGCCGGCGGAGGCCTTCCCGAAAGCAGCGGAATAGAGCGCTTTCCAAGCCTAAAGCGCGTCGCGAAGCGGATCCACAGTACACGACGCAAGGGTGAGGACGGCTTGAAGTGATTTGATTGGAGGATTCTTCGCCAAAAGGATCCGCCGAT